>JANNEF010000412.1:0-40297 GCA_031378375.1 Verrucomicrobiota bacterium | reverse complement strand
GCCCCCATTTCCAGGATCCAAAAGGCCCGGAGACATTGATCTCCGGGCCTGCCCGGACCAAACCTTGGCGACCCCCGCCTACGCCGCCAGCGGCTGCACGTTGGCCGGTCGCTCGACGAACATCGCGCCGCTGCCCGCCTCGTTGCCCGTCGTCAAGATGACATACACCTTCAGCGCCACCTTCGCGCCGGGCTGGTTCAGGCCAAAAGGCGTCACGAACTCCCGCGACTCGCCTGGCTCGTGGGACGCGATCACGATGGCGTCCTCGTCGCTGTATTCGTCGCCCACGGTGCCGCGCAGTTGATAACTGTGCAGCATCGCGTCCGCAGAGGCTTCGTACACCACCTTCGAGCTGTTCGGTGCTTCGAAGACCGCGCTCGCGTTCACCGGTGCGGGCGTGTGCCCCGGCGCGGGCGTCAACCGCGGCAACGTCTCCACCAGATCCGGGAACTGCGGGAGCTCGGTCGGCACGGCATCGCGATAAACCTTCATGACCTCGTAGGCGCGGTCCTGGATGCGATTGCGCCCGCTGCGCGCCAGCGTCACGTCCTGCGCCTTGCGCCGCTCGACGGCGTAGGCAAATTGCAGCGCGGCGATCGCGCTGGCGAACGCCCCCTGCGTCGTCGTATCGGCCAGCACCAGCGGCAGCGTCCGCCCGGCCGGCGCCGGACCCTCGTTCATGGATTCCCACAACGTCATCGCGTCCACCAGCGGACGCGAGAACGCCTCCTGGCCAAAGCCCAGGCCCGGCGCCAGCGGCCGGGCACTGTAGAAATCCGTGTTCAGGTAATAGCTGTCCAGCACCCCGGTGAAGAGATGAAACTGTTTCAACAACTCCGTCTTGCGCAGCTCGATGTTGCCGCGGGCGATCCACTGGAGATTCAGGCGCGACTGCACCAGGTTTTGCTGCGCCTGCAACCCGTCGCGCAGCGCGGTAAATTGCGTCAGGTTGACGGTCGTGTTGTTCGGCACGCGCACCACGAGCGCCTTGGGCGCGTAGGCTTCGTTGCATTGCGACCAATGGGCGAGGAACTCGTTGATCGTCGGGATGTAGGTGGAGTTGTTGGAGATGGCCATGCGATTTTGTTCGTTGATTGTTCTATGCTTGCCGGCCGCCGCGCACCATGCGTTGCGCCCCGACGTCTTTGGGTAAGGAATTTCCGTGCCAACCCAGGGACCGGGTCCGTCATCGCCGGGCACACCGCGCAACCCCTTGAAAACCAACCCTGGGAGCCCGCCGCCCCGTCCGCGACGCGGCACCTTCTTCCCCATGCGGAAAAACCGTCCCCGGCAAGATACTCCCACCGGCCCGCGTGCGCCCGGCTGGCCGCGCCTCCGCCATCGCCGGACGTGGCCCGCCGGTCAAGTTGTCCGCGTCACTCGGTGAGTTCGCTGGTAGAGAGTTGGCAGGGACGTTGGTGGTTAGCAGCGGCGACCAGGGGAAGAGTCCAATGATCCGTAGCAGCCGACGTGAGGAGGCTCATTCATCCCGGACCGAAGGAGATCAGAGCCTCCTGACGTCGGCTGCTACGCGGCTCAGGGTTGGCGGACGCGGTAGAATTTCTGCGGCTTGTTGGTGAGTTTCACATCGAAGTCCACGAAGTCGAAGGGCATGGCGGGGACGTTGGTGGTCAGGAGCGGCGACCAGGAGATGGGGGCACGGAGATCGGTGGCGGCTTCGAGGGTGAAGGGTTCGTTGGTGTTGGCGTCCACCCGCACGGTGAACTGGAAATCGCGCACCGTGGGCAGCACCAGCAGGCCCGATTCCCCAGCGGCCACGTAGATCCGGTTGGCGACTACCGCCACGCCCTGGGCCGACCGGCTGGTGTTGTAGCCACCCACGCGAACACAGTTGGCTGGGTCGGTCACGTCAATCACATGCAAACCCGAATACTCATCCACCACGTAGGCGTAGTTCCCGTTCGCCGAAACTGCCACGCCGCTCGCTCGCCCTCCGGTCGCATAGCCGCCTACGCGCACACAGTTGGCCGGGTTGATCACGTAAATCACCTGCAAGCCCGCCTCCCCATCCGCCACATAGGCGTAGTTCCCCGATACAGCCACGCCATTGGCAAACCCGCTGGTGTTATACCCGCCCACTCGCCTGCAATTCGCGGGAATGCTCACGTCAATGACCTGCAAGCCAGTTTCACGATCCGCCACGTAGGCGTAGTTCCCCGCCACCGCCACGCCCAAGGCAAACCCGGCGGTGTCATAGCCGCCCACGCGCACACAATTAGTGGGGTTGCGCACATCAATCACCTGCAAGCCCGCATAGTCATACGCCACGTAGGCGTAGTTATCCACCACTGCCACGTCGCGGGCAGCCCAGCTGTTGTCATAGCCGCCCACGCGCACGCAGTTGGTGGGGTTGCTCACGTCAATCACCTGCAAGCCCACCCAGCCATCCGCCACGTAGGCGTAGTTCCCCGCCACCGCCACGCCCTCGGCTTGCCCGCTGGTGTTGTAGCCGCCCACACGCACGCAGTTGGCCGGGTCGTGAACGTCAATCACCTGCAAGCCGGCATCGCGATCGGCCACGTAGACGTAATTCACGGACACCGCCACGTCGTAGGCATACCCGCTGGCGTCATAGCCGCCCACGCGCACGCAGTTGGTCGGGTTATTCACGTCAATCACCTGCAAGCCCGCATCCCAGTCTGCCACGTAGGCGTAGTTCCCCGCCACCGCCACACCGGCGGCAACTCCACTGGTGTCGAAGCCGCCCACGCGCACGCAGTTGGCTGGGTTGCTCACGTCAATCACTTGCAAACCTGAACCACCATCCGCCACGAAGGCGTAGTTCCCCGACACCGTCACACGGTAGGCACCGCTGGTGACATAGCCGCCCACGCGCACGCAGTTGGTCGGGTTACTCACGTCAACCACCTGCAAGCCCGTCTCATAATCCGCCACGTAGGCGTAGTTCCCCGCCACCGCCACGCCCTCAGCACTCCCGCTGGTATCATACCCGCCCACGAGCACGCAGTTCGTGGGGTTGCGCACGTCAATTATCTGCAAGCGCCCGAGATACTCGTCGAAGTCGTAAACTGCCACGTAGGCGTAGTTGCCTGAAACCGCCACGTCGTTGGCCTGCCCGCTGGTATCGTAGCCGCCCACGCGCACGCAGTTGGCGTGGTTGCTCACGTCAATGACTTGCAAGCCCGCGTCGGCATCCGCCACGTACGCGTAGTTGCCTGCTACTGCCACGCCGATGGCATACGCGCTGGTTTTCCAGCCGCGCACGCGCACGCAGTTGGTGGGGTTGCGCACGTCAATAACCTGCAAGCCCGCATCGGCAGCCGCCACGTAGGCGAAGTTACCCGACACCGCTACGGCGGAGGCATACAATGTTTCATAGCCGCCCACGCGTACGCAGTTCGTAGGGTTGCGCACATCAATCACCACCATGCCAACTCCACCAAGGGCGACGTAGGCGTAGTTGCTCACCACCTTGACATCGCGGGCGAACCCTCGTGTCCCCGTGGGCCACTTGCCCGGAATTAGCGGTTGCACGCTGGGTTGCGCGGCGTGCGTCGCCGCGAGGCCCGCGAACAGACAAGCGGCAAGCGCCGCGAGCCGGACTCCACGCCGCAGACGGGCGCGGGGCGACATTAGTTTTAAAGTTTTCATGGCCATTACCGGAACGTGGGGATCTTGCAGGGCACCGTAGCAGCCCCGCCCGCTTCCCGCCATCAAAATCCTCCGGCGCGCAACCCGCCGCGCGCGCCCGCCTCCGTGTCGCGCTCCAAATGAATTGGCCACCGCATCCGAAGCGGCGCGTGAGACGGCGCGGAGCGTTTGGAGTGCGGAGACTTGTCTCCGCTTTTCCGGCGGCGGTGGCGTGGAACCAGCACGAACCTCATCGAGCGATCGCGCGTCCTTCCAAAAGCGCCGACAAGTCGGGCGCACTCCAAACGCTCCGCGCCGGGCGTGACGGTGGAGGGAGCTGCCAACCGTGGTGGTATTCCCGATAAGCGGCAATTGTTGCCGGAAAAAGGACGGCTCTTGGTTGAATTTCTCCAAAAAGCTTCTGAAATGGTAAAATCAGTGACAAAAATGCCGGTCCAAGTGTCTGAAATGGCAGATCCACTGACCGAAATGCCATCGGCTCTCGCTGAAATGCCATCGGCACTGACAAAAATGCCGTCGCCAGTGACTGAAATGCCGCGTCCACTGAAATAAATGGCGTCGGCACTGGCTTGGGGTGGCGTTTCGGCGGGGGTGAATGGCGTTTGCGCGGCGGCCGATCGCGCTTCGGCGCGGGCGGGTGCGGGCACGGTCGGGGCAGGTGGCGTTGCCGTCGGCGGGAGCCGGCGGGAGGTCACGGTGGATTCCGGAAAGGGCGGTTGGAACCAGGGATTAGGCCGATGGGTAACGAGGTTCGTCACGGTGATCGTTGGAATCGGCCGGAACGCCCGCTCGCTTCCTGAACTTCCCGCAGCTTCAAGGCGACCGCAGATTGGATCTATAGCTGCGGGTGTCCCGAATCGGTGGGAAGCTGGGGTGGTTCCACCTGGATATGGCCGTTGAGCCACCAAGGTGTGAAATCTTCGCGTGCCGCAAAGAATCTTCGGACCTCCGGTTTTAACCGGAACCATGGCGCGGCGGGGAGCTCGAGTTTTTCTGTTCCCGGTCGGCCGGCGCATTCGCGAAATGGACCGCGAGCAGGCGTGAGCATGAGGAACTAATTTCCCGGCAAGTTGACCGGGCGCAAAGCGCATTGCCAGGCAGTGGCGTCGCGTGCTAATCGTTTGCCCATGCGTGTGGCCTTCAAAGAGTGGGCAGTGGTGGTTGATGCATTGGGGCGCGGCGCGCAAACCGTAGTGCTACGCAAGGGCGGCATCCACGAAGCGGCGGGTGGATTCCAAGTTGAGCACCCGGCGTTTCTGCTGTTTTCCACCCGTTTCCATCAGCAAAGAGAGTCCGTGCGGCCGGTCGCGCAGGGATGGTTTGATGAACTCGCGCCGCATCTGCCGCCGCCGGAGGTGGTGCGCCTTGAATTGTTCGCCGAAGTGGTGGCGTGGCAAAAACTCGATTCGCTCGCCGCCGTGCAGCGACTCCACGGACAACACATCTGGCGCGATGAAGTCGTGGCCCGGCGCTTCGAGTGGGGCGAGGAGGAAAACATTTTCGCGCTCGTGGTGCGGGTCTTCCGCCTGGCGCATCCCGTCGAGATGCCGTTGCGCCCGGACTATGGCGGATGCAAATCGTGGGTGGAACTGGAGTGCGACGTTCCGACCGCTGGCGCGACGCCGGTGCTCGGCGATGCGCTGTTCGCGGAAAAACTGAAAGCCTTCCATGCCGCCCTGGAACCCGCCGGTGCCGCCTGATATGCCCGCTGCGCCGCTCATCCTCGCCTCTGCGTCTCCACGCCGCGCCGAATTACTGCGGCAGGCGGGCGTGGACTTCACCGTGCTGCCGGGACACGCGGAGGAAATCCAGCCGGAGCATCTTTCCCCGCATGAGATCGCCCTGGTTAACGCCTGTCGCAAGGCCCGCCTCGTCGCCAAGCAACATCCCGACGCGCTGGTGCTCGGAGCCGACACGATCGTCTGCCTGGGCACGACCATCTTTGGCAAACCCGCTGACCTGGCTGAAGCCCGCGCGATGCTGGCGCGCTTGCAAGGTCGCATCCACGAGGTTGTCACCGGAGTCTGCCTGCTTCACCTGCGCGCGCATCGGCAAAAAGTTTTTGCGGTCAGCACCACCGTCACCTTTCGCGCGTTGCACGCGGGGCAAATCCGCCGTTACCTCGCCCGGATTCACCCGCTCGACAAGGCTGGCGCCTACGCCATCCAGGAAAATGGCGACGACATCGTCAAACGCATCGCCGGCTCGTACACCAATGTCGTCGGGCTGCCGGTGGAACGTGTGCTGGCGGAGTTGCGCGCGTGGGCGCAGGCCGCGCCGCGTGACCGCTGACATCGCCCGCGTGCGCCCGCAGTGAATCGTGTCGCAACCTTTTTGTCGCCACGGGTTTTACACTCGCGTATATTCTGACGCAATGAATCCAGCCTGGCCAAACGGCAAACACACGGGTAACGCGGGGGCGGTGCTCTGCCGGTTCGCGGCGGCTTGCCTGTTCGCTGCCACCGTTGTCGCGAATGCCGCCGAATCCTTGGAGTGGCGCACGAACGAAAACCGCGTGGACGCCGAGATCCGGACTTGGGACGTCACCAAGCTGCTCGAACAAATCGCCGCCGTAACCGACTGGCAGATTTATCTCGAACCCCGGACCAAACACACCGTCTCCACCAAGTTCAAGGGCCGCCCGCCCGGCGAGGCGCTCCGCCTGTTGCTGGGCGAATTGAGCTTCGCCCTGCTCCCCCAAACCAACGGGCCGTCCAAGCTCTTCGTCTTCAAGACCACGCTCCAGGAAGCCACGCAGTTGATTCGCGCGCCGGACAAATCCGCGTCCAAAGCCGCCAAGCCCATCCCCAACGAACTCCTCGTGAAGCTCAAGCCCGGCGCGAGCATCGAAGAGCTTGCCAAAAAGCTGGGCGCGAAAATCATCGGCCGTGCCGACGGCCTCAACACTTACCGCCTCCAATTTGAAGACCAGGACGCCACTGACGCCGCGCGCACCGCGCTGAAGAGCAACAACGACGTGGACAACGTGGACTACAACTACCCCGTCTTCCACGAGCCTGCGCCCGACCCGCTCTCCTTCAGTTCCACGCCGGGCATCAATCTGCGCCCCAAAGTCGGCGGCGACGGCAGTCGGCTCATCGTGGGCATGATTGATACTCCCATCCACCCGCAGGGCGGCGTGTTGGATGAATTCCTCCTGCCGACGGTTTCCGTCGTCGGCAACGGCAAGGCCACCGGCGATCAGATCACCCACGCGGATTCGATGTCGCAAACGATCCTGCGCGGCATCGCGGCGGTGACGGAAGGCAACGACGGTTCCAGCGTGCGCATCCTGCCGGTGGACGTTTATGGCAACAGTCCCAGCACCAGCACTTGGGATGTGGGCATGGGCATTCTCAAAGCCATTGAAAGTGGCGGAACCATCATGAGCCTGAGCCTGGGCAGCGAGGGTGACACCACCTTCCTCCGGCAAATCATCAAGAACGCTCACGATCAGGGCGTGCTCTTCCTCGCGGCGGCGGGCAACCAACCCGTGACGACGCCCACTTATCCGGCGGCCTACCCCGAGGTCATCGCGGTGACCGCAGGCAACAGCAGCGGCCAGATTGCCGCCTACGCCAATCGCGGTTCGTTCGTGGACATCGTGGCCCCCGGCTCCACCATCGTCACCTATGGCGGCCAGACGTATCTCGTGTCGGGCACTTCTGCCTCGACCGCCTTTGCCGCCGGCGCCGCTGCCGGACTGGCGGACAAGTCGGGCCGCAAATCGGCGGAGGTGGCCGAGATGCTCCGGCTGATGCTGGCGCCGAAGGCCAAGCCGTAGCCCATTCCGGCGCGGCGCGCTCGCGACTCGCGTCGAAGTGAGCGCGCGCTGGGCGGGACACGGATCGAGGTTCATCCGGCAAGCCGCGCCCGCCGGCGAGTTCGCTTCCCTGGCCGCGCTCACTCCGGTTTGACAGGGTGACGCTTTTGTTGTGAGATGCGCCCCGGCAAAATGAATCATCCAACGTCTATGAAACGCTTCACCGTTCTCCGTAACTTTTTCCACGGCCCGTCGGTCACCGCCCGCGCAGTGGCCGTGGCTCTCGGAATTTTCCTCAGCGTGCCCGCCGTCGTGAGCGCGGCCCCGTCCGCGCCGGTGCCCAAGTGGGGGCGCTTTGAAACCAGCTTGACCAGCGCCGTCAACTATCCCAACCCCACGCAGCAAGGCCAGGTCGGTGCGTTGTTCACCGCGCCCTCGGGTGAGAAACACAAGGTCTATGGCTTCTGGGATGGCGGCCAGACCTGGCGCCTGCGTTTCTCGCCGACGGAACCCGGCAAATGGACCTGGCGCACCGCCTGCAACGACACCGCCAACGCCGGCCTGCACGATCAACAAGGTGAATTCCTCTGCACCGCTCCCGCCAACAAATCCCGCTTCGACCAGCACGGCCCGGTGCGCGTCGCCCTCAACGGCCGGCACCTCACCCACGCCGACGGCACGCCGTTCTTCTGGCTGGGCGACACCGCCTGGAACGGCGCCTTGCTCTCCACCGACGCCGAGTGGAGCCAATACATCAAGGAGCGCGTGCGCCAGAAGTTCACCGCCGTCCAGTTCGTCGCCACGCAATTCCGCGCCGCGCCCGCCGGCGACCGCGACCACCAACTCGCCTTCACCGGCGCCGACAAGATCGTTCTCAACCCCGCGTTCTTCCAACGGCTCGACGCCAAGTTCGACGCGCTCAACCAGGCCGGCCTGCTCGCCGTGCCCGTCATGCTCTGGGCCATCAACGGCGGCGGCAACCCGCAGGTCAACCCCGGCGTGGCGCTGCCCGACGACCAGGCGGTGCTGCTGGCCCGTTACATGGTCGCCCGCTGGGGCGCGCACGACGTGGCGTGGATTCTCCCCGGCGACGGCGATTATCGCGGCGCCAAGGCCACCCGCTGGCGCAACATCGGCTTCACCGTCTTTGGCGACATTCCCCACGCGCCCGTGCTGCTCCATCCCGGTGGGATGCAGTGGGTGTGGAACGAATTCAAAGACGACCAGTGGCTCGACATCATCGGCTATCAAAGCGGCCACGGCGACGACGACAAAACGCTCCGCTGGATGACTGAAGGCCCGCTCACCGAAGACTGGGCGCGGCTGCCGCACCGCCCGTTCATCAACCTCGAACCGCCATACGAATACCACCTCTCCTACCAGTCGAAGAAACCGATCGCGCCGGAGACCGTGCGTCGCGCGATTTACTGGACGCTCCTCAACGCCCCGACCGCCGGCGTCACCTACGGCGGCCACGGCGTCTGGGGCTGGGATGACGGCACCAAGCCGCCCACCGACCATCCCGGCACCGGCATACCTCTGCCGTGGCAAAAGGCACTCACGATGCCCGGCGCGGAGCAGATGAAACACCTGGCCGACTTTTTTGAATCCATTGAATGGTGGCGCCTGCGCCCGACGCCGGCGTTCGTCGTCAACCAGCCGGGCAAGGAAAAACCGGCACGTTTCATCGCCGCCGCGCGCACCGATCAGAAAGACCTGCTCGTGGTTTACGTCCCCGAAGACCGCACCGTCGAAATCAAACTCGACGCCCTGCCGCCCTCGCCGCAAGTGAGCTGGTTCAACCCGCGCACCGGCGACAAGAGTCCCGCCGTCGCCGTCGTCACCGCCAACACCTGCCAGTTCCCCACGCCCAGCGAAGGCGACTGGATCCTCTGGATGTACACGCAGAAGGAAAAGGACAAGGCGAAGGAAGCGGCGGACGACAAGGCTTCGGGCGCGGGGAAGAAGTAGTCGGCAGGTTGGGCGGCACCACGCACGCGAATCAGGCCGGGTGGCCACCCCTGCTTTCCCGCCGCTTCCCTGCCGGACACGGCCAAGACGGCCCGCCGTTGATTTTCCCGCCAAAGAATCTCACACGGTTGATTATCAATTACTTATACGCATCAGCCGTCATTTCAGATGCCACTTCATGGGATTTGAACGACCTCCTGAACGTTCATATAGCGCCTCATGGGGCTTGAATGACTTCCTGAATGTTCAGAAAGCGTCTCATGGGATTTGAACCGCCATCTGAACGTTTGGTGGCGACCTCACGGAATTTGAACGACCATCGGCAGCTTCCGCCGCCAGCTCACCGGCGATGAGGCCGCTTCGGAATGTTTGGACGAGGACTGCCATCCGAGCAACGCGAAGCAGAATCAATCCAACCGCACCGTCTGCCGCAATCGCACTGACTTCTCCTCCGCGTCGCAAATCTCCACCGCGCCCAGCCCGTCGCGCGCGGTGGCAGCGGGCGGCCACCCGGCGTTCCAGCGTTACAATTTTGGAGCGGGCGGTTTCTCCACAGCCTTCGAGTCCGCAAACCGGAACCGTCCCGACTGCTTGAGCCGGTGGGAAACCTGTTTGTAGTAGGCGATCAGTCTCTTGGGATCGTGACCGCATTCCTCGGATATGCGATGGCGCACGGCACGAACTTCTTCAATCTCAGCGTCCGGTTTCATCATCATCTCCACTCTGAATAAGTTCCAGCGGTGTGAGCAGCATCGGCACGGGTAATCCCAGCAGCACGTTCACCCGCTGGATGTGTTCGAACTTGTTGACGTTGGCCAGATGGACGCAATTCCATGTGAGCAGAATATCACAGCGATGAAACGATGCGAGCGCCAAGTGCAGCGCGTCTCCGGCCGGGTCTTGTGGCATGACTTTGCGCGCCAGGTAAACCTCCACGATTTCGAGGACTTCATCGGTCACGTCGAACAGCGGGATGGAATTCAACAGGGCGACCTTTTGCTCGCGCTGCGGGTGTTCACGGCGCATGAGTTCGTCCACAACGGCGGTGCTGGAAACCACATCGTAGGCGACGCGAAAGTTGTCCCACCATTCCCGCGTCCAATTCATCCGCGCGACCATCTCCGGTGCCGGGCGAAGGTTGTAGTAGAAGCTTGGAATGGTCGTCTCGACGTAAACCTTTTTTAGCATGAGTTCACCTCTCGAGCCTCACGGTCGTGCCAGACTGCACCGATTTCTCTTCCGCGTCGCAAATCTCCACCGCGCCCAGCCCGTCGCGCGCGGTGACGATCGTGGGCGGCTTTCCCGTGCGGATCGCGTTCACGATGTGCCGCAGTTCGCCCACGTAGCCGTCCGCGCCTTCGCACTTGACGACGCGCGCGGGTTGGCCCGCTTCACACACGCGCAACGACTCCGCGCCGCGCGCCACGTCGTAGTCCGCCGTCGCGCGCTCGAAGTTCACCGTGTAGGCCATGTTGAAACCAAAGCCCGCCGTCATCGCCCAGCTCCCCTCCGCGTGGACGATGGCGCCGCCCGCCACGTCGTATTGTGTGACGACGTGGTCAATCGCGCCGCTGAACTTCACGTAGCCCGTCGAATGCACCGCGTGCGGGCGGCCAAAGCAGCATTGCACAAAGTCCGTGTCGTGGATGTGCACGTCGAACAGCGCACCGCCGGACTCCTTGCCGTCGAAGAAGTTCTTCTGCCCCCAGGCCGGCGGCTCGGCAACGCGCCGGAAGCGCGCGGCGAGCACCTGGCCATACGTGCCGGCGGCGATGGCTTCCTTCAGCCACGCCCACTCGGGCCAGAAGCGCAGGCACATCGCCGGCATGAAGAACGTCTTCGCTTGCGCGGCGGCGTCCGCGATCTCCCTGGCATCCGCGATGGAGCGGGCGAGTGGCTTCTCGCAGATGACGTGCTTGCCCGCCCGCAGCGCGGCGAGGGACAACTCGCGGTGCGTCTTGGTCGGCGCGCAGATGTCAATCAGCGCGATGTCCGGGTCGGCGAGCAGGTCGGAGAAATCCCTGGTGGCCTTCACGCCGGTCATGTCGAGCTTGACCGGGTCCGTCGCCCCAACGTTGCCGGCGACGTTGGTGAAGTCGCCGTCCAAATGCCGCCCGCTCGGATTGCACAGCGCAGCGATGCGCGCGCCCTCGACCTGCCGGTAAGCCCGAATGTGCGTGGCGGCCATGAAGCCGAGGCCGATGATGCCGACGTTGATCATGCGTTTGATTGGTTGTGCGTGGGCCGCTTCACTGCCCCAGCCGCTCGACGAATTCCCGCGCCGTGCGGATGTCCGCCACGCGCTGGTTGCCGGCTTCGCGCTCGATGCAGCAGTCGCCGGTGAACTTCACCTCGTCGAGCGCGCGGAAGAAGGCGGGCCAGTCCACTTCACCCGTGCCGACAGCGACTTCTTCGCCCCAGGCGCCGGGCGTGCGCGTCTTCGTCGCGTCCTTGAGGTGGCATTGCTTGAGCCAGGGCGCGAGCGTGCGGAGCGATTCGATGGGGTCGCCCTTGTTGTAGAGGATCATGTTCGCCGGGTCGAAGTTCACGCCCACGTTGCGGCGGCCCAGCTTCTCCAGAAAAGTGCGCAGCGTCCCGGCGGTCTCCTGTCCCGTCTCGAACGCGAGGTCAATGCCCTTCGCCGCGAACACATCCGCGACGAGCCGGATGCGATGGCGCAGCTTCTCGAACTCGGGATCGCTTTCCTCGTGCGGCAGGAACCCGGCGTGGAAGCTCACGAGCTTGAGGCCGAGTTGTTGCGCGAGCGCGGCGTTGGCCTGGATGTTCTCCCAATTCTCCTCCCACGTCGCGTCGGGCACCAGCCCGCCGGTGCGGCGGATGGTTTCGAGCGTCGAGTAATCTTCGCCGACCGTGCCGAACATGCCGGAGACGAGCGTGAGTTGGTGTTTGAGACAAAGCTCCGCGAACCCACCCCACACCGCCGGCGCTTCGCGGATGGGGTCGAGCGCGCATTGCATCCGGCGCAGGCCGATGGCGCGGAGGTGTTCGACGAGTTGCTGCGGATTGGCGGGCTGCAACGACCAGGTGCAGACGGCGAGACGTTCAACGAGGTTCTTCATGCGCTGTCGTGATTACTTCTTTTGCCGGAGTTGGACGCCCTTGAGCCGCTCCACGAAATCAATGAACCCCGTCGCCTGCGTGCGGAGGCGGCCGGGCAGTTCCTCGCCGGTGAGGCGCCCCGCGCCGTCGAGGTTTTCGTAAACCTTCGGGAGGAACACGCGCTCCGGGTAGATGAAGGCGTTGCGATAGCCGAAGATTTGTTGCAACTGCTCCACGGGCCGCAGCGCGCCCCAGATGCCCGCGGCCACCCCGATGAAGCAGACGGGCCGCTGGTCGAAGCTCTCCGGGAACTTCAGCATATCAATGAAGTATTTCAGCACGCCGGGGATGCCGCCGTTGTACTCGGGTGTGACCACCACCAGTCCGTCGGATTGCACCACCGCGTCAACGAAGGGCAGAAACGCCTTGGGCTTCTCGGCGTAGGCTGCGGGTGAAAAGATTTCCGGCGGCAGCTTCGCCAGATCGAGAATATTGAGGGGCACGCCGAGGCCGGCGTAAATTTCTTCGAGGTGAGCCGCGACCTTGCGCGTGTTGCTGCCCGGACGATTGGTGCCGACGATGAGTGAAAGCATGGCGAAGGTTGCAGCGAGCTGGCGGCGAAGTTCAAGCCCGGATACCGCTGCGCTCCAGCGTTGAACCGCCCGGTGATTGCGCCTACGCTGCGCCATGCTCGCGCGCAAATCGCTGTTGGTGGCCGTCGGCCTGCTCGGTCCGATGGTCGCGCTCGCCGCGACACCCGCGACGGTTTCGACGCAGACGGTTTACCGTGGCATGTGCGACGCCTCGGCGGCCGTGGCGCTGGGCGCGGACTTGTTCGCCGTGGGTAATGACGAGGACAACACGCTGCGCATCTACAGTGCCGCGAAGGGCGGGCTGCCGGTGGCGTCGGTGGACCTGTCTTCGTTCTTGCACCCGGACCTGAAGTGGCCGGAGACGGATTTGGAAGGCGCTGCGTGGCTGGGCGACAAGATTTTCTGGATCACGTCGCACGGACGCAATCAGGATGGAAAGTTCCGATCAAGCCGGCACCGTTTCTTCGCGACACGGCTGGAGAAGACCAACGCGACCGTGCGACTCGTGCCGGTGGGGAAGTCCTACGGTTTCCTGCTGCGGGATTTATTGCGGGACGCGCGATTGCGTCCGTTCAAGCTGGACGTGGCGAGCCTGTTGCCGCCCAAGTCGCCCGGCGCGCTGAACATCGAGGGGCTGTGCGCCACGCCGGATGGCCGGCTGTTGATCGGCTTCCGCAATCCCATCCCGCAGGGCCGGGCGCTGCTCGTGCCGCTCTTGAACCCGGACGATCTCCTCGCGGGCCGGCCCGCGAAGTTCGGCGACCCGCTGTTGCTCAATCTCGGTGGGTTGGGCGTCCGCGACCTGGGTTACTGGCGGGGCCGCTACCTCATCATCGCCGGGTCGCATGACGCGCAGGGGCGTTCGCATCTTTACCAGTGGAGCGGTGGCATGTCGGAACCGGAACGGATGACGGGATTACATCTGCGAGATTTCAATCCGGAAGCGGTGGTGGTTTATCCGGAGGGCCGGGAAGCATTTCAAGTCTTGAGCGACGATGGGACCCTGGAGATTGACGGGATGGCCTGCAAGCGGCTCGGCTGGTCGGTGCGCAAACGCTTTCGCGGTGCCTGGGTAACTCCGGAGCCGAAAGCCCGGTGAAGCATGTTTCCGCGATAACGTGCCGGCTAACGCGGCAGTGGTCGCACCAGTTGTTGCGCCCGCCGGCCAAAAAGCGCCGGCAGCGTGTGCGACGGGTGAATGACGCCGTGTTTTTGTTTGACCGCACTGGAGCGGCGCGGGCCGGAGCCAAAGTTGAAAGAGGTCACATGCGCGGACACGGTCGGGTGGGCGACAGTGGAAGTGTGGGCAGCCAAGCCGCCCGGTTCATCTGCTTTGTGTGGATGCATAAGCTGATTGCGTCGTTGGACAGAACAGCGCGGCGCGGCATTCAGATTATTTCCGCCGCGCGAAATCACAGCCGCGTCTCGAGTTCCGCGAGCATGAGTGCGATGGCGTCAATGTCGTCGCGAGCGGAAGCACCTGGCGGCGGCAGGTAATTGTTCAACAGGATCGAGAACACCAGCCGCTCGCCGGCCCGCGTGGTCACGTAGCCTGAGAGGGTGTTCACGTAGCGTAGGGAACCGGTCTTGGCCTGGACGTTCTCCGCCGCGCGCGTGCCGCGCATTCGATTGCGCAACGTGCCGTCCACTCCGGCCAGCGGCAGCGCGGCGCGGAAATATTCCGCGTGCCGGTGCCGGTCCATAAAGCGGAGCAGCGCGACTGTGGCGTTGGGAGTCACCAGCGCGGCGCGCGACAGGCCGGAGCCTTCTTCGAGCAACACCTCGCCCGGCGCGGTGCCCGCCTCGGCGAGGAACGATTTCATCTCGGCGAGTCCGCCGTCCTCCGTCGTCGCTTCGGTGGCAGCCGTGTGCTGATTTCGCGCGCCGACTTGCAGGAGCAGGAGGTGGGCGTAGAGGTTCTGCGATGGCTTCATCATCTTCGTGACGATTTCCGCGAGCGGCGGCGACTGGACGGCGGCGAGCTCCACCAGCTTGGTCAAATCCACCGGACGCGCTGCGCGTTCCCGCCAGTCCACGGTGCGCACGCCGCCGGAAACGGTGATGCCTCGCCGCGCGAGCGACTCCTTCAATCGCGTGATGAACCACCGCGCCGGTCGATGCACCGTGACCGCGTCCGTGAAGTTTGTGTCCCCAAGTGCCATGCGGCCGGTGACGTGGACGATGTTTTCCCCGATGGGCCGGTGGAGATTGATGTCGCGTTTCACGCCCGCAGCCGCAGTCGTGGTGCGGTTGTCAAAGGTGAGGAACCCCGTCGCCGGTGCGGGAATGATGCGGCACGGGGCACCGATGCGCGCGCCGGGTTGGAAGGTCAAGTCCACCACGTTGTCGTCCACCGTGAGCGCCGAGGCCTCCGCGCCGTAGTAATATTGCAAGTCGTCCCACGTCCAGCCGGAGCCGAGCGGCGGGCCGCGGAAGAAACTTTCGTCGCCGATGAGATCGCCCTTGATACGCTTCACGCCGGCGGCAGCCAGCGCCTCGACGAGCGGCGCGAGCGACTTCGAGTGGTCGCCGTCGTGGAACCGCGCGGCGAAGGACGGATCGCCCCGGCCGTAAACCACCACATCGCCGCGCACCGTGCCGGACGAGTCAGGCCGGGCGGTCGCGTAAAGCGATGTCTTGATGCGGAAGTCCGGCCCCAGCCGGTCGAGGGCGAGTGCGCCGGTGTAAAGTTTGGCGTTGGAAGCGGGCTTGAGCAGCTTCCCACCGTTGTGATCGAACAGCGTCTTGCCAGTGTCGAGGGAGACAATCTTCACGCCCCAAGCGGCCGCTGCGAAGCGCGGTTGCGAAATATGTTCGCTGACGCGGGCCGGCAGCGGGGCTTCGGCCGCGCCGACCGGACGGGGCAGGGCGGGGCCACCGAGCAGTGCCGCCAGGCAGAGGACGAGGTGTTTGGAGTGAGCGGACATTGGAGCAGTTATTGAAAGGTGGTGGCTGGAGACGGAATTGAACCGCCGACACAAGGATTTTCAGTCCTCTGCTCTACCAACTGAGCTATCCAGCCAACGCCGGGCAGTATTGAAGTTCGCGCCGAGGCATTTGGCAAGGGATTTTGCGCGCGATCTTTCGACGTTGCCGTTTTCGTGGTCGCTGCTAACGTCGCCGCCACTCAATCTTATGAAAACCATCACTTCCCAGTTCGCACTTATCCCGTTCCTGTCCTGCTTCCTTGCCGCCTCGCTGGGCGCCGGTCAGGCCGACCAGACGCTCGACATTTACTGGATTGATTCCGAGGGCGGCGGCTCCACGCTCATCGTCACGCCGGCGGGCGAATCGGTGCTGATTGATTCCGGCAATCCGGGCCTGCGCGACTCCGGGCGCATCCACCAGACCGCCACGCAGGTGGCCGGCCTCAAGCGCATTGACCATTACATCACGACGCATTTCCATGTGGACCACTTTGGCGGCGCGGCGGAAGTGGCGGCGCAACTGCCCATCGCGCACGTCTGGGACAACGGCATCCCGGAGACCGACCCCGACGGCAACCGCGACAGCGCCTTCTTCCTGCAAAAGATCAAACCCTACCGCAAAATGAAAGTGGAACAGCGCCACGTCATCAAGGTGGGCGAAACCATTCCGCTCAAACAACCGCCCGCCGGCGCCGCCAAACTCGCGCTTCGCTGCGTCGGCGCGAAACAAACCTTCCTCCCGCTGCCCGGCAGCGCCATCGCCACGGCCCGCTGCACCGACGTCATCGAGAAGGCGAAGGACACCTCCGACAACGCCAACAGCATCGTGCTCGTGCTGGAGTTCGGCGCGTTCCGCTTCTTCGACGGCGGCGACCTGACGTGGAACATGGAGGGCCAGCTCGTCTGCCCGGTCAATCCCATCGGCAGCGTGGATGTTTACCAGGTGAACCACCACGGTCTGGACGTGAGCAACAATCCGCTGCTGATCCGCCGGCTCGCGCCGACGATTTCCGTGATGAACAACGGCGTGACCAAAGGCTGCGGCAAGGAAACCTTTGCCACGCTCAAGGCCGCCCCGACCATCCAGGCGATGTATCAAGTCCACAAGAACCTCCGCGACGACCGCGCGAACAACACGGCTGATGAACTCATCGCCAACCTGGAAAAGAATTGCGCCGCCAACTACATCAAGCTCGCGGTCGCGCCATCCGGCCAGAGCTACACCGTCACCATCCCCGCCAACGGCCACAAGCGGACCTACCAGACGCGGGCGAAGTGAGCGGCTGAAGCGGGCAGGGGCAATTTTAGACCTTGGAACCGCTTTGGTGACTGTCCGATAACGTTACTGAGTATCCCGCGCCCCTCCACTGAAGTCGGTGGAGGCCAGCCGGATATTCCGCGCCCATCCGGCGAGGTCGCCGGAGGTCCGCTGGACATCCCGCGCCCCTCCGGTGAAGTCGCCGGAGGTCCGCTGGATATCCCGCGCCACTCCGGTGAAGTCGCCGGAGGCCCGCTGGACATTCAGAACGTCAATCCCCAAGTGGGGATTGGTCCGCTGGATGTTCAGAATTGCATTCCCCAAGTGGGGATTGGTCCGCTGGATGGTTGAAACAGCTTTGTTGAGTATTAAGTAACGTTACTGGACATCAGAGACCGCCTTTAAGAAACGACCGTGGCGCGGGCGTAGCCCATTTGCCATTGATTTTAGCTCTGGATGGTTCGATGGGCAGAGGGATCTTGCTCCTAATTCTACTCCTACTCGTAATCGAAAAAGATCTGAAACGGTTACGATGAGGAGTAGGATTAGGATGACGAGGCTGTCGGACCCCTTGATTCAAGGGCAGTGGGGCATGGCCCCCCCCCAACCGCCGGCATGAGGGACTTCGCACCGCCGCTGTCTCAGCCCCGCAATCCCACCAGGTCCATCAGCTTCGCGGTTTCGCGGTAGGCTTCTTCGACCCATGCGACGATGCGTTTGGGGTCGGGGGAATATTCCAGTTCGATGGCGACGGTGCCGTCAATCTTCAGTTCCTTGATCGCCTGCAAGTAGGGCGCGAACTTCACCACGCCGCGCCCCGGCGGGAGGTCGCCATGCACCTTGCCGTCGCAATCGCTGATGTGGACGTGGATGGCTTTGCCCTGGAGCTGGCGCAGGTCCGCCGGGCTGGTGTCGGAGAGGACGAGGTGGCTCACGTCAATGTTCGCGCGCACGCGGGGGTGGGCGCATTCGTCCACGAAGCGGACCATCTCGGTCACGTTGTTGAGCAGGCTGAGGCGGAAGGGTTCCAGTTCCAGCGCGATGTCCACTTTCTTCTTGTTCGCGTAGTCGCCGAGCTGGCGGCAGGTCTCGATGGCCCATTGCCATTGCGCCTCGGCGGGGATGACTTCGCGCTGCCAGATGTATTCGCCCAGCACAAGCAGGATGTTTTTCGCGCCCCAGGTCTGCGCGAGGTCAATGAACTTGCGGCAGCGCTCGACATGGAACTCGCGCACGGGATCGTTGAAGTCCACGAGGCCCACGGCCACGACCGGCAGCGAGATGATCGGCAGGCCGAGCCGTTCCGCCGTGCGGGCGACGAGGGTGACCTCCTTTTCGGAAATGCCCGCCGCCTCGGTGAAAATATCCACGCAATCGAAGCCGATGCGGGAGATATGTCGCAGTCCGGTGGCCGTGTCCACGCCGGCTTGCTGGAACGCGCTGTTGATGATGCCGAGTTTCATGGTGGGTTGGCCTTACTCATCCAAGGACCGCTGCGAGTAGAGAACCCGCTGGTCCCGCAGGAGGAGCACATGGTTTTGGATGGGGTTCGAGGTGAGAAAGTCCAGCGCCCAGCGCAGCTTCTCCAAAATCTGAATGCGGTTGGGTTTGGCGAGATTCACGACGATCACTCCCTCATGCCGGGCGTAGCGCCAGGGAACAGAGTGAAAGAAGTCCTTGTCGGTGGTGAGGAACACCGCGCCGGCTTTTTGGGCTTCCTGGAACAGCCAGTCGTCATCCAAACCGGTCTTCGGATCAAACTGACAGTCGCACAACGTGTGACCGAACTCCTGAAGCAAGGGAGCGCACGACCGGGGGAAGTTTTGGTCCGGGAGAAACTTCATGGTTACGCGGGAGCGTAATCGAAGCTTTCAAATTGGGCGATGCGGCTGGCGAATTCGAGCGCGGCGTCAATGTCCGCGTCGCCGATGGCCGGATAGTCCGCCATTATCTCCGCGCGGCTCTGTCCGGCGGCGAGCGCGCCAAGGATGTTTGCCACCAACACGCGGGTGCCGTGAATCACCGGTTTGCCGTGACAGACGTTGGGCTGAATTGAAATGCGCGGATGGTTCGCAACGTTCATGGTTCAAAAGTAACAGCAACCACTCCGCGGCTCAATCATTCTTCCACCACCGCAACCGCAGCGCGTTCCCGATCACGACCAGGTCGGAGAGGCCCATCGCCGCCGCGCACAGCACCGGACTCAAAAAGCCCAGCGCCGCCAGCGGCACCGCCGCCGCGTTGTAGAAGAAGGCCCAGAACAAGTTCTGTTTGATCGTGCGCAAGGTCGCCCGCGCCAGCCCGAGGCTCTCCGGCACCGCCTCGATTTCTGATTTGAGCAGGATGATGTCGGCGGCCTCGCGCGCGATGTCGCTGGCCCGCGCGACGGCAATGCCGAGGTCCGCCTGTTCCAGCGCGGGCGCGTCGTTGATGCCATCGCCGACGAAGGCGACGCGCTCTCCCTGTTGTTGAAGCCGCTTCACGAAGGCGGCCTTCTGATCGGGGCGCACTTCGGCGAAGACGTTGTCGGCGGGAATGCCCGTCTGCTTCGCGATGCTCGCGGCGGTGAGCGGGTTGTCTCCGGTGACGAGAAAGGTCTTCAACCCCTGCCGCTGAAGTTGCGCGACGACTTTGGGCGCGGCCGGTTTCACCGTGTCCTTGAGCGCGAACAGGCCGATCAACGCGCCGTCCAGGCTCAAACCGAGAATGGTCGCGCCTTGCGCGGACCACTCGGCGGCGAAGGCGCTGGCGGGCGACAGCGCAACGCCGCATTCCTCCAGCCAACGCAGGGAACCGAGCCGGGCCACGCGGCATTCGTCATCCGGCATTCTCACCTTTCCTTCCACGCCCGCACCGCGCATCTCCCGCCATTCGGTCAGTTCAACGGCTGGGTGAGTAGTCTCGGTGGCGGACGCCGGTAGTGCTCCCAGGTGAGCAACCGCCTGACTCAGCGGATGTCGCGAGTCACGCGTCAGGGCGATGGCCAGTCGCGTGGAGTCGTCGGCAGATGGTTCGCCGAAGTAATTCGTCGCGGCGACTGTCGGTTTGCCCACGGTCAGGGTTCCGGTCTTGTCGAAAAGAACGGCGGTGACGGTGCCAGCTTTCTCCAACGCGACGCCGTCGCGGATCAGAATGCCGCGTCGCGCCGCCGCGTTGGCTCCCGCCATGATCGCCGCCGGCGTCGCCAGTCCCATCGCGCACGGACACGCGACGATGAAGACCGCCGCCGCGCCGATGACCGCCGCCGCCAGTGCGCTCTCGGGCGGATGCACCGGCCACAAATACGGCGCGAGCCACGCGCTGACCTGGCGCGCCTGTTCCGGCGCAAGTCCCCACCACAATGCCGTCCCAATGGCGACGAGCGTCACCACCGGCACGAACACGCTGCTCACGCGGTCGCCGAGTCGCTGGATGTTCGCGCGGCTGCTCTGCGCGCGTTGCACAGCGGCGATGATGTGGGCCAGGGCCGTGGCTTCGCCGGTGGCAGTGACGCGCATCACGAGCCGGCCATTGAGATTTACGGTGCCGGCGTAGAGCGGGGCGGGTGAAGTCTTGTCCACCGGCGCGGATTCGCCGGTCAACATGGCTTCGTCCACGGCGGATTCGCCTTCGAGCACTTCGCCATCGGTGGGCACGCGGTCGCCGGGTTTCAACACCACCGCGTCGTTCATCGCCAGTTCCGCCACCGGCACGTCGCGTTCGTGGCCCTGCGCGTCGCGCCGCCGGGCGAGCGTCGGCGCCAGACGGAGCAACGCGCGCAACGCGCTGGAAGCTTGGGCGCTGACGCGCGCTTCGATCCAGTGGCCGACACTGATAAGCGTGATGATGGCCGCCGCTTCCATGAAGTAGAGGTGCCCCGGCCAGCCGGCGAACAGCGCCCACGCGCTGTAAGTGAACGCGGTGGTGGAACCGAGCACCACGAGCGTGTCCATGTTGGAACTGCCCACGCGGAGTTGCCGCCATGCGCCACGATAGAATTGCGCGCCGGCGAAAACTTGCACGAGTATCGCCAGCGCGAAGGACAGCCATTGAAACCAACGTTCCATCGCGACACCGAAAATCCATTCGCCGGCCATCAACGGCGCGGTACCGAGCACGCCGAGCCACAGGGTCAACTGCCAGCTCGGCGCGCGATGTTCCCCGTGGTCGTGCGCGGACGGTGTCTCCGCCATCGGCTGGGCTTCGTAGCCAGCCTGTTGGATGGCCTGCACCAGCGCCGGGACGTTGGGCGTGGTGTTCCAGCGGACAGTGGCGTGTTGCGGATCGAGTGTGACCACGGCGCTGGTCACGCCGGGCACGTTTTGAATGGCGTCGGTGACGTGGCGGATGCAGTTGCCACAATTCATGCCGGTGATGGCGAGTTCCGTGCGCGCGGCGGGGGAGGGCAGGGGGGCTGGCTCCGGGGAGGACGGGGTTGTTGCGCGCATCGCGTCCAGTATTTAGTCGCGCGAGGATGGAAATACAGTTTAATTGCCGGCGAACAACACTTGCAAAGCGTCACTGAATGAAACTCGTCTGGTTGTCCCTGTTGCCCTGGCTGGCTGCCAGCGCGTGCGGCGCGGACGCGCCCGGCAAGCCGGTCGCGCCGGGTGTGGTGCTGATCGGACACATCGCCAACCGGAGCGTGACGGAAAGTTCCGGCGTCGTCGCGAGCCGGCGGCATCCGGGAGTTTTCTGGACGCATAATGACGGCGGCGGCCCGAGGAAGCAGGTGCTTTACGCGATGACGCGCGATGGCCGCACGCTCGCGGAGTTTCGCGTGGCCGGCGCGGCGCTGGAGGACTGGGAGGACATGGCCACGGATGATCAGGGCCATCTGTTCATCGGTGACATCGGGAACAATCAGGCGCGGCGCAAGCAGATCGCCGTCTATCAATTGGACGAGCCGGACCCGAAATCCACCGGCGGGCTGGCGCGGGTGACGCGCGGCTGGCAGTTGCGTTTCCCCGGCGAGCCGTTCGATTGCGAGAGCCTGTTTGTTTTCCAGACGAACGGTTATGTCGTCTCCAAGGTGTCCGATGACAAGCGCGCGGAGTTGTACCGCTTTCCACTCACGAATCAGGCGGGGCCGCTGACGCTTGAACGCATCGCACGGCTGAAGATTGATTCGCCCGTGACCGGCGCGGATATTTCGGCCGACGGGCGGCTGCTCGCGCTGGTGGCCAAGTCCGGCGCCTTTGTTTACCGCACGGATGGAAGCTTGAATGGGATCGGACGGGTCAAACCCTTCCACACGAAGTTCCGCCACGAACACATCGAAGGCTGTTGCCTCGTGCCGGAAGGGTTGCTGGCGACGGCGGAGTCGCGGGAGATTTTTTTGTTCACGGAGGAAGGATTCCGGCCAAAACCCTGACGGGTGCCGCACGATCCAGCAGGGCTTGCTGTCACGATTGACGCTTTACGTCACAGCTTCTCGCGTCCGGCGTAACCCGTGTCCAGATCGTGCCAGTATTCGATGTCTTCCTCGTCCTGTTCCCAGCAGAGGAACACCTCGCGACCGCCCACGATGGCGGGGAAGTCAATCAGGCCGCGGTCGAGATCCTTGATCTGGATTTCGCGGGTCTCGAATTCGCGCAAGCCGGTCTTGATTTGCGTGAGACAGCGGACCCAGTCGTTGGCGGTTTCGCCGCCCACATCCTGGCCGCCGGCGAGCATTTGGTCGAGCCGATGTTCCACTTTTGCCATGCGCTCACGCAGGTGCTGGAGCCGCTGGAGCCAGCGGCGGACCTGTGGCAGGAGTGCGCGCGCTTCGTCGCGCGTGTAGTGCTGGCGGAACTGGCTCTTGTTCATCGGGGCACGTTTTCCAACGGGGGAGTTCCAGCAGCTCCGGCGGCCCCGAGCTTTTTCTGGATTTGCTCCCGGTGCTCGTTCGGCTCGAAGGTGAGCGCCTTGCGCCAGGCGTCGCGTGCCTTCTCCGGTTGCTTGAGGGCGTGGTAAATGTCCCCCAGGTGGTCGTGCAGCGTGGCGTCCGGCTCTTCCGAAAATTCGAGCGCCTTGAGCAGGTGGCGCAGCGCCTCTTTCGGCTGGTCGAGCTTGTAGAGCACCCAGCCGAGGCTGTCGAGATAGGCCGCGTTCTTGGGTTCGAGTTTCACGGCCTTCTCGATCAACTCGCGCGCCCGCGGCAGGTTCACTCCGCGATCCGCCCACATGTAACCCAGATAATTCAGCGCCTCGGAAAAGTCGGGCGCAAGGCTCAGGCATTTCTCAAAATTTCTTTCCGCGTCCTCGAACTGCTGGTTGCGCTCATGGGCGGCGCCCAGTTGGAAGTAGAAGGTGTGCGTGAGCCGGTTGGTTGCCGTGCTGCGGCCGATGACTTCGGCCGCGACGAAATGAGTGATCGCGTTCGAGTAAGCCTTCAGCCGCGTGTGGGCCAGCGCGGTGTAAAATTCGCCGACGAAGTTTTGCGGGAACTTGGCGCGGGCCTTCGCCAGCGTGTCCAAAGCCTCGCGCGGCTCGCCCAGGTTGATTTGCGCGCCCGCCAGATCGTAATACACCGGCTCGAAGGCCGGATTGAGCAGCATCACCTTGCGGAAGTGCCCGACGGCCTCCTTCATGTTTTTTTCCTCGAACGCGATGCTGCCGAGAAAATAGTGCGCCTGCGGGTTGGTCGGCTGCTCGCGGATGATCGCCTCGAGTTGTTCCGCGGCGCGGGTGCGATCCTGTTTGCGCAGGTAGATGTCCGCCAGCTTCTCCCGCAAGTCGGGGAGGTTGGGAAACCGCTCGACCAGTTTCAAATACATGTCCGCCGCCTTGTCGGCTTCGCCGAGCAGCGCGAAGCCGTCGCCCAGCTTTTGGAGCAGGAACGGGTGGGTTGGGTTCAGTTTTGCGGCGCGCTCGAAGGTGTCCAGCGCGCGGGCTTTGACTTGATCGTTGGTGCCGGCGCGCGCGAAGGCCAGATAGAATTCACCCAACTCCGCCAGAAACAGCACGTCGGTGTCCGGTTGTTTCGCGGCCTGGTCGAGCACTTTCAATCCTTCGGCGAACTGCCGCTCCTGAAGATGGATTTGCGCCAGATGCCGGTAACCGATGAGCGAGCGCGGGGATTTTTTGATCGCCTGCCGGTTGGCTTCGCCTGCCGCCTCCTTCTTGCCGAGCAACGAATAAACCAGTCCCAGTTGTGCGAACAACTCCCCGCTGGCGTCCGGCGTGGCGGTGGCTTTTTTCAGCAGGTCCAGCGCCTCGTCGTTCTTCTTGAAGCGCAGCAGCCGCGCGACCGCCTCGGCCACGAGCGGTGTGTTGGTCGGGTCAGCGAGTGCAGCCAGGGCATATTCCTGCGCGGCCAGCTCCGGCTGTTCGTTTAATTCGTGAAGGAAACCCAGCGAGTAACGGGTGTGCGCCTCCGTGCGGCGGGTCACGCCTTGCGTCGAATAATCGTCGGCGGGCGCGGTGATCGCGCGGGCGCTGTCCTTCGCCGTAGCCATGCCTGAATCACGCGTCACCGTGCCGCATCCGGCCACCAGCAGGACGGCGAGACTCAAACCGGCTGAACAAAAGCGCATCCGCATGGAGTCAGGATACTAACAAGCGGCACGAACGCAACCTTGACGGCGTAGTAGGGAGAACCGAGGTGGTAATCCGCCTTGTTGCGGCAGCGCTCAATCCCCTAGCTTCTTCCCACGCACCCGCAGTCAAAGCCGTCTTGAGACAGCTCAAGATCCTCCCACACGACAAGCTGGCGTGATCCATCACGTCTCCGCCCGCCGCAGGCATTCACCGGTTCGTCGGCGTTACTGCTGCCAGGTTCGCTTCTTGTGGCGATTCTTACGCAGCTTCTTGCGCCGTTTGTGTTTGTTGATTTTAGCTTTCCGACGTTTTTTCAGTGAACCCATATATCTGTTGCCAGATGAAGTATGGGAGCGGGGAGGCAATGTCAAACTGAATACTCCGCGACGATCGGGGAAAGATTGAGATTGGTGTGTGGTGGCCGGGAGCTTGCCCGCCGATCTTCCAGGTTTTTTGTGAGTGTCTTGGCGCTCTGCTCCCACCCGCCTGCTGATTTTCTCCCCGCAATCACAAGCAGGTCTCATGACTCTTCCCGTTTGCGCAGGAATGGAGTCGGTCAGCATTAAATGCGAGCGGGGTTCATGCTCGTCTGTCTCCTGACTAATTTTATGATTCATCCTTACCCGCTTCCTACGGTTACACTGCTGGCCGCGAGCCTCTTCAATCTTTATGCGGCCGTGGAATGGCCGGAGTGGCGCGGTCCTGGTGGCCAGGGGCACGCCAATGCCCGCGGCCTGCCCACGCAATGGAGCGAGACCCAGAACGTCTCCTGGAAGACGCCGATCCCCGGGCGTGGGTGGTCCTCTCCGGTCATTGATGGAGATCAAGTTTGGGTGACCACCGCCATCGAAACCGACGCTAGCGCCGCAGACGCCGCGCGCCGCCTGAAGGCCAACACCGGAGATCAACCGCTCACGCTTCTGGACAAGGTCGAGTATCGCGCTGTTTGTGTCGATCGGCGCTCCGGGCGTGTGACTCGTGACCTTCCGCTTTTCACCGAACGCGAGCCGCAATGGGTTCACAAGCTCAACAGCTACGCTTCGCCCACGCCGGTGCTTGAGCCGGGACGACTCTACGCGCACTTCGGCGCCTCGGGGACGGTGTGTGTGGACACACGCACTGGCCAGGTCGTCTGGACTAATGCAAGCCTGCGCATCTTGCACGAAAATGGGCCGGGCAGTTCGCCCATCCTTTGGCGCGACTGGTTGATCTTCCACATGGACGGCAGCGATCATCAATACGTGGTCGCCCTCAACAAATGCACCGGCCAGCTCGCGTGGAAGACGGATCGAACCGGCAAGATGAATGACAATCCGCAGCTCAAGAAATCCTACGCTACTCCGCTCGTGCTGGACGTGGACGGGAAGGAGCAGCTCATTTCGCCGGGCGCGGACTGGCTCTACGCCTACGATCCCGCCAGCGGGAGCGAATTGTGGAAGTTGAAATACGGCAACCTCGGCTTCTCCCTCTCCGCACGTCCGGTTGTCGGCAACGGGATGATTTATCTGAGCACCGGATTCATGCGGGCGGAGATGCTCGCGATTCGCTACGGCGGTGGCAGGCAGCCCCAGATTGTCTGGCGCTACGCCAAGGGTGTGCCGACGATGGCGTCGCCGCTGCTTGTCGGGGACGAATTGTATTTCGTGTCTGATTCCGGCGGCATGTTGACCTGTCTGGATGCCCGCACGGGTCAGGAACATTACCGCGAGCGACTTGGCGGTGACCACAACGCCTCGCTGCTGCATGCCGACGGCAAAATTTACGTTCCCGGTCGTGAAGGCATTACCGTGGTCGTCGCGCCGGGCAAGACCTTCAAGCTGCTGGCGAAAAACGAACTGTCCGGCAAGCTCATGGCGTCTCAAGCGGTGGCTGGGCAGGCTATTTTCCTCCGCACGGATGCCGCACTGTATCGTTTGGAAGCAAACGACGGAGGCAAAAAGCGCGTCCAGTAGCCTGCTTCACGGAGTCCCGTGCATCATCCGCCAGCTTTGACGAACGGCGCGATTTATCGCGAGCGAGTCACCGGGTCAACAGAATGCGCGTTGACGGAGCGCGTGGCGGTTGGTTGTCTAAGGCCGATGCCTGATGATGCTTCCGTGCTTCCGTCGCCGCCCCATGTGGTCGGGGAAAGTTATGACTACGATTCCGTTCGCGCCGGACTGGGCGGGGAAGCAGCCCCGCCGCATTTTGTCATCCATCGCGATGGCGAGATCCTGGCCTTGTGCCTGGGGTTGATGTGGAATCCGCTCGCGGAGAGTGATCCGGCCGAGGCGTGGGTCGGCCTCAAGCCGGATGTGAAAAAATGGGGGTTGAAGCTGGCGGAACGGAGCGGGCCGCTGCCGGTGTATGTGCGGCGCGAAGCGGGTGGAAAATGGTTCTACACCGGTCTGCATGAAGTGACGGGCAGCACTGCGGAATTGCCCGCGATCCGGCAGCGTCTGAACCCGCCGGTGATCACCGGGATTTCGCGCGTTGTTTTCCTCAAGCGTTTGCCAGAAGCACAGACGAGTTAGAATTCCCGGAGACGTTCCCTCAGCCCGGTTTCCCAAACTGCCTGCCACCCCGCGCCCCTCCGTTGTCCAGGAACCGTTTCTGGATCAACGCTTCCACGGCGGCCATCCCGTTCTCGAGCGCGGCGCGCTTCCGGTTCACCACTGGGTCCACATCCGCTTCATCAGTCAGCGCCAGCGCCTCGGCACAACACTCCATGAGCGGCAGTCGTCCGTCGAGTTGCCCCAGTTCCACCGCCAATTCCCGCACCCGCGCGATCCGCTCAAGTGCCTCCGCAATATGCTCACCGGCTTGTTTCACGCCTACGGCACCGCGCCGCACGTCTTGCAACAACCGGCACTCGAACGTCCGGCAACACTCCGGGCGCTGCGCGTAGATGCCGCACCGTTTTCCGCGCAACGCCCCGCACGGTTGGATCAGCAGGCTGCCATCCGCGTCATCGTCCTCGATTTCCAAGCCCATCACCTCCAGCCCTGTGGCTTCTGCCAAACTGGCCGTCTCCACGTCGGCAAACAGCGATCCGTCGCAACACAGTCCGCACCGTGTGCACAAGGTGTCCGTCAGGTTCGGTTTCATGGGGGGCCTTCGACGATCCGATTGTCGCGCCTTCACTTCGCCGGCACCACTTGCACGGCGTCGATGTGGGTGGTGCCTTTGGCCCCGGCGACGCGGCAGAGGACGGCGTCTTTTTCGTTGGTGGTGAATCGGAACTTGCCAAGCGACTGGAAGCCGTTCGCACCCGACACAGGTTTGGTCTGGTCGAGAGTCAGCGTCTTCTCGCCCCCGGCGGATTGCACGGTGACGGTCGCAGCCTGGGCGCGATTGGCGTGAGGTTGCCAGGCGACGCGCACGTCGTAGGCGCCGGCTTCTTTCACAGTGAAAGGAAACCTCGCCGTGGCTTTCGCATCGCTGGAATAACGGTAGTTCCCGCCGACGAAGCCAGTGAGGTTGCCGCTGCTCTCCCACTTGCCGTGCAACTCGGCGTTCTCGTCGTCGATGGCGATGCGCTTCGAGCGCTGCAGGATTGATTCCCGCCACGGCACGACCGCGCCGGTGCCGCACTCGCCCTCCTCATTGAACATCGCGAGGTGCGGGTAGATGCCTGATGCACTGGGCTGCTCTGCGGCGCGCAGGCAGTTGGCCGTGAAGGCGAGGGAAGCGGTGAAAATGCAGAGCGACCAAGTCACAGGCGACTTGATACAGCGAAGGCGGCTGGGTGGACAAGGTCGCTCTCGAGGTTTCTGCCGCTTCTCCTTGTTGCCATCGTCGCGAGAGTTCTGTTCAATTCACCCATTGCATGAGACCACTGATTCGATTCTCAACCTTTGTCGCCGGAGCGTTAACCACCATGGCATTGCTGGCGGCGGACGCGCCGCCTAAAAACAATCCGCCGCGCCGCGCTGCCAATCCGTCCACCGGCCTTGCCATCGGCGAGAACAAGGCCACACCACCGAGCCGCATCAAGGCGATGCAGGATTTCCAGGTCGAGCTGCTCTACTCCGTGCCCGGCGGCGAGCAGGGATCGTGGGTGAATCTATGCACCGACCCGAAGGGCCGCATCATCGCCAGCGATCAATACGGCGGACTGTATCGCTTCGCGCCGCCCGCGCCCGGCCAGCCGCTCGACCCGGCGAAGGTTGAGAAGATGCCGACGGAAATTCGCGCTGTGAACGGAATGCTCTGGGCCTTCGGCGCGCTCTACGTTGGCGTGAACGATTACGAAAAGAAGATTTCCAGCGGCGTCTATCGCATCAGCTCATCGAAGGGCGATGACACGCTCGACAAGGTGGAATTGCTCCGCGCGATCAAGGCCGGCGGTGATCACGGTGTTCACGCCATCCTGCCCGCGCCGGATGGCAAATCCCTGTTCCTGATCTCCGGCAACAACGCCGATCTCACAGAGGTGAATTCCTCGCGTGTCATGATGAACTGGGGCGAGGATCATGTGCTCGCGCGCATGCCTGACGGGCGCGGGCACAACCGCGACCGGCTCGCGCCGGGCGGCCTCATCTACCGGTTCTCGCCGGACGGAAAAAACTGGGAGCTTTACTCCTCTGGCTTTCGCAACATTTTCGACGGCGCATTCAATCGCGAAGGCGAATTGTTCACCTACGACGCGGACATGGAGTACGACTTCAACACGTCCTGGTACCGGCCCACGCGCATCAATCACGTCACCAGCGGCAGCGAATGGGGCTGGCGCAACGGCGCGGGCAAGCGGCCGGAGTTTTATCCCGACAATCTTCCCGCCGCGCTGAACATCGGCCCTGGTTCGCCCGCGGGCGTGACCTTCGGCTACGGCGCAAAGTTTCCCGCGAAGTATCAGAACGCGCTCTTTGCGCTCGACTGGAGCTGGGGCAAGCTCTACGCGGTGCATCTCCAGCCGCAGGGCTCAACTTATACGGCGACGAAGGAGGAGTTTCTCTCGGGCGGCCCGCTGCCGTTGACGGACGCGATCATTCACCCCGGTGACGGCGCGATGTATTTTGCGATCGGCGGACGCCGCGTCCAGTCCGGTTTCTACCGCGTGACCTACACCGGCAAAGAATCGACGGCATTGGTGAAAGCTGTCGCGTCCGCCGGCGCAAAGGAGCGGGCGTTCCGTCACGAACTCGAAGCCTTCCACGGCCGGCAAGATCCGAAAGCGTTGAAAGCCGCCTGGCCGGAACTCGATCACCAGGATCGTTTCGTCCGCTGGGCCGCGCGCACGGCCATTGAACATCAGCCCGTGGCGACTTGGTCGGATCGCGCGCTCACGGAGAAGAATCCGGGCCGCCAGGTGGAAGTCTTGATGGCGCTCACGCGTGTGGCGGGCATTGACCCACAGCATCGCAAGCCCTCCGACGCGCCGTTGGACAAGGCCATGGGTGTGAAGGTTCTCGACGCGCTGGCGAAGCTCGATTGGAAAAAGCTGAACCATGAACAGCAACTCACACTCGTCCGCACCTACTCGATCGCTCTCGTCCGCTTCGGCCAGCCGGAGGCGGAGGCGAAGCAGCGCATTCTCGCGCAACTTGATCCGCAGTTTCCCGCGCTGACGTTCGACCTGAACTGGCTGTTGTGCGAGACGCTGGCCGCCCTGCAGTCGCCCACGCTCGCCGGTAAGGCCATGACGATGATCAAGAACGCGCCCGGCCAGGAGGAGCAGTTGGAATACGCGCGCTCGCTGCGTTTCCTGAAGACGGGCTGGACCACGGAGTTGCGCACCCAGCAGTTCGAGTGGTTTCTGAAGGCGGCGAATTATCGCGGCGGCGCGAGCTTTGAGAAGTTTCTGGAATTCATCCGCACCGACGCCGAGGCCAGCCTGAGTGCGGACGAGAAGGTCGCCTTGCAAACCGTGCTCGCGAAGAAGCCGGAGAAGAAATCGCCGCTGGCTCAGATGGCGGAAATCTTCGCCGGCCGCACCACGGTCACGGATTGGAAGCTCGACACGCTCGCTCCGGTTGCCGAGCGCGGATTGAAGAAGCGTAATTTCGAGAATGGCCGGAAGATGTTTGCCGGGGCGGGCTGCTTTGCCTGCCACCGCTTCGGCAACGAGGGCGGCATGACCGGCCCCGACCTGACCGGCGCGAGCGGACGCTATTCCTCGCGCGATTTGCTCGACCAGATTCTGAACCCAAGCAAGGAAATCAACGAACAGTTCGTCCCGATGGTCATCACGAAGAACGACGGCGAAGCGGTGACTGGAGTGATTGTGAATTTGAACGGCGACAACGTGATGGTGAACACCGATCCGGCCAACCCGTTCCAGCAGGAGACGATTGACCGCAAGAAAGTGCGGAGCATCGAGCCATCCAAGGTGTCCCCGATGCCGGAGGGGTTGCTCGGGTTGCTGACGCAGGCAGAGATTCTTGACCTGACGGCCTACGTGCTCTCCGGCGGTGACCAGAAGCACGCGATGTTCAGGTAACCCGTGTGGCGGGCGAAATTTCCCGCACACTTCAGCGAGGTGCGACAACGGTTTGATGTGGTCATCGTTCGGCGTGCGTGACTACGGCGCAGGCTTCTCCGGTTCACCACAGAAATGGTGCAAGACTTTCCCGCCATCAGTTGCGGCGCCACGGAGCTGCGGTTCGTTTCGGCGCGAGGTGGCTCGACAGAATATGTCTTTCAGGATTGTGCTGACGTCCCAGATCGGTTAATTAACGAGGGTTGGTATGCTGAAAATATTTGGGCAATCCGGCGGCCGGCTCTGCGACGGAGTTTCGCGGCGCGACTTCTTGAAGATCGGCGGCCTTTCTCTGGGCGGCCTCAGCCTCCCCCAGCTTCTCCAAGCCGAGCAACTGGCCGGCATCCGCAAATCCCACAAGGCCGTCATCATGATTTACCTCGTCGGCGCTCCGCCGCACCAGGACATGTTCGACCTCAAGATGGATGCCCCCCTGGAAATCCGCGGACCGCATCGCCCCATCCCCACCAACGTCCCCGGCATCCAGATCTCCGAGCACATGCCGCATTGCGCGAAGATCATGGATAAGCTCGTGCCCATCCGCACGATGTACGGCTCACCCAACGGCGACCACGACTCCTTCATTTGTTACACCGGCCGGCAGGTGCCGAAGCAAGCGCCCGGCGGCTGGCCTTCTATGGGCAGCGTTCTGTCCAGGCTCCAAGGCCCGACGCATCCCGCCATCCCCGCTTTCGTCGGCCTCGCTCCCAAAGCGGGCCATCCTCCTTACGGTTCCCCTGGCCATCCCGGATTTCTCGGCCCCACCCATACCGCCTTCCGCCCCAATGGTCCGGGCATGGAGGATCTGCAACTCAACGGCGTCACCCTCGATCGCCTCGCCGATCGCCGCGCGCTCCTCAGCGGCTTTGATCAATTCCGTCGCGACCTTGATCACAGCGGTTCCATCGACGCCGCGGATTCCTTCCAGCAACAAGCCTTCAACATCCTCACTTCGAGCAAGCTCATGGACGCGCTCGACCTGAGCAAGGAACCCGCGAAAGTCCGTGAGCGTTACGGCAAAGGCGATCCCAAGAACTACGGCGACGGCGCCCCTCGCAACTGCGAACACTTCCTCATCGCCCGCCGCCTCGTGGAAGCCGGCGCGCGCTGCGTGACCTTGAACTTCGGCCGCTGGGATTTCCACAGCAACAACCACAGCGAACTCCTCACCCATCTACCTCTTTTCGATCAAGCCATCAGCGCGCTCGTCGAAGACCTGCACGAACGCGGCCTGGACAAGGACGTCGCCGTCGTCGCCTGGGGCGAATTCGGGCGCACCCCACAGATTAACGCAGACGCCGGGCGCGATCACTGGCCGCAAGTGGGCTGCGCGCTCCTTGCTGGAGGCGGCATGAAGACCGGACAAGTCATCGGAGCCACCGATCATCTCGGCGGCGAGATCGTCGATCGCGGCGTTCACTTCGGCGAAGTTTTTGCCACCCTTTACCATCAGCTAGGGCTCGACCCGAACCGCGTGGCCCTGCCCGACCTCACTGGCCGTCCGCAATATCTGGTCGATGGCTGGGAGCCGATGCGGGAATTGATCGCGGGTTAGCCTGGCAGCTTCGACTTTGGATTCGCCTCCATTAAGGCCATTGAGGTTCTGCGGCCAGGGTTTCGAGGCCGTCAATATTGATCCGCACCGGTAGAAGAGTGCCGCCGAGATTTCTGTTGTTGAACCAGGCTCGATGGTAATCCGGCGGCAAAACATTGAGACAGCGAAGCACGCAGGGAGTCGGTCCGCCGCCGGAATTGCAATCCGGTTCCATGGGTGCCGGACTGGGCGCGGCCGGCGGCGTATTGCATTGGCGGACCCGCAAATCGCGGAGGCCGCCCAGGACGATGAGGTTGTTCCCGAAAACCGCGTTTTGAATGTCCGAGTAATGGATGCCGCCGTCGGTGGTGGCCGGGCGCGTGGCCCAGTCGGCGTAGCGGACAATGTTGTCGAGGAACGTCACGTTGGTGATCGAACTGCCGCCGCGCGTGTCACAATTGTCGTAGGCGACAAAGCCGTAACCCCTGGCGTCGGACAGGACGATTTCATTTTCCAGGCAGGTAATGGCGTCGAATTGAGCCGAGCCATGGAAGGCGATCTGCACGCCGTTGTTGACGTTCAGAAATTGGTTGCTGCGAATTAGCACCGGCCCCACGTCGTCTGTCGAGGCATCCGGCTCGAAATAGACGCCGTTCCGACAGTCGGTCACGCGGCAGTTTTCGACGTGAACCGAACTGAACGCATGCGAGTAACCGAAGTGGGATCTCATGTCAGTGACGGTGCAATTGCGGACAATGGCGTTAGTCATGAGATGCGGCGGATAGCCGAACACCGTTACCACTGTTACTCCGTCGGGGTTGTAGCCGACCGGTTCGGTGAACACGCAGTCGGTCACCAGCACGTTGCCAAACTGATATGGCCCTTGGTGGGGCAGGGGCGTCTCAACGCGGAACGGGAAACATTCGCGTGTGGCTTTGGTGCCGAAGCCAATGACCTTCAGGCGGGTGAATTTCAGGTTGTTGCCAGACACGCCGACCGCGCCAATCATGCCTTGCGTGCTGCTGGCCCAGGCAGTGGCTTGATCGGTGTCGAACGCGTACAGGATGGATTTGGCGGACGAATAAGTCTTCGCCGCCGTCGGGATTTTTAGTGCTACGGAGGCCGTGCCATTTTGCAATACTAATTCGCGCAGGCTGTAGCGGTTCACGGCCCACTCCCTTTCGGTGAGCCGAATGAATAATGCGTCAGTGCGCTGCGTGGTCACAAACACAATCGTCTCCAGGCCTGTCGGCGATCTCGGCAGCCGGACAAAGGGGACATCTTCGCACTGGTGGTTGGTCGGGTTTCGGACCAGAACCTGGAAGCTCGACGCCGGTCCCAACCATATTTCATTAACCTTCTTGCAGTTCCACTTGAAGGTGATCTGGCTGACAGCGGTGTTGGAGTAGAGCGGAAGGACGATCTGGACTTGATCCAGCCCGGTAGTCCACACGGTCGAATCATCCCCGTCCACCGCCTGCAATGTTGAGTAATCTGCGGAAGCGGAATTCGAAATGCATTCGCCGCCAGCTGGGATGACGGTCGCCACGGGCAGGCTTACGGCGGTTCGTGGCGCCGCGGCGGCGGTCACTTCGACTTCGGCGAGATGATAAAAGTCCACGCCCTCGGCCCGGCGGTCGAGTCGGATGACGATCTGGTCGGTGTTGGATTCCACGGGCACCGTGTGAACACTGCCAGTCACGGCGAACGGCAGACAGTTTGTCACATAACCGCCGGCTTCGAGCACGCGCACGCAGACGGTGAATTCCTGCGCTGGTCCGAAATACCAGCCGGCCCCGAGCCAGGGCGGACGATCGTCGCGCCAGTGGAGCGTGATATTGGTCACCCACAGGTTGGTGGCCAGGGGGATGACGATGGCAACTGGTTCGCCTCGCGTGAACATCGGGTTGTTGTTGGCATTGCAGTCGAGCACCATCTGATGAACTTCGAAGCTGTCGGCGTAGCGGGGTGAAACGGAGTTGACAAAAATAACGCCCTCGCCCCAAGGGTCCAACGCCTCGACCAGCCGGAGCGTGGTGGCATCGGGTTCCTCGATGCCTGTGCCGATGTGTTTGCAGCCGGGGCTGGCAGTTCCGCGGACTCCGTATTTCCAGCCACGCGTTTCATAAACTCCCGGCCCGTAGAAGAAGCAGTCGTAGTAGGCGTTGGTTCTCCAGATCGCCTCCAACGCATCCCGCGTTCCGCCCACCCACGCTTTTTCAGGAGTGCTGCCGTCCAACGGAGGCGTTGAACCGCCATTGGTGGAAAGCCAGTGCGGTTGCACCACGCTCAACGTGACGACCGTCGGCGGACTGGTGAACTCGCCGTCGCTCACCGTGTAGGTGAAAATCTCCGGTCCTTTGTTGGGACCGGCTACGTAGGTAAAAATGTTCGGGGCCGGGCCGGGACTCAGCGCGCCGTGAGTCAGACCGTTGGTGTTCACGAAGTAACTTAGCGGTCTGCCCGCCGGACCGGAACCCTGCAACTCAATGTTCGTCGTCGTGTTGATGAAGGCCGTCTCCCACATCACTTTCGCCACCGGTCCGATCTCCGCCTCGCCACGTTCGCGGTTGTAGAACTTCAGGTCGTCAACCACTCCGTCAAAATTCCCCGCTCCTGGCGCCACTCCCAAAACCAGCGCCCCCGCGTTTCCCCGGATGCCGCCGCTGGCCGAGTTCACCTTGCGCCCGTTGACATACATCGTGGCGATGCCGCCGTTGAACGTCAGGTCCAGTTTGCTCCAGGTTTCGTCGGCCAGCGCCGCTGCCGTCCGCAAATCCAGCGTGCCGCCCGAATCTGTGGACCAGAACCGCAGCCGCGCCTGCCCCTGCGAATCGGCCGAGACGGCCACGGCCCAGCCGTTGTTCGTCCCGCCTCCACAACTGAGCAACCCCTGCCAGTTCGTCGTCAGACAGCGTGGATACATCCACAGCGACAAGCTGAACGGCCCGCCCGTGGGCGGCAACACCGCGGAAGGCGCGTGCGCGACGACCGCCTGCGCGTTGCTCAGGTTGATCCCGTAGCCCGAATGGCCGGTGCCCCATGCGGTCGAACTGGACAAGGCCCCGTCGTTGCCCTGGCCGCTGGAATCGCGGGCCACGGTTCCGGCATTCTCGTCGAAGCGCCAGCAGCCTTTGAGCGAGATGGCCTCCTGTGACAGCGAGTTTGTGTAAGTGCGCAGATCATCCAGTCGTCCGGCGAAACTGGCGTAACCGCCGATGCCGCCGCCGATGAAGATGGGATCGGCATTGCCCAACAACGCGCCGGTGCCACTGGCCAAACGTTCGCCGTTCAGATAGAGGCCGGACGTGCTGCTGCCGTCATACGTGACCGCCAGTTCATACCATTGACCGGGCAGAAGCACTGCGCGGCCCGTAACGCTCAGAGATGCGCCCGTTCCGGTGGTGGAGAGAACGAATTCGTTCGTGCCAGGGCCGACGGAGTGGAGTGCCAGTTGCCAGCCGCTCGTCCCGGCTTGATCGTTGCCGACCAAACCCTGCCAGCCGGGAGTCAGCGTATCCGGACTGATCCACAAGGTGACACTGAACGGGCCGCCGTTGGGAGGCAGCACGCGATAGCCGGCGTTGTTCACCCACGCGGCGCTGCCATTGAGGAATCTGCCTGCGCCGGAACCAATGCGGCCGGCGTTCGTCCAGTTTACGTTGGTGAGGACAAGCGTATTGCCTTCGCCGCTGGCGTCGGCGACCCATTGCGCCGGTCCATCATCAAAACGCCAGTGTCCGGTCAAGTCCGGGATCGGCGGCAACGGAATCGTCGGGCTTGGAGCACGGAGCCGGTAATACATGTTCGACGAAGGTGTCGTCACGACGACGGATAGTTCCGCGCCGTTCACCCGATACTGAACGGCCGGCACGAGTGTCCACGGAATCGGCGGGTTCAAGTGCGACGATTGTTCCAACTCCCAGCCATCCGCCGTCATCGGCCAGGAAACGGTGACGGTGCGGTTGGTGATCCGGATGGACGGCGACGGCACGTCGAGTGGCGTCACTGAGACATCGTCCAGTGCCGGGCCGCAGGAGCCTGGCGTGAGGCTCTGAAATTTCAAGCGACTGGTGCTCGCGGCGGCGGTCACGACTTGTTCGTGGTAAGTCCAGCCCATGTTCGTGACGCTGTGCCCCGCTGTGCTGAACACCGTCGTCGTCAATTCCACGCCGTCCCAGAAAACCCGCGTGGTCTTGACGGTTGGCCCGCAGTCGGGGTTGCCGGCGACGGCAAAGCGGATGCGGTAACGCTCTCCCGGCGTCGTTAACACATCCTGATAAATGGTGCCGACATCGTTAAGCGTGCCGTTTAGATCGAGCGATTGGACTCCCTCGGCGGCCTGCCAGAAGCCGCCCACGATTTCCACCGTGCCGCTTTCCACGACCCAGCCGGGCGGCGGTGTGTTGGTGTTGAACACCTGGTAAGGTTGAATTCCGGCGGGGATTTCAAACCCGCCGTTGCTCACGACGCTGCCGGCTGCGGGGTGGGCGAGCAGCCACGGGGCAAGACAAAGTACAAGGGTGACGTTGGTTTTCATTACAGCTTCCGTTCTTTTTGTTGTGGCACGACTGAATCCATTCTGCCCGTCGGCGACCCGACTCCCGCGATCACACACGCTTTGCAGCGGGAAGCCGAAACAAGTGGCGCGTTGGGGATGCCGGCGAAAAAATCGTCGCCGTCTGACAACGCCTTGCCGTTCACTGGCGTGGAGTTTCGAGACTACAGTGGCACGGACGCATGGAGATTTCAATCCAGTCCTCCCCGCGCGGCACCGGCTTGAACCGAATCTTGCCTGGCCATCGACAATTTCGCGCTTCTTGACGGGCGGAAGATTTGAATCCAAACATGAATCATGCAAATGGATCGTTTTACCATCAAAGCTCAAGAAGCCCTGCAAGCGGCCCAGGCCGTCGCGCAGAAACATTCCCACCAGGAAATTGACGGCGAGCATCTGACGCTGGCGCTGCTCGAACAGCCGGAGGGTTTGATTCAACCGCTGCTTCAAAAGCTTGGCGTGCCGGCCACCGCGCTCGCCGCCGACATCGAGAAGGAACTGACCCGCCGCTCCAAGGTCCACGGCTCGACCTCGACGGACGCCTTTCTGGGCAGCGCGCTCAAGCAGACGCTCGACGCGGCACAGGCGGAAGCCGCCAAGCTGCGCGACGACTACACCAGCACGGAGCATCTGCTCCTCGGCCTGCTGGCGCACGGCGGGACGGCGCTGAAGAAGATTTTCCAGACGCACGGGTTGAAACGCGACGACGTGCTCAAGGCGCTTGTGGAGTTGCGCGGCAACCAGCGCGTCACCGATCAGAACCCGGAGGACAAATTTCAAACCCTCGAAAAATACGGACGCGACCTCACCGCCATGGCGCGCGCGGGAAAAATTGATCCCGTCATCGGCCGCGATGACGAAATCCGCCGCGTGATGCAGGTGCTCACGCGCCGCACCAAGAACAACCCCGTGCTCATCGGCGAGCCGGGCGTCGGCAAGACCGCCATCGCCGAAGGGCTGGCCCGGCGCATCGTCAGCGGCGATGTGCCGGAGACGCTCAAGAACAAGAAGCTCGTGGCGATGGACCTCAGCGCGATGATCGCCGGCGCCAAGTATCGCGGCGAGTTCGAGGATCGGCTCAAGGCGTTTCTCAAGGAAGTTACTTCCAGTGAAGGCCGCGTCATCCTGTTCATTGACGAACTGCACACACTCGTAGGCGCGGGCAAGGCCGAGGGCGCTGCGGACGCCGCCAACATGCTCAAGCCCCAGCTTGCCCGCGGCGAACTGCGCTGCATCGGTGCCACGACGCTCGATGAATATCGCAAGCACATCGAGAAAGACCCCGCATTGGAGCGGCGCTTTCAGCCGGTGCATGTCGCCGAGCCGAGCGTCGAGGCGACCGTCGCGATCTTGCGCGGGCTGAAGGAGCGTTACGAAGTCCACCACGGCATTCGCATTCAGGACGCTGCCCTCGTGGCCGCCGCGACGCTTTCCCATCGTTACATCGCCGACCGCTTCCTGCCCGACAAGGCGGTGGACTTGATGGACGAGGCGGCGTCGCGACTGCGCATGGAACTGGATTCCATGCCGACTGAGGTGGATCAGTTGGAGCGCCAGATCATGCAGTTGGAAATCGAGCAGAGCGCGCTGAAGAAGGAGAAGGACGACGCATCCAAAGATCGTTTGAGGAAGCTGGAAAAAAATCTGGCCGACTTGAAGGAGCAATCCGCCAAGCTCAAGGCGCAGTGGCAAAACGAGAAAGCCGCGATCAATGCGGTCAGCATCATCAACAGCCAGATCGAGGCGGCGAAGCTCGAATTGGAAAAGGCGCAACGGACGAACGACCTCAACCTCGCCGGGCAAATCCAATACGGACGCCTCCCGGAGTTGCAGCGAAAGCTCGCCGGGGCCGAGAAGTCCTCCGCCGACCAGCCCGCCGGCAAGCGCTTGCTCAACCAGGAAGTGACCGAGGAGGACATCGCGCAAGTCGTCGCCGCGTGGACGGGCGTTCCCGTGACGAAGATGCTCGAAGGCGAACGTCAGAAACTTGTGAAGATGGAGGAGCGCTTGCAGCGTCGCCTCGTGGGGCAGGCGGAAGCCGTCACCGCCGTGGCCAACGCGGTGCGCCGGGCGCGCAGCGGCTTGCAGGATCCCAACCGCCCCATCGGCTCGTTCATTTTTCTCGGTCCCACCGGCGTCGGCAAAACCGAACTGGCCCGCGCGCTGGCGGAGTTTTTGTTCGACGACGAGACGGCGATGGTGCGCATGGACATGAGCGAATACATGGAGAAGCACACCGTCGCGCGGCTCATTGGCGCGCCGCCTGGCTATGTCGGCTACGAGGAGGGCGGGCAGTTGAGCGAAGCGGTGCGCCGCCGGCCCTACTGCGTGGTGCTCTTCGACGAAATCGAGAAGGCGCACCACGACGTCTTCAACGTCCTGCTGCAGGTGCTCGACGACGGGCGGTTAACGGATGGCCAGGGGCGGACGGTGGATTTTAAGAACAGCGTCGTGATCCTGACGAGCAACATCGGCTCGCCAATCATCCAGGAGTTTTTCACGGCGGGAAAGACGTCGGCGAAGGATCATGATCAAATGGAAGCGCGGGTGAAGGCCGAGTTGAAGCAGCACTTCCGGCCGGAGTTCCTCAATCGCGTGGACGACGTCATCATTTTTCACAGCCTCGACGAAGCCCAGTTGACCGCCATCGTGGATATCCAGTTGGAACGACTGGAGAAGCGGCTCGCCCTGCAACACCTCGCACTGGACTTGGACAAGTCCTCCCGGCGCTTCCTGGCGACGGAAGGCTACGACCCGCAGTTCGGCGCGCGTCCCCTCAAGCGCGCCATCCAGGAACATCTGCTGGACCCGCTGGCGATGAAACTTCTCGATGGCCAGTTCAAGCCCGGCGACAAGATCAAGGTCACCGCCAAGGACGGCAAGCTGGAGTTCAAGCTGTAATACCAACTACGTTAATAGAGTAGTATAACGGCTCTGGAAGAAGTGTTTGCTTGAAGCAGCAGCCAATCGAAGACGAGGGAGTGCACGCGGCGGGCGTCTCGCCAGAAGCGTTGCAGTTCGGCCTGCAACACCGCTT
>JANNEF010000406.1:0-6221 GCA_031378375.1 Verrucomicrobiota bacterium | reverse complement strand
AAGCGGTGTTGCAGGCCGAACTGCAACGCTTCTGGCGAGACGCCCGCCGCGTGCACTCCCTCGTCTTCGATTGGCTGCTGCTTCAAGCAAACACTTCTTCCAGAGCCGTTATACTACTCTATTAACGTAGTTGGTATTATGAGCCATTCCTTGTTGCTCCAACGGTATCGGGCTGCCTTGGCGCTTGCGCTGTTGTTGGGTTGCTCAACCGGTTGGGCGCAGGTAGCACCACTCATCGCCCGCCCCGACTTCCAAAACCTCATCTACGAAGCCGCGCCCGTGCCACCGCCAGGCACATCGCTCAGTCAGGCCGGGTCAATCACGTTTCTCAGTGGCAATGTGGCATTACCCGGTGGTCTGGCGACACCCCGAGGCGGCACCATCGAACTTCTTCAATCGACGATTGCCCAGCCGTTTGCAGGAGCCCCATTTCAACGTTCGGAGTTTCCCCCCGACTGCCTCACCAACACCCTGGTCGTCCAAGGCCACGGCACGGTGACGCAATCGCCGCCGCCGCAGGGCGGGTGCTACACCAAAGGGCAGTCGGTCACGCTCACGGCGGTACCGGGCGATTGTTTCCGCGCGTTCAGCCAGTGGTCGGGCGGGGTGACGGACAACCCGCGCACGGTCACGATGGTCTCGAACGGCACCTACACGGCCATCTTCACCAACACCGGGCCGTTCCTGCCGCCGGCCATCGCCTGCCCCAGCAATGTGGTGGTGGAGTGCGCGGGCACGAACGGCACGGTGGTGATGTTCAGTGCGTCGGCGGTGGATGCGTGCGGGACGAACCTGCCGGTGGTCTGCGCGCCGGCCTCGGGCGCGCTTTTCCCGCAAGGCACGACAACGGTGGCGTGCGTGACGGTGGACGCGCGCGGGTTGAGCAACAGTTGCAGCTTCACCGTGACGGTGGGTGACACCCAGGCTCCAGCGATCATTTGCCCGGACAACATCACCGCCGACACCGACGCCTTCCAGTGCGGTAAGAGCAACGTGACTTACACGGCCACGGCGACGGACAATTGCCCCGGCGTCGGCGTGGCCTGTGCCCCGGTCAGCGGCTCGACCTTCGCCAAAGGCGTGACGACAGTGACCTGCACGGCCGCCGACGTTTCCGGCAACACCAACTCATGCAGCTTCACGGTGACGATCAACGACACTGAGACGCCCGCCAGCACCTGCCCGGCGAACATCACCGGAGTGGCCGACGCGGGAGCGTGCGGCAAGACCAACGTGGCGTGGACAGTGTCTTCCTCCGACAACTGTGCGGTGACCAACACGGTGTGCAACCCGGCCAGCGGCAGCACGTTCACCGTGGGCGTGACGACGGTGAACTGCGGCGTGGCGGACGCCAGCGGCAACACCAACGGCTGCACCTTCATCGTCACCATCACGGACACGGAAGCGCCAACGATCACGTGCCCGGCGAACATCACGGGCGTGGCGGACGCGGGGGCGTGCGAGAAGACGAACGTGACCTGGACACTGATGAGCGGCGACAACTGTTCGGTGACCAACAGCGCGTGCGACCCCGCCAGCGGCAGCACGTTCGCCGTGGGCGTGACGACGGTGAGCTGCGGCGTGGCGGACGCCAGCGGCAACACCAACGGCTGCACCTTCACGGTGAGAGTGCTGGGCGCGACGGGAGTGGTCATCAATTGCCCGACGAACCTGATCGCCGAATGCACCGGACCGGCGGGGGCATCCGTGGTCTTCAACGTCACGGCGACGGCCAGTTGCGACACGAACGTGACGACGACTTGCTTCCCACCCTCCAGTTCCGTGTTCCCCATAGGCCCGACGGCGGTAACATGCATGGCTTTCGATGGCAGCGGCCACACCAACGACTGCAGCTTCACGGTGACGGTGGTGGACACGACGCGGCCGGTGATCACGGTCTGTCCAACAAACCGCGCGGTCGTCCTGGGTGGCGGCGAATGCGTGGCGACGGTCCCGGATCTCACGGCTGAATTGTCCGCGACGGACGCCTGCGGGCCGGTCACGGTGACGCAAAGTCCGGCGGCGGGCACGCCCGCCAACATCGGGACGAACGTGGTGACGTTGACGGCGCGCGACGCCTTCGGCAACGAGACGAGTTGCGCGGTGACGGTGGAGATTTCGCCTCTGCTGGTTCCCGTGAAAGTCATCATCAATACCAACGGCATGGTGACGCGCTCGCCCGACCAGGCGCTCTACACGAATTGCCAGATGGTCACGCTGACGGCGGTGCCGACGAATTGTTACTGGGCGTTCAGCCACTGGACGGATGGGGTGACGACCAACACGGCCAACCCACTCGTCATCACGGTCGGGCCGACGAATTGTTACACGGCGATTTTTACGAACCTCGTGCTGGGTTGCAGCAACGACCTGATCATCGTGACGGTGAACGGACAGACGGGCGAGGGATTCTACCTCACGAACCGGGCGGAAGTGTGCATCACGAGTTCGATCCCGAACGCCGTGCTGCGGTTCACCGAGGATTGCACGGAACCCAACGCGGGTTCGACGCGTTACAATGGCTGCTTCACGGTCCTCTACGGTGGCATTTTCCCCGAGTTGGACACGGTCGTGGTGCGGGTGGCGGCGTTCAGTCCGGGCGGGCAACTGCTGGCGCAACAGGCATGTCCGATCACGATGGTGTTCACCAACGAGTGCGAAGGCTACTTCCGGCTGGCGGCAACAGCGAAGGGGAGCCTGAACGGGGAGGTGGCGGGCGGCGGGGTGGACATCCGGCCGTTGCGCACGCCGTATCCGTGCGGCACGCCGGTGCAACTCAACGCCCGGGCGTCGCAGGGTTGGACGTTCATGGGCTGGCTGCGGGATCTGGAAGGCGCGAACACCAACGAGGTGGTGATCATGGACCGGGACAAGTGCGTGGAGGCGGTGTTCGGCACGCGGCTGACGGCCAACGCCGGGCCGAACGGGACGGTGTCCATGTCGCCGGTGGCGGCGCTTCATCCCTACGGTTCGGAGGTGAAGCTGGCGGCGCGGCCCAACGCGGGGTTCTATTTCGCGAACTGGAGTGACGGGCGGACGAACAATCCGCGCACGTTCCAAATCATCACGGACAATCCGTCGCTGACGGCGAACTTCGCGCCACTCACGGGCGGGCAGTTTGCGCTGACGGTCATCTCTGACGGACGGGGCACGGTGCAGGTGCGCCCAGCGCGTGCGCAGTACGCGCCGGGCACGATGGTGACGAACGTCGCGCGGCCCGACGCCGGGCAGTCCTTCCTCGGCTGGAGCGGCGCCACGAACGGCGCGACCATGATTGGCGCGACGCAGATCGTCGCCATGACCTCGAGCCGGGTGATCACGGCGCATTTCACCCAACGGTCGCAACTCGACATCGTGCGGTGCCTGGGCGAATTGAACAGCGAAGGGTTTGAGTTGATGGTAACGGGCGAAATGGGAGCGCGCTACGTCATCCAGGCCGTGACGCATTTCGAGGGCGGTTCGATGATGACCAACACGAACGACTGGATGACGCTGGGCACGGTGACGAACGTGCTGGGCATGGTCGGGTTCATTGACCGGTCGAACACGAATCACACGCAGCGGTTTTACCGGGCGTGCCAGGTGCCGTGAGGGGCGGTTAGTTGATGGGTAATAATTCAGCCCCGATTTTCCTCTTGGTTGCCACACTTTCGCCCTTGTTTGCGATGAACAATGTGGAAAGCCATGATATTTCGTATCTGTCAACAATCGCGATCCGGAACGCAAAACCTGCCAACTCTGGCTTCATGCCGTGACGGATCGGGTGCGCCCGCCGGAAGTGCCGCCGCCCCCTGTGTTGTGGGCGCGAAACGGTCGGCGGCTTGGTGAACCGTTTCGTGAAACCGGAAATCCACCATCCAAGTTCAGCAAGGCGCTTTGGGTCAACGCGACTGCCCAGCCTTCGAGCGCCTAAAAGCGGAATGAGACAATGCTATGCATAGCGGAGACAGATTTACCGACATAAACTCCTGGTTTACGGCTGCAATACCACCCCGTCGGGTTCGGCTCCTTTCATTTCAACTCGGTCGATCTGTTCTTTTGTGATTAGCTTCAAACAACTATCCATCAACCCTTCCACTATATGAAATGCTCAAATTGCACCTTGTTCATTGCCAGCACCCTCATTTTCGGGGCCGGCACGTTCTTGGAAAAGGCGATGGCTCAAAATTCCGCAGATGGGCTGTGGCGTGCGGTACGCGACGTGCCCGCCAGCGAAATCGCCAAGGAACCGTGGGTACGGCCAGCCGCAGCGCGGGTCTTTGCGATTGATGAAAACGTCTTCAAGCGCGCAGCAGCTTCAGCAACGAAGGAACGCGCGGTCGCTCCTCAACAGAGTACGACGCGCATCATGCTGCCGATGCCTGATGGCACGTTCGCGTGGTTCGCCATCGTCGAATCCCCAATCATGGAACCAGAGCTGGCCGCCCAGTTTTCCGAGTTGACGACGTACGTTGGCCAGGGCATTGACGATCCATCCGCCTCGGTGCGTTGCGACTGGACGCCGGCGGGTTTTCACGCGCAGGTGCTTTCGCCAACGGGCGCGGTTTACATTGATCCGTATTCTAGGAACGATGCGTCGCACTACGCCTCCTACTACAAGCGTGATGTTGTTGCAGACGGGCGGACGTTTGGTTGCCTGACGCCGGCTGACGCCGTCGCTGCAAATCTGCTGGTCGCCAACCGGGCGTTGCTTCGCTCGGGGAGCACGCTGCGCACCTATCGGCTGGCTTGCGCGGCGACGGGGGAATACACGCAGTTTCACGGCGGCACCGTCGCGGTTGGAATGGCGGCGATCGTTACCGCCGTCAATCGGGTTAACGGAATTTACGAGATGGAGCTCGGCGTGCGGCTTGTGCTCGTCGGGAACAACAACTTGTTAGTTTACACGAATTCCTCCACCGACCCGTACGCCAACGGCAGTGGTTCCACCATGCTCACGCAGAATCAGAGTGCCATCGACAGTGTCATTGGCGGCGCGAATTACGACATCGGCCATGTCTTCAGCACCGGCGGCGGCGGCGTTGCCGGCTTTCGCGTCGTCTGCGTCAATGGGTCGAAAGCACGCGGCGTGACCGGACATAGCAGCCCGGTTGGGGACGCCTTCTACGTCGATTTCGTCGCACACGAGATAGGCCATCAATTTGGCGGCAACCATACGTTCAACGGCATTGGCGACAATTGCGCCGGAGGCAATCGCAATGCCGCCACGGCCTACGAGCCGGGCAGCGGCACGACGATCATGGCTTACGCGGGAATCTGCGGCACCTCGGATAACATCCAATTGAATAGCGATCCTTACTTTCACTCGTTGAGCTTCGACGAAATCCTCACTTTCATCTCGACCGGCTCAGGCAGCAATTGCCCCACTCTCACCGCGACCGGCAATACCGCGCCGACCGTGAGCGCGGGCTCCAATTTCACGATCCCCAGGAACACGCCCTTCACGCTGACAGCGATCGGCAGTGACCCGGAAGGCAATCCCTTGACGTATTGCTGGGAGGAACGCGATCTCGGTCCGGCTCAGGCAGCGACCACCGCTGACAACGGCAGCAGCCCGATCTTCCGTTCCTTCAGTCCCACGGCGAGTCCCTCGCGCACATTTCCAAAATTGTCGGACATCTTGAACAACACGACCACACTCGGAGAAAAACTCCCGTCTCTCGGCCGCACGATGAACTTCCGCGTCACCGCCCGTGACAATCGCGCGGGCGGAGGCGGCGTGAATACTTCCGACATGCAAGTAGTCGTCAACGCGGCCACCGGGCCGTTCGTCATCACCGCGCCAAACACCGCGGTCACTTGGTCGGGCGCGCAGACCGTCACTTGGAACGTCGCCGGCACCGCAGGCACGCCGATCAACGCCGCCAATGTGAACATCCTGCTCTCGACCGACGGTGGGCTGACGTTCCCGACCACACTTGCGGCCAGCACACTGAATGACGGTTCCGAGATCGTAGTCCTCCCCAACATCGCGAGCACCACCGCGCGGATCAAAGTCGAAGCGGTCGGGAACATCTTCTTCGACATCTCGGATGCAAATTTCACTATCACTGGTGGCGGCACTTTGGTCATGGTGACGGCCAGCGATGCTGTCGCAGGCGAGCCGGGGAGCGGCCAGGGGACGGGGACATTCACCTTCAGCCGGACGGGGCCGACGACGGCGGCACTGACGGCCAACTTCACGGTGGGCGGCACGGCGGCCAGCGGCACGGACTACACCA
>JANNEF010000348.1:0-3098 GCA_031378375.1 Verrucomicrobiota bacterium | reverse complement strand
GGAACCGGCCTCGGCCTGGCGGCCCAGATAGACCGCGTCCACTTCCTTGCCCGAATAGGCGACCAGGTTCTCCGGCCCGGACACTTTCAACATGCCGAGCGCGCCCTTGTTGAAGGCCCGGAAGAGCGAGTGATCCACGAGAATGTAAGTGCCCGGCACCTCAACCTTGAAATCCACAATGGCCGATCCGCCAGCGGGCACGAGGGTCGTCTGCACGTTCTTTTGCGCCGCGACCGTGCCGCCTTCGAGATAGACGCTGTCGAAAATTTCGCCGATGACGTGGAAGGAGGAGAGCAGATTAGGCCCGCCGTTGCCGACGAAGAGCCGGACCGTCTCGCCGACGTTGGCCGTGATGGCCTTGTCACCCACGAGCGAGCCAACCGAGCCGTTGAACACCACGTAGGTCGGGCGCTCATCCACCGCCTTGTTTTGATCAAAGGGTTGCAAGCCCTCCTCGCCGTACTTGCCCGTCGTGTAGAAGTCGCCCTGCATGATGTAATACTCCTTGTTCACGGGCGGCAGACCTTCCTTCGGCTCGACCAGGATCAAACCATACATTCCGTTGGCCACGTGCATGCCCACTGGCGCGGTCGCGCAGTGATACACGTAGAGACCGGGGTTCAACGCCTTGAAGGAGAACTGCGACATGTGCCCCGGCGCAGTGAACGACGAAGCCGCGCCGCCGCCCGGCCCGGTCACCGCGTGCAGGTCGATGTTGTGCGGCATCTTGCTCGAAGGATGATTGTTCAGGTGGAACTCCACGAAGTCGCCCTCGCGAATGCGGATGAAACTTCCGGGCACATCGCCGCCAAAGGTCCAGAAGAGATACTCCACGCCATCGGCCATCTTCTTCACGACTTCCCTCACTTCGAGGTTCACGATCACTTTCGTGGCGTGCGTGCGTTTGATCGGTGGCGGCACCTTGGGCGCCTGGGTGAGCACGGCGATTTCCTCACCGGTGACGGTGGGGTCAGTGATTTTAGGTTTGGTGCTGTTGGGCACGGCCGCCGAGGCCGGTAGAGTGACCCCGCTCAAGACTGCGAGTAGAAGGATGACTTTTGCTTTTAACAAGGTTGTGTTCATAAGCTATTTTACATTTCGATTTTTAAGACTGATCTACGGAAACCGGCTCGATTGGATCTGCGCACACTTTCTCTGACACCGACAAACTGTCCGACAACACGCGTGTGTCGCAACGCCGCCCACCCGCTCGGATGATGCATTTCGATCCACACAGTTGGACTATCGACTATTGCCTCCCGACAGAAATTGATTTGAGTCAAACCACACGGTCGAAACCGAATGGCGATCCGGATTGATTTTAGGCGTTCGGATGTTTTGTGAACGGCACACGGGAAGGAACCTGGCGAACACGCGCCATTTGCGCCATGGGGTGAACACCCCCTCTTCCAATTTCGAATACAACTGTTTTGGACTACTTTGCTTTTCGAAGGCGCATGATATGATCCGACCGGTGTTCAGTGCATGGAAAACCCCGCCTTGGTGTCGAAGAGGACGACGCGCAAATGGTTTTCCTGAAACGTGACCGCCTCGATCCAGCGCTGGGTGAACTGCGTGGCGTCGGCGGTATCCGCGAGTTCCACTTGCACGGTGTGCTGGCCCGGCGTGACCGGCAGGCGGACCACGGCCATGCTGGGCCCGTCGTGCGAGAGACCTTTGCTTTGGTAGGAACCATCGTGAACGGTCTGGCCATCGACCTGGATGCGCAGCCGGACGGGCACGCGTTCCCGCGTCACGTTCACCTGGGCGCGCATGTGCGGGAGACGCTTGGCCAGTTCCTCCTTCGTCAATTTTCGCGCGTCCAGGATCGCACCGTGGTGGTTGAAGGACACCACCAGTTCAGGCGCGGGTGAATGCGGCGTGCGATACGGCAGGTTGCTGAAAAGCCAGGTCACGGTGCCCAGCACGACCGCGAGGCCGACGGCACCGGCGACTTGAAGAACGCGCCGACGAACGGCGGAAGGTTTCTGCCCGGTTGGATTGGCCCGGAACTCCTGCGCGATGCGTGGGAGTGACGCGCCTTGGGTTCGGTCGAGATGAACGAGGCGCACTCGCGAGGCATCCGCTTCCTTGGGATTGAACGCCGGCTGGCGCTGGCCGTTCATGCGTTGCTCGAACCACTGGCAGCCATCGCGCGCCACGGGATTCACATCGCCACACGCGATCACGAGGATGCCTTCGACCCCGCGCTTGAGCGGTCGCTCCAGCATGACGGCGCTGATCCACGCGCTACAGGGCACGCGCTCAATGCGATAGCCGGGCAGTTCGGGACAAGTGCCGTCGGCGTTCACGCGCATCCGCTCCGCGCCGGATTCATCGCAACAATAGGCGAGGAAGGGTTTCTCGCCGCGCGCCTTCGTGGCATCGATCCAGGCGTTGAGATTCTTCTCCACTCCACGGCTGTCGAGGGCGGGCAGATTGATGGCCTGCGAATCGCACGCCCCCACGCACACGCCGCAACCGACGCACAGCAATGGATCGATTTGCGACTGCACTTCGAACTTTCTGCCGTCCTCGCGAGCCACCATTGAAATGGCGTAGAACGGGCAGTCCTTCGCGCACAGCGTGCAGCCGAAGCAGCGCGGAAGGTCCACGTCGGCCTGCCAGGCGGGCGCGATCCGGCGACGGGCCATCCACCATGGCACCGTCAAAGTCACGAGGCCGGTGCCGAGGAAGAACGCCCACAGCGCGCCGCCACTCAACCGGTCAGTGAGACCCATCGGCCAGAGGTACCACCAGTCGATGGTGAAGCGCTGCACCTTCACGGTCATCTGCGCCGGGCTGGCGCTGGTGGCCGGGAGCAGCATCGAGACAACTACCAGCGAACCGACAATCCACAGCGTCATGGCGCGGCCCGTGATCAGGCGCGCGCGGCTCACGCGCGTGAGGTGCAGCCACAGCCCGATGCCGATGGAGAGCGGCAGGAGCATGTGGGTGAAAAAGAGGTTCCTCGCTACTTTCAGTGGCTGCATAGCGAAGGTATGTTGAGTTTGCCGGCGACGAAGTAGAGCATGGCGGTCATATACTCGCGGCTGCGATAGCCTCGGGCTTTGCGTTTGACCGCGCTGAATACGCTG
>JANNEF010000339.1:0-33911 GCA_031378375.1 Verrucomicrobiota bacterium | reverse complement strand
GCGTTCAGTTGTTTGCTCTCCGAATCGCTCAAGGTCAGGGGCGCGGCATGGCGGGGCATCACCAGAGGATACCCCGCAACCCTATAATGTAAATGACTTGTTGGACACCAGACTAGCTCATGGCCGGCAGGGACAAGGATTTCGAGTTTTTGCGCGCGCTGCTGGAGCATGGCCTGTGCGATTTCTCCACCTTGCTCGCTCGCTTTGAAGCGCTGCGCGCCAGTGCCTATGCCAACGCGGTGCCCGACCGGCTCAACAAGCTCGCAGCCCATCTGCGGGACTGGCGGTGCGATGATCTCGCCCGAATCATCCAACCAAAGCCAAACGCCTGACCTCCCTTGCTATGACAACAAAACACATCTTCATCCTCGTCGTGGCGGCGGCCCTCCTGCCGTTCCGCTTGTGCGAGCAAACTTCCCTGAGCGTCGGCAACGTGCCGGGGTATCCGGGCGCGACGGTGGCGGTGCCCGTCGCATTGCGGCAGGCGGCGAATGTGACTGCCGCGCAGTTCGACGTGGCGTACAACCCGGCGCGGGTGACGGCGGGGGAGTTCGCGCCGGGCCTGGCGCTGGCCAACCATGTCGTGCGCACGCGCGAGGTCGCACCGGGCGTGCGGCGGGTGTTGGTTTATTCGCTCGCCAACACGCCGATGCCAACCAATGGGTTCAATGCGACTCTCCCTATCAGCCTGCCGCCCACGGAGCGAGTGGGTTCCGGGCCGTTGACGCCGGCGAACGTGGTGATCGCGCGTCCGGACGCGACAGCGGTGGCGCCGGTGGTTTTGAAGTCGGGCGAGGTGTTCATCACGCCGGCGCGGCGCAACGCCGATGGCACGGCGAATTTCTTCACCGCGTCCGAGCCGGGCACGAACTATGTGGCGCAAGCTTCGACGAACCTGGTGGAGTGGATGAGTATTGGCACGAACGTGGCGACGGATGTGTGGCTGGACTGGCTGGACGTGGAGGCGGTGAATTATCCGTATCGTTTCTACCGCGCGCTGTCGGAACCGTGAGGCGTGGCTGGTAGGCGGGGAGTGATGGTTGATGGACTGGGAGAACTGGAGCGGAGGGGGCTGACGCTGACGCTGACGCGGGTTCAGCGCTTTATTTCGGTGGGTGGCGCGGTGTCAGACAGAATCGGGCTTTGGGATTGCAACTTCACGTCTTTTCAAACAGACAAGGGCATGACCTTGTTCCGGCGGATGGTTCTTCATTGTCTGATGGCAGTGGCGGCTTTGTTGCCGTCGAGTGCCGCCGTTCCGATTGCTGGCGCGCGGCGCGTCCCACCGCCCGGCATCGCCGTGCCGGCGACAGGGCGTGCGCTGTTGGAGGCTGGCGTTCGCGAACTCGCCGGTGAGATCGAATCGCTGCGCGGTACTTTGAAAACAAACTCCGCGCTACTGAAGCTGCTTCCCGACGTGGAGATTTTTCACAAGGCGGTGCGGTGGCCCCTGGACTACGACGAGTTTTTGCGGAGCAACGACGTGGCGCTCGCGAAGGGTCTGTTGCGGCAGGGCAGGGAGCGGGCGCAGGCGCTGCGCGACGGCAAAGCGCCGTGGCTCGCCGCGACCGGGTTGGTCGTGCGCGGTTACGTGTCAGGGATCGATGGGTCGGTGCAGCCTTATGGACTGGTCGTGCCCGCGTCGTTTCGTCCGGGCGCGGCGGGCCGTCACCGGCTGGATGTGTGGCTGCATGGGCGGGACAACAACCTCACGGAGTTGAAATTCATCGCCGACCGCCAGCGGTCCATCGGGGAGTTTGCGCCGGTGGATACGTTTGTCCTGCATCCCTACGGGCGCTTCTGCAATGCCTTCAAGTTCGCGGGCGAAGTGGACGTGTTCGAGGCGCTGGCGCACGCGCAGGAGGATTATCCCATCGCATCGGAGCGCGTCACCGTGCGCGGCTTTTCGATGGGCGGCGCGGGTTGCTGGCATCTGGCGGCGCATCACGCGAGCCGGTGGGCGGCGGCGGCACCGGGCGCGGGCTTCGCGGAGACGGCGGAATACACGAAGGCGTTGACGAAGGAACCCCGGCCCGCGTGGTGGGAACAGAAGCTGTGGCATCTCTACGACGCGACGGATTACGCAGTGAACCTGTTCAACTGCCCGACGATTGCCTACAGCGGCGAACTGGACAAACAGAAGCAGGCCGCCGACGTGATGGCCCGCGCGATGAAGACCGAGGGTTTGGAACTCACCCATCTCATCGGTCCCGGCGTGGAGCACAAATACGAACCGAAGACGAAGCTGGAACTGGCGCGGCGCTTTGATGAACTGGTCGCTCGTCCGCGCCCGCGACTGCCGGAGGAGACTCGGTTCACCACCCGGACGCTGCGTTACGCGCAATGCGGGCCGTTCATGTTGGAGGCGTTGGAGCGGCACTGGGAGCGCGCCGATCTGCGCGCGAGTTTTCCGTCCGGCACGAGAGGCTTCAAGATTAGCACCACCAACGTCTCGGCTTTCACACTGACGCTCTCGCCCGATGACACACTCGCTGGTCCGTTCGGCCAGTTTGAGATTGATGGCCAGTCGTTGCGTTCGTCCGGGCTGGGTTTTGGCGTAGCGATTTTTCCGTTTCGCAAGGAGGCCGGGCGCTGGTCGGTGCTCAGTGACCGGCAAGGGCGCGATTACGGCGCGGCGTTGCGCAAGAAGCCGGGAAGCCAGGGGCCGATTGACGACGCTTTCATGGACAGTTTCCTCATGGTCCGGCCCACCGGCAAACCGCTGCACAAAAAAATCGGCGCGTGGGTGGCGGCAGAACTGGCGCACGCGACCAACGAGTGGCGCGCGCAGATGCGCGGCGACGCGCGGGTGAAAGACGACATCGCAATCACCGCCTCCGACATCGCGGAGCACAACCTCGTGCTCTGGGGCGATCCGCAGAGCAACAAGCTGCTGGCCGGGATTGCGGGCAAACTACCACTGCGGTGGGACACAAGCGGCGTGTTCGTTGGAGCAAAAAAGTTTTCCCTGGAGAACCACGCGCCGGTGTTGATTTATCCCAACCCTCTCAACCCGGAACGCTACGTGGTGTTGAACAGCGGCTTCACTTTCTGCGAGGCCGGGCATTTGAGCAACGCGTTGCAAACGCCGAAGCTCCCCGACTGGGCGGTGCTGGACCTGAATGTGCCCATCGCCGCGCGCCACCCCGGCGGCGTCGCGGCGGCGGGCTTCTTTGGCGAACGCTGGGAGTTGCCGGCGCTTGAGCCGTGACCTGATCTGAACGGAACGTATTTTTTCCGCGGCACCACTGAACAAGAGCCGGAAACAGCCGATATACAGGATGTGGTGCATCGGTTCTTCACACATTGGACTGTGACGGGTGCCGAGCCTGCCGATGAGGCGGGGCACGGTGGCCGTGTCCAGCCTTGGCCGAACCGGCGTTCACCCGATGGCCCAGTGATTCAAGCGTTATGAAAAGATTATTGTCTCAATTGTTCGTCGCCGTCACGTTGCTGCCGGCGACGGTTGCGGTTGCTGCCGTTCCGTGGCTCACGGATCTGCCCACCGCCCTCCAGCAGGCCCAAACCGAGAACAAACTCGTCTTGGTCAATTTCACCGGCTCGGACTGGTGCGGTTGGTGCATCAAGTTACGCAACGAAGTTCTGACCAAGCCCGAGTTTGACACCTACGCCGCCCAGCATCTCGTGCTGGTGGAGGTGGATTTTCCAAACAAGAAGGCGCTGCCCGACGCGCTCAAGCGCGCCAACGACGCGCTGGCGCAAAAGTATCGCGTCGAAGGTTTTCCGACGCTTATCCTGATGAACCCCGGCGCGTATCGGCTGGCCACGTTTGGCTACGAGCCGGGCGGGCCAAAAAATTTCATCGCCGAGATTAACAAGTTCCGGGTCGCCCCTGTGGATCCTTCCCAAACGGCGAAAAAAATTCCCCCGGCCGGAGGCGTGACCAAGCCGGTGAAGGCGTCTGGCGACCGGTTTGCCGAGTTGAAGCTCAAAGGCATCTCCGGCACGAAAGACCGGCGGCTGGCGTGGATCAACGACAAGACGCTCGGTGCCGGCGAGCGCGCCAAGATAAGAGTCGGTGAGACCGACATGATCGTTCGCTGTGAGGAAGTGCTGGAGAACTCCGTGTTCGTGACCATTGACGGCGGCAAGGAACGCCGGCAACTGCGGATGCGCGACGGTCTCTAGGCCGGGCCTCACAAGCATGTGACAACGTGGTGCGCTTTCCAGGCGCGTCACGCGTTGAACCTCTATCAACTCGGCAGCTTTGCCCCCCGCAACCGCCGCCGGCCGAAGCTTCGCCCGCCTCCGATGTATCACGTTGATCTATTCAGGCAGCCCTAGGCTCCGCAGCAGTGGACGATTGCTTGACGCACGCGCACGCACCCTCGCTACAATCGGAACATCCGAATCGGCGTGCCAGCGGTGCCGTCACCAGATTCAGCGCACCGATGATCGGCCTTGGGCAAAGCGGAGACGAAAGCCTCGTGTTCATCGGCAGCCTGAAGCTTGGCGCCGCGCTCGCTCACGCAACCGGGCCGGCCCAAATCCATCCTTCGTAAACTCTCAGCCGTAGCGGCAAAACGCAGCGGGTTCGTTCAGACCGGAAGCAGGTGGCTTGTTTGAGTCGTCGCAATCTTTTGTTGCCGCGTGGCTTTGCGAGTTTGACAATGAGGCGGAGGATGAACATATTCGCACGGATTTTCCAATGTTGAAGCGGGCGTGGGGAGTCGGAAAAAATTGTGGCTGCTAAAGACGATTATCTAATCGAAAAATTGGTCGAGATGGGTCTGGTGACTCACGAGCAGGTGGAGTCGTTGCGGCCCGATGCTGAAGCCGGCGGGCACGGCATCGTGGACTTGCTGCTCGAACGCAAGCTGGTCAACACCCTGTCCATCATCTCTGCCAAGGCGGCGCATTTCGGCGTTGAGATGGTCAACCTGGCCGAGTTGAAACTGGAGGATGAGGTCATCTCCGCCGTGCCGCGCCACATCGCCAAGCGTTACAACGTGGTGCCCGTTTACCGTCACGGCACGAGTCTCGTCATCGCGTTGAGCGACCCCTCCGATCTGGACACGATCGACAGCCTGCACCACTTGCTGAAGATGGACCTGGAGGTGCGCGTGGCCACCGACGAGGACATTCAGACGACGCTTAAAAAATATTACGGCGCGGCGGATGACTCGGTGGGGAAGATGATTCAGGACATCACCGAGGGTGAAGTGCAGATCGGCGGGCCGGCCGCTGCGGTCAAGGACGACGGCACGACGGTGGACGCGGACGCGCCGATCATCAAGCTGGTCAATTCGCTCATCGGCGAGGCGTTCAAGGCGCGCGCGTCGGACATTCACCTGGAGCCGCTGGCGAAGACGTTTCGCGTGCGCTACCGGATTGACGGCGTGTTGCAGGAGATGAAAGGCCCGCCCAAGCGGTTGCAGCCTTCGATCATCAGCCGGTTGAAAATCCAGTCGAACATGTCCATCGCGGAGAAGCGCATTCCGCAGGACGGACGCATCCAGACCTCGGTGGGCACGAAGCTGATTGATTTGCGCGTGTCGTGCCTGCCGACCAATCACGGCGAGAGCATCGTGATGCGTATCCTGGACAAGGAAGGGCTGCGGCTGGGATTGGCGGAACTGGGGTTTCTTACGGACGATCAGCAGACGTTCGAGCGGCTCATTGGATTGCCCGACGGGATTCTCCTGGTCACCGGCCCGACCGGCTCCGGCAAAACGACGACCCTCTACTCCTGTCTAAACGTCATCAACCGGCCCGACCGGAAAATCATCACGGTCGAGGATCCGGTGGAATACATCCTGGCGGGGATCAACCAGGTGCAGGTCAGCGAGGTGGTGGGGTTGACCTTCTCGGCGGCGTTGCGCTCGATTCTGCGGCAGGCGCCGAACGTGATCATGCTGGGGGAAATCCGGGATTTGGAAACGGCGACCATTGCGATCAACGCCTCGCTCACGGGGCATCTGGTGTTCTCGACGCTGCATACCAACGACGCGCCCGGGGCGGTGACTCGTTTGATCGACATCGGCGTGAAACCGTTCCTCGTGGCGTCGTCCACCCGCGCCTTGATGGCGCAACGGCTGGTGCGGAAGATTTGCAAGAAATGCACGGCGCCGTACATGCCCTCGGACGTGGAATTGAAAGCTCTGGAAATTGACCCGGCCAAGATCGAGGGGGCGAACTTCCGCAAGGGCAAGGGGTGCCCGGACTGCAACAAAACCGGGTGCCGGGGCCGCTTTGGAGTGTTTGAAATCTTTGTCATTGATGACGAGGCGCGCAAGTTGATCTACGAGCGTGTGCCGTCATCGGTGCTGCGCGTGCGGGCGCGGGAGATGGGGATGCGCACGTTGCGCGAGGACGGCGCGCGGAAAGTGGTGGCGGGCCTGACGACGGCCGACGAAGTCATCCGGGCCACGGTGGGGGATTAGGCGCAGCGGGAAGCGTTCGTAAATCGAGTTATGTCTTATTCAATGTCCGACTTGTTGCAGTTGATGGTGTCCGAGGGCGCCGCCGACCTGCACATCCGGGTGAACATCCCGCCGGTGATCCGGTTGCACGGCGTGCTGCATCGCATCGAGGGGCCGCACCTGCGCCCGGAGGACACGGAGGAGTTGATGCGCTCCATCACGTCGGAGGACCACATCCAGCAGGTGCGCGAGCGGGGCGGGGCGGACTTCGGTTTCGCGTTCGGCGACATGGCGCGGTTTCGCGTGAGCGTGTTCAAGGAGAAGGGCAATTTCGCCATCGTCGCGCGGCAGATTCCCAGCAAGCTGCTGACGATGGAACAAATCGGCATTCCCGCCTCCGTGAAGGGTTTGCTCTACAAGCCGCGCGGCCTGGTGCTGGTGACGGGGCCGACCGGTTCGGGCAAGACCACGACGCTGGCCTCGATGCTCAACATCATCAACGAGGAGCGCGACGACGCGCACCTCATCACCATCGAGGATCCCATCGAGTATTATCACAAGCACAAGAAGGCGGTGGTGACGCAGCGCGAGGTGAACGTGGACGTGCCGAGTTTCGCCGAGGCGCTGCGCCGCGCACTGCGGCAGGACCCGGACGTGATTCTGGTGGGCGAGTTGCGCGATCTGGAAACGATGGAGGCGGCCATCACGGCGGCGGAAACTGGGCACTTGGTCTTCGGCACCTTGCACACGACCGGCGCGGCGAAGACGATTGATCGTATCGTGAACGCGTTCCCGGCGAATCAACAGGAGACGATTCGCATCCAGCTTTCGACGGTGTTGCAGGCGGTGATTTCCCAATTGCTGCTGCCGCGCTGCGACAAACCGGGCCGCGTGGCGATCTTCGAGATCATGGTCAACACGCCGTCCATCGCCGCGCTGATCCGCGACAACAAAACCTTCCGCATCAACTCGGACATCCAGACCGGGGCCAAGTACGGGATGGTCACGCTCGACGGCTACCTCATGGAGAAATATAATCAGGGCTTGATCGCGCGCGAAGAAGTCATCACCAAGGCGCAAGACCCCACCACCGTGCAGGCGAAGCTGGCGGAGATGGATGCGGCGGCCGCGGCGAATGTGCCCAAACCAAAGGGCGGAGGAAAACGTTGATCTTATGCAGGAGCACTCATCCGATCCATTGCTGGCGCTGATCAAGGAGCGCAACCTGATTGACGACCTGCAGCTCGAGGAGGTCATGCAGGAGCAGGGCCGCAGCGGCAAGCCGTTCGGCCAGATCTTGCAGGACATGGGGCTGGTGGATTTGGACACGCAACTGCAGATCACCGCCGAGCATCTGGGCACGGAAGTCGTCAGCCTGTCCGAGAAGGAATTGACGCAGGAGATCCTCAAGGCGATCTCGCCCGCGACCGCGCGCATGTATCAGTGTCTGCCCGTCGCGGTCCATGGCAATACCGTGCAGGTCGCGCTCGTGGACCCGCTCAACCCGACGATGCTCGATGAACTGGCCTACGTGGTCGGCAAGGAAATCCAACTGGTCGTGGCCGATCCCGCCGCGATTGAAAAACTGATCGCCAAACAATATGGCGACGAGAGCGAGAGCGTCAGCGACGTGCTCAAGGAACTGGGGGCCGACACTGACCTCGCCAAAGAGGCGAACGAAGCCGCGGCCAACGATGACGCCGCCGAAATGGCGGACCTGGCCAACGAGGTGCCCATCGTCAAGTTTGTGAACCTCGTCCTGTTCCAGGCGGTGCAGGACCGGGCGAGCGACATTCACTTCGAGCCGTTTGAGGACGAGTTCAAAATCCGCTACCGCGTGGACGGCGCGCTCTACGAGATGGCCCCGCCGCCCAAGCACCTGGCGTTGCCGGTGATTTCGCGGCTCAAGGTCATGGCGAACTTGAACATTTCCGAGCGGCGCCTGCCGCAGGACGGTCGCATCGCTCACAAGTTGGGCACCCGGCAGATTGATTTGCGTATCTCGACGCTCCCCACAGTGTTTGGTGAGTCGGTGGTGCTGCGTATTCTCGACCGCTCGGCGGTGAACCTGGAGTTGGAATCCCTCGGCCTGCCCAAATACATCTTCGATTATTCCGTCGAAGCCATCAACCAGCCCAACGGCATCTTCATCGTCACCGGGCCGACCGGGTCCGGCAAGACCACCACCCTGTACTCGTGCCTGCGGCGCGTGAACACGATTGACGTGAAACTGCTCACGGCGGAGGACCCGGTGGAATTCGACATTGAGGGCATCATGCAGGTCGGCATCAACGAAGCGCAGGGGATGACCTTCGGCAAGGCGCTGCGCTCGTTCCTGCGCCAGGACCCGGACATCATCATGCTGGGGGAAATGCGCGATCTGGAGACTTCGCAGATCGCGATTCAGGCGTCGCTCACCGGCCATTTGGTGTTGAGCACGCTGCACACGAACGACGCGCCGGGCGCCGTGACGCGGCTGGTGGACATGGGCGTGGAGCCGTGTTTTATTTCCTCCACGTTGCTGGCCGTGCTGGCGCAACGGCTGGTGCGCACGGTGTGCAAGAAGTGCCGCACGCCGTTCGAACCGACGGAAAGCCAGCTCAGTTTGCTCAACCTCTCGCCCCACGATATCGGCGACAAGGTGTTCTACTACGGGCGGGGTTGCGCCACCTGCAACGACACGGGTTACAAGGGGCGCAAAGGTATTTTTGAATTGCTCGTGATTGGCGAGGCCGTGCGCAATCTAATCAATGAACGCGCGCCCACCGTCGTTGTCCGGCAAAAGGCCGTGGAACTGGGCATGACCACGCTGCGGGAAGACGGCTTGCGCAGCATCTTCGACGGTGCTACAACCATCGAAGAAGTCGTGAAATACACTTAGCCTATGTCGAAATTCAGTTACGTGGCGCTGGATTCCCACGGGAAGGAAACCAAGGGAACCCTGGACGTGGCCAGCCAGAACGAAGCCATTGGCCGGCTCAAGGAAATGGGCTACTTCCCGACCAAGGTCGCCGAAGTCAAAGTCACCAAGGAAAAGGCCGATTCGAAGGCCCGCCCCGGGGCCAAAGGGGCCAAGAAAAAAGGCTCGTTCGACATCAATATCAAAATCCCCGGCTTCGGCGGCAAGGTGAAGCCCAAGGTGTTGACCACGTTTACCCGGCAACTGGCCACCCTGGTCGAAGCGGGACTGCCGCTCCTGCGCGGGTTGCGCGTGCTCGAAAAGCAGGAAAAAAACCTGATGCTCAAGGGGATCATCTCGGAACTGGCCCTGTCCATCGAAGGCGGCAGCACTTTTTCCGAGGGCCTGGCGCAGCATCCGAAGGTTTTCAACCGCCTCTTTGTCAACATGGTCAAGGCCGGCGAACTGGGGGGCGTGCTCGAGGTCGTCCTCAAGCGACTCGCCGAGTTCATGGAAAAGGCCCAGAAAATCAAAGGCAAAGTCGTCGCCGCGATGTTTTATCCCGTGGCCGTCTTGTTCGTGGCCGTCGCCATTCTCGCGGTGCTGATGGTGTGGGTGGTGCCCAAGTTCAAGGACATCTTCAAGGACATGCTCCCCGGCGAAGCCTTGCCGGGCTTCACCCGTTTCGTCCTCGGCATCAGCGACGCCATTGCCAAGAATTTCCTCACCACGTCCGCCAGCGTGGCCGCCGTGGTCTTCGGGTTGGTCATGTTCGGCAAGACCAAAATGGGCACGCACGTCTTCGACAAGTTCAAGCTGAACATGCCCGCGCTGGGCCCGGTGGTCACCAAGGTCGCCATCTCCCGGTTCACGCGCACGCTGGGCACCCTCGTGAGCAGCGGCGTGCCCATCCTCCAGGCGCTGACCATCGTGAAGGAAACCTCCGGCAACGTCATCATCAGCAACGCCGTCTCCGCCGTGCATGAGAGCGTCAAGGAAGGCGAAACCATCACCGCGCCCCTGGAAGCCTCGAACGTTTTCCCCCCGATGGTCATCAGCATGGTGGACGTGGGCGAGCAGACCGGCGCCCTGCCGGAAATGTTGATGAAGATCGCCGACAACTACGACGAGGAAGTGGACAACGCCGTGGCCGCCATGACCTCGCTGCTGGAGCCGATCATGATCGTCTTCCTGGCCGTCATCGTCGGCAGCATCGTCATCGCGCTGTTCCTGCCGCTCATCAAGCTGATGGAATCTGTCGGTGGCACCGACGAAGGCGCGGCCAAGACCGCCGAATAATCAACGGCCCGCCGGAGCGATACCGTCTGACCACCGTTCCCGCGACGGTGGCCTGAGCACTGGTGCCGGGTTGCGCGCGTGGCGGAGAGCGCGTGGTGCGTTGCCGCGTCTCATGTGCGCCGAAAATTGTATTGAGTTTCGCCGACTCTTTCCGCAATTTCTCCACCCTTTGACGAACAACTTTTAACAACCGTTCACCTATGGCCATCCTCGACATCAAACCCGCCGCCACCTGCAAATACGACATGATCGCCCTCGGCGAGATCATGCTCCGCCTCGACCCCGGCGAGGGCCGCGTCCGCACCGCACGTGAGTTCAAAGTGTGGGAGGGCGGCGGCGAATACAACGTGGCGCGCGGGTTGCGCCGCTGCTTCGGACTGCGCACGGCCGTCGCCACCGCGTTCGCCGACAATGACGTGGGCCGCCTGATCGAGGACTTCATCCTGCAAGGCGGCGTGGACACGCAGTTCATCCAGTGGCGTCCCTACGACGGCATCGGGCGCACGGTGCGCAACGGGCTGAACTTCACGGAGCGCGGTTTCGGCATCCGCGGCGCGGTGGGCGTGCCGGATCGCGGCCTGACCGCCGCCTCGCAACTCAAGGCCGGCGACTTTAACTGGGACGACATCTTCGGCAAACAGGGCGTGCGCTGGCTGCACACCGGCGGCATCTTCGCCGCGCTTTCGGACACGACGCCTGAACTGGTGATCGAAGCGGTGCAGGCCGCCAAAAGGCACGGCACCATCGTCAGCTACGATTTGAACTACCGCCCGTCGCTCTGGAAATCCATCGGCGGCCAGAAGCGCGCCCAGGAAGTGAACCGCAAGATCGCGAAGTTCGTGGACGTGATGATCGGCAACGAGGAGGACTTCACCGCCTGCCTCGGTTTCGAGGTCGAGGGCGTGGACGAAAACATTTCGCACATTGACGTGACCGCGTTCAAAAAGATGATCGAGAAGGCGGTGATGGATTTCCCGAACTTCAAGGTCACCGCCACCACCTTGCGCGCCGTGAAGTCGGCGACGATCAACGACTGGGGCGCCATCTGCTGGGCGGGCGGCAACTTTTACGAGGCGACCAACCGCGCGGATCTGGAAATCCTCGACCGCGTCGGCGGCGGGGACAGCTTCGCGTCGGGCCTCATCTACGGCCTCATGGCGTCGGGCGATCCGCAGAAGGCCGTCGAATACGGCGCGGCGCACGGCGCGCTGGCGATGACGACGCCGGGCGACACGAGCATGGCGTCGCTCAAGGAAGTCGAGGCGCTGGTCAAGGGCGTCGGCGCGCGCGTGCAGCGGTAGTTGTCCGCGCGCGGTAACCAGGTGGTTGCGTGGGGCGCGGGGCTTCAAGTTGATGGTGAGAAAGTGAATCCGTCCGTTCGATGAGATACTTCTACCAGGATCAGAACCAGCAGCCCGTCGGTCCCTCACGACCCGCCCGCAGCAAACGCGATGGAATGGCAGGCGTGGGCGCCCGCCCCACACCCTGTTTGCAAACCAGTTCCAAGTAATCCAGGCTCCCACCCATGAAAAAGCTCTTCGCCAGTCTGCTCTCCGCCCTCGCGCTGCTCTGCGCCTCGTGCGCGACCACCACGAATCAGGGCGCCTTCATCCCGCTGTTCCCCGCCGACGGACCGCCCCGGGGCTGGGTCGTGCGCGCGTGGAACGACGTGAGCAAACCGGCGGAAGGCTCGCCCGTGTGGAAAGTCGAGCAGGGCATCTTGCACGGCGGCGAACCGCGCGGCAGTTGGCTGATGAGCGAACGCGAATACACCGACTTCATCCTGGAGTTCGAGTTCAAGCTCGGCCCCACCGGCAACAGCGGCTGTGCCTTGCGCGCGCCGATGGCGGGCGACCCCGCGTTCGACGGCATCGAATTGCAGATGGCCGACTTCCGCTACAATCCGCAGGCGAAGGACTCCGAGTTGACCGGCGGCCTCTACCGCGCCGTCGCGCCGTCGAAGCAGATTTACAAACCCACCGAGTGGAACCGTTACCAGATCACCCTCCAAGGCCCGCGCCTCAAAGTCGTGCTCAACGGCGAAACCATCCAGGACATCAACCTCGACGAGCAGACGCAGGCAGTGAAGAACCACGCCGGCAAGACGGTGCTGCCGATCAAGGACCGCCCGCGCCGTGGCCACCTCGGCTTCCAGGAACTCAGCCGCGGCGCCGAGCACGCGCTGATTCGCGGCGCGCGGATCAAGGTGCTGGGGGAGTGAGCTTCGGCGAAAGCCGCCAAGAACGCGGGGACGTTGCGCAAGAAGAAGCGATGTCGCAGCGGCGATGTTTACCCGTCCTGCCAGCATTGCGCGCGTGGCCGGAAGGCCAACGGCCTGTTCCACGCCAGCCCAGGGCAACGCCTTGGGAACCGGATGAAAGAAATTCGCCAGCCCTGAAAGGGCGGCCCAACCCATTTATCTCCATGGTGCGCTCAACACGAAGAACCGTGATCCGGTGATCGCGGATGAGGGTGCTGCCCAACACCAAATCCCGTCCGACGCACCCAACCACCCGCTCAATCCATTCTTCGCGCAATTCACGTTTTGCGAGTCGCCGCAATGCGTGTTCTGTGTAAATCAATTTCATCGTCTGCCCGTTGTGCCGGCGAACCAGACATTTCAGGATGGCTCAATCCAAAACGCCGGAGCGAACCGACGCCCCTCCGCGCCGCGATGTCCCTGCCACAGTGGCCTAGCGGCTGGGGGAATAGAAACGGGAGAACGACCGAGGCACAACTCCCGGTTGACCGCCGATGAAATCAGCCGCATCTTTCAACCCATGAAGCCACCAGTGTCAAAAGTAATGACTGCCCCCTTTTGGCAACAAGTTTTCCAACATTCAGCGACTTGTCGCTCGAGAATCACCTTGTGCGCTGTCGCAATAACCAAAGAAAGACCCGCGGTATGAAACGTATCCTCCTCTCACTTGCCGCCGCAGCCCTGTTTGGCTGCGCCCTCTCCGCTCCAGCCGTTCCGATTCCCGTCAATACCGGGTTCACCTTCGTCACCGTCCCATGGGGGTTACTCGGCTACAATTTGAGCTATATCTTCAGCCCTCCGGCCCCGGCTCAATACTCCCAAGCAATTTTTCTTGACGTCTCTGGCTACGTGAACGTTGTCAATTACGACCCGGATTTGGGGGGGTGGGATATTGATCCCCTTTTTTCACCGGGCGATGGCATCATCTTTTTTAACCCCGGCGGCCCGACTACATTCACTCCTGCGTTTTCCTCACACGCTTCGGCCGGCGTGGCCACCGCTCCCGCTCCCTCGCCGCTCTTTCTGGAGCAGAACAGATACTATCTGCGCGGCTCGCCCAACCCGGTGCCGGGCGCCTACGAGGATATCACCGGCGCGGCACCCAACGACGAGACGGCGTTGTTGCGCTTCATTCCCGGCGGCAGCGCCATTGAACCCAGATCCCCGCCGCTTTATCGGCTCTATCACTACAAGAATGGCGTGTGGTCGCCCGAGACGCCGCAACTCAACGCGCTGGAAGCGGTGTTCATCATTCATCCGTTCCTCAGCGTCAAATACACCGTCAGCGGCAACCCGGCCCGGCTCAACCTCACCTGCCCAACGCGTGCTATCCTCGAAGAAGCGGATTATCCCACGGGTCCCTGGCGGAACGTAAACCCGGCGGGCAGCACACACAGTGTGGAATTCAATCCCCAGGCTTCGCGCTCGCTGTTCTATCGCGCCAAAGAATAGTGGGGCGATACTACTGACATCCAGGCGCAGCCCGGCGGCGCGATGCGCGTGCAATTCCCGGCGTCGCCCGGCCAGAGCTACAGCTTCCTGTGGAGCACCAACCTGCTGGACTGGCTCACCCTGGGCACCGGCACCGCCGACACCAACGGCGTGGCCACCTTCGACGACACCAACGCCCCCCTGTATCCCCACCGCTTCTACAAAGGCGTCACCCCGTGAGGGGAAGTGACCAGTGAGCCAGTATCAGTAAATCAGTGAACCAGCGGGCCGCCGTGACGAGCACGCCGACCTACTGATTACTGACTCACTGACCTACTGATTACTTCCCGCCCCTACGCCGCCAGTTGCACGCCGGCGGGGCGCTTTGGTTCGGGGAAGGCGGACAAACCACCCGTCGCCTTCGGCACTGTTCATTCATAACCAGGTCATGGTCCGCGCGGACAACGGTCGAGAATTTCAAAATCAGTTCGCGGCTGGCTCGGACGGCGATCGGTATTTTCAAAATCAGATCGTGGTCGCCGCCGACAACGGACGCGGATTTCAAAATCAGGTCGTGGTTGCTGCCGGCAACGGTCAGGAATTTGAAAATCAGGTCGTGGTTGGCGGGAACCGTGTCCTGATTTGAGGCAATCCGTGTCTTGGAATTCCAATTGTGGGACACTGCCACGGTTCCGAGATGGCCCGCGAAACACACGAAACTCACGAAAATAAAACCGATTGGAGTGGTGTGGAGAGCAATTTGTCTCAACTCCTCCGCTGTGATCTTTGCCCCATTTCCGTGTGTTTCGTGTGTTTCGCGGGCCTCCGCTTCCGCTTTCCGCCCGAATCGTTCCGGCCCGGAATTGGCGGAAGTTTTGGAAGAGAAGTCGCGCCCGGTGTTTCGCTGGCACGGGAGTCGCTATGCTTCATCTCGTATGAATGACTACGAAACATATTTCAAAAACGGAGAGAAAATTCTGCGCGGCCTGACTTCGCTCGGGGCCGCGCTCAACCTGCGGTATGTCACCAAGGCCATCTACGAGCCGGTTTTTCTGGACGCCAAAAACAAGGCGGCGGCGTTTGACACGGCCCGGCAGGGCAAAGCCGGCGCTTACATCGCGCTGCGCGCCCAGCGCGGGGAGCCGGCGGAATTCCTGCGCAGCGTGCGCAATCATCTCACCGGTCCGCTGGGGGACACCTGGTCCGCGCAGTGGGCGCCGCTGGGGTTCATCAACGGCTCGCTCAAGCTGCCCCGCACGGACGCGGGCCGCTGCCAGATGCTCGCCAAGGTGCAGGCCTACTTCGGCGATCATCCCGAACACGAGAACGCCGCCGAGGATTACACGGCCGCCCAGGCGGAGGCGCTGTGCGGGCCGTTGACCGCCGCCGTCAACACGGTGGATGATTGCAAGTTCGACGCGCGCGCCAAACGCGATGTGCGCGATGCTGCCATCAAGCTGCTGGACAAAAAGATCAGCAGCTTGCGCAAGGAACTGGAGAACGTGCTCGACCCGGCGGACCCGCGCTGGCTCAAGTTCTTCGACCGCATCCCGGGCGACCCGCGCGTGCCGGAGCGGGTGGAGGAGGTGACGGCCACGGCGCTGCCGGGTGGCGTCATCACGGTGGACTGGCCGGAGGCGCCGAGGGCAGCGCGCTACCGGGTGCTCAAGCAGGTGGTGGGCACGGACACGGATTTCGTGCTGGCCGCCACGGTGGACGACAGCGAGGCGGAGCTGACGGGCGTGCCCGCAGGCGCGACGGTGAAGTTGCAAATCGTGCCGGTCAACGGCACCGGCACCGGCGCGGCCAGCGAGGTGATCACCTTGCAGGCGGCGGCGTAGCGGGCGGCTGAACCAAAACATCGAACGCCGAACATCCACAGCGAACGTCCAAGGACGCGGCGGTCACCGGTCCGGTGTTCGACGTTGAACGTTGGACGTTCGATGTTCTTCTGGGAAACCCCGCCCGGATCACGTCCACAACTGCCGGTCCAGCGTGCGATACTGGATGGCCTCGGAGACATGGTCGGTGGTGATGCGCTCGGACGCGGCGAGGTCGGCGATGGTGCGGGCGACCTTGAGGATGCGGTCGTAGGCGCGGGCGCTGAGGTTTGAATCGGTCATCGCCAGCTTCAACAATTCCAGCGTCGCTTCATCAATCGCACAGTGCGCCTTCAAATCGCGGCTGCCCATCCGGGCATTGCAGGTGATCTGCGGGCGGGCGCGAAAGCGTTCGTGCTGGCGCTGACGCGCGGCGACGACGCGCGCGCGCACCTGCGCGGATGGCTCGCCCGCTCGTTCGCTGCTGATCTCGCGAAACTTCACCGCCGGCACTTCGATGTGCAGATCAATGCGATCCAGCAACGGGCCGGAGATGCGGCCCAGATAACTTTGAATCTCGCGCGGGGAACAGCGCGATTCGCCGGGCATTTTGCCGTCGGGCGTCGGGTTCATCGCGGCCACGAGCATGAACTGCGCGGGGAAGGTCATGGTGCCGGCGGCGCGCGAGATGGTGACGCGGCCTTCCTCCAGCGGTTGGCGCATGGTCTCCAGCACGCTGCGCTTGAACTCCGGCAGTTCATCGAGGAACAGCACGCCGTGATGCGCGAGGGAAATTTCGCCGGGCGTCGGATTCATGTTGCCGCCGAGCAGGCCGGCGTCGCTGGCCGTGTGGTGTGGCGTGCGAAACGGGCGGCGCGTGATGAGCGCCTGGCCGGGCGCGAGCAGCCCGACGATGCTGTGAATCTTGGTCGTCTCCAGCGCTTCCTCCAGCGTGAGCGGCGGCAGGATGGTGGGGAGGCGCTTGGCGAGCATGGACTTGCCGGTGCCGGGCGGGCCGATGAGCAGCACGTTGTGGCCGCCCGCCGCCGCGATTTCGAGCGCGCGTTTCACCGACTCCTGGCCTTTGACCTCGGCGAAGTCCAGTTCGTCGTCGGGGACGTGCGCGAAGATTTCAGAGACGTTCACGCGCGTCGGCGGAATTTTGATTTCACCTTCCAGGAAGCCGGCGGCTTCGCGGAGGTTTTGAACCGGGATGACGGTCAGACCCGCGACGACGGCGGCTTCGGGGGCGTTCTCCGCCGGCACGAGCAGGCCGGACTTGCCGTCGGCGCGGGCGCGCAGCGCGATGGGCAGCACGCCTTTGACGGGGCGGACCGCGCCGGTGAGCGCCAATTCGCCGACCATGGCGAAGTGGTCCAACTGGTCGGTTTCGATTTGTTCGCTGGCGGCCAACATGCCGATGGCGATGGGGAGGTCGAAGCTGGGGCCTTCCTTCTTCACGTCGGCGGGGGCGAGGTTGATGGTGGTGCGGCCCATCGGGAATTTGAAGCCGGAGTTGATGAGCGCGGTGGTGACGCGGTCGCGCGATTCCTTCACCGCCGCGTCCGGCAGTCCGACGATGACGATGATGGTATCGCCCCAACCGGCGTTGACTTCCACTTCGATGGGGTAGGCCTCAACGCCATTGACTGCGGACGACAGAACGCGGGCTAACATGTGCGGAGATTGTGGGCGCGCGGGGCGAAATTGGGAAGATTGATTTTCCGCATGTGTGGAACCGACGGCGAGAAGTCAATTCTGCGAATTCATTGCTTGTAAATTGAAGCGGAGGCTGATACAAGGGAGCACGCTTCATTGTAGTTGTCGTTGCAACCAAGGAGTTTTATGCCTTTTATGATTCACAAAAAACATCACTCATGGCGCGGAGGACTGGGACGACTGTGCGCGGCGGGGGCGGCGGCCCTGCTGCTCCTGCCAGCGCTGGGTACGGCGGCGACGCGCACCGTCAGCAATCTCGGCGACAACGGTGCGGGTTCGTTGCGCGAGGCCATCGCGGCTTCCGTCAATGGCGATACGATCAACTTTTCCGTCGCCGGGACGATCATTCTGTTCAGCGGAACACTGACCATCGCCAGAAGCATCGCCATCAACGGTCCCACCTCGGCGAACCTGACCGTAAGCGGCAACAACAACAGTCGCGTGTTCAGCATTGGGGCCGGCACGGTCAACATCTCCAATCTGACCATCGCCAATGGAGACGCCTACGTTGAGGACGGCGGCGGCATCTATGTACACTCCAGCGCGATGCTCAACTTGAACAACTGTACCGTCTGCGACAACTACGCGCTCCACGGCGGCGGCATCTTCAACAGGGGGACCATGACGCTCAATAATTGCACCGTGTCCCACAACGGGGCCGGCGGCGACGGCGGCGGCATCTACAATGTGGTCACCATGACGCTCAATAATTGCACCGTGTCCGGCAACTCGGCCGGCAACGGCACCGACGGCGGCGGGGGGGGCATCTACGACTTGTGCGCCAAGACGACGCTCAATAACTGTACTGTGTCCGGCAACCAGGCCTCTACCGGCGGCGGCATCGACATGCGCTGTTCCGATGCGAGCGTAGTTATCCGCAATACCATCATCGCCGGCAACTCTCCGCGGGACGTTGCCGGCTACAGCTCCAGCGCAGGCCATAATCTGATCGGCAAGACCGACGGCAGCAGCGGGTGGCTCCCCAGCGACCTGACCGGCACGGTTGTCGCACCGCTCAATCCTCAACTCGGCCCGCTCCAGGACAACGGCGGGCCGACCTTCACGATGGCGCTATTGCCGACCAGCGCCGCCATTGATGCCGGCGATGATGCCGTGCTCGGCCCCCCCTACAACCTGAGCACCGACCAGCGCGGCCGCGCGCGGCGCACGGGCGACCACGTGGATATCGGGGCTTATGAGTTTGGGGGAATCACGCGGTTGGTTACTACGTTGAACGACAGCGGCGGCGGATCGCTCCGGGATGCCCTCTCGGTGGCCATGGATTTGGATCGCATCGCTTTCGCGCCGGTGGTGACGGGCAAGATTCGTCTCACCACTGGCGAATTGCTCATCGACAAGCTGCTGAGCGTTGTGGGGCCGGGCGCGGCACAATTGGCCATCAGCGGGAACAACAACAGCCGCGTCTTCCACGTCGGTCCGCTCGGCGCAGTGAACATTTACGGCCTGACCATCACCGAAGGGTTGGTTCAGGCACCCCAGGCGCCGCAAGCTCAACCCGGAATGGAAAGTCGCGGCGCCGGCCTGCTCAACGAAGGAAGCCTGCGGATGTTCGATTGCATGCTTACTACCAACAAAGTTCAAGGCGGCAGCGGTGGCAACGGAGGGCCAGGTGGTGGCGGGCTGCCGGTCAATGGAGGTCCCGGCGGTTCCGGGAAGGGCGCGGCCATCTATAGTTCGGGAGCCCTCGCGCTGACTCGTTGCACGCTGATCGGGAACCGAGCGTTCGGCGGCGATGGAGGGCAGGGTGCCGACGCGGTTTCTCCAGGCTCGGGTGGCGGCGCGGGCGCGGGCGAGGGCGGGGCAATCTGGAGCACCGCAGTCACGCCGTTGGAAAACTGTACGCTGGCAGATAACCGCGTTGTCGGTGGGCGCGGCGGCAATCCCGGCTCCGACCAGTTTGACAACGACGCTCCGCCTGGGACTGGTGGCAACGGCCTGGGCGGCGCCCTCCAGGGTCCTTTCGTTTTGGAAAGCTGCACGATCACGGGCAACTCGGGGACTCGCGGACTTGGTGGCCAAGGGGTCTCGTTGACTGGCACGCCGGGTGTCGGAGCCGGAGGCGGCCTCAGTGCGTTGGGCACGCCAACCATCCACAACTCCATCATTGCCAGCAACACCGGGTCCACCACCAGCCCGGACATCAACGGAACGGTCAGCAGCCAGGGCTGGAATCTCATCGGCATCACCGATGGCAGCAGCGGCTGGACGGCGAACGATTTCCTTGGCAACAGCACCACTCCGATCAATCCATACCTCAGTCCCTGCCAGGACAACGGCGGGCCCGTGTGGACCATCGGGCCGCTTTCCGGCAGTCCCGCGCGCGACAAAGGCAAGAGCGGCCTGCCCACGGACGCCCGCGGCGGCGCGCGCATCGTTGATTTTCCCAACGTGCCCAACGCTCCCAACGGCGACGGCAGCGACATCGGGGCGTTGGAAGTGGACGCACTACTCCGCATTACCTCGATAAGCGAGAGCAACATCGTGGCCCTGCTGAAATTCAAGAGCGACCCCGGCAGCCTTTACGCGTTCGAGCAGACCAGCGTGGTGACAAGCCACATCTGGACGAACTTCGTTGGTACCCCCATCACCGGCAATGGCCAGGAACTGGCAGTCACCAACTACACTCCGCTGCTGCTGCTGCCGCCCTGGCGCTTCTACCGCGTGCGGAGCAATTAAGCCGTGGGTTGGATCCGGCCCAGAGTAAAGGGGCGCCCATTAGATGCGTCTGCCCTGGCGCAAATCTTCGCTTCCGTTGCGCCGGGGCGTCTGATTAACTGCGCCGCGTGAACGTCAATTCGAGCGTCAACCCCAGCATCTGGGACAAGCTCAACCGCGTCGTGGTGTTCCTGCTCTTCGTCGCCGGAGTGCTGGCGGTTTTCTTCTGGTATCTGCCGCTCATCGAACAGAACGAGCGGTTTCGGAAAGATATTCTCGTGCTGGACGACAAGATCATCGTGGAGGAAAGGTTCGCGAAGAATCTGAAGACTTCGATTGACGCCGTGCAGGGTGATCCAAAAACATTGGAGCGGCTGGCGCGGGAGAAACTTGGCTTTGCGCGCACCAACGAGACGGTCTTCCGCTTCGAGCCGCCCGCCAAACCGAACGTCGTACGGTCACGCTGACCGAAGCACCTGTTGCCTCACCCGGGGAAGAAATTGCGGTGGATCAGCTTCGCCGTGATGGCCAGCACCACGATGATGAACACGGGACGGATGAGTCCCGTGCCCTTGCGAATCACCACCCGCGCCCCGAGCCGCGCCCTGAGCAACTGCCCCACGCCCATCGTCACGCCCGCGAGGAAATGCACCTGACCGGCGAGGAGGAATACCCCGAGCGAAGCGGCGTTGCTGGTGAAGTTCATCACTTTCGTGTGTGCGGTGGCGCGGGTGAGATTGAAACCCAGGCCGAGCATGAAGGCCATCGCCCAAAACGTCCCCGTGCCCGGCCCGAAGAAGCCGTCGTAGAAGCCAATCAGCAGACCGAAGGTCGCGTAGAACAGCGGCGCCTTCATGCGCGGATGAATGTCCGTCTCGCCGAGTTTGGGCTGGAACAACAGGTAAAGCGCGATGGCGACGAGCAACAACGGAATCGCGCGCCGCAAAAATTCCGGGTCCAGATGCCGCACCAGCGCGGTGCCCAACGCCGCGCCGATGAAAGTGAACCCGATGCCGGCGACGCAGTCTTTGAAGTCAATCAGGCCCGCACGTCCGTAATGCCACGCGGCGCTGCCGGAGCCGAAGGTGGCCTGGAGCTTGTTCGTGCCCAGCGCAACTTGCGGCGGCAGGCCCAGATTGAGCAGCACCGGCAGCGTGATCAAACCGCCGCCGCCCGCGATGGAATCCACGAAGCCGGCGGCCAGTCCCGTGAGGAACAGCAGCGGATACAGCCAGCCGGCCAGCGCCATTTCAGCCGCGTGCATCGGTGGAAACCAACGGGGTAGGGTGCTGCGGCAGGCCGCCAAGCGGCAGGGGTCGCAGATGATCCTTGATTGGATCAAGCGATTCGATTTTCCGGAGCACACGCGACTTGAACATACGCCGGAGGCTTATAGCGCGGGTCCGGGCGGTTCACAATGTTGTTGTCCGCCCGCTCCAGTCCGCGCTCGACTTCCCGCCAACGCTGTCGCCACTCTGTCCAGGTAATGGCTCGCGTCACGATGGAAAACCTCACCAAGATTTTCAGGAGCGCAAAGGGTGAGGAAACCGCCGCCGTCCAGAACGTCAACCTCACAGTCGAGGACGGGGAGTTCCTCGTGCTCGTGGGGCCGTCGGGTGCCGGCAAGTCCACCACGCTGCGGATGATTGCCGGCTTGGAGGAAATCAGCGGCGGCACCGTCTCGCTCGACGTCCGCGTGGTGAACGATGTGCCGCCCAAAGACCGCGACCTGGCGATGGTGTTCCAAAACCCCGTGCTGTATCCGCACATGACCGTGGGCGAAAACCTGGCGTTCGGCTTGAAGCTGAGAAAAATTCCAAGGCTGGAAATCGAGCGGCGCGTGCGGGAAGTGGCGGAACTCCTCGGCCTCGCGCCGTACCTGGACCGCGAACCGCGCGCGTTGTCCGGCGGCGAGCGGCAACGGGTCGCGCTGGGACGCGCGCTGGCGCGGCAGCCGAAGGTGTTGCTGCTGGACGAACCGTTGTCCAATCTCGACGCTCCGTTGCGCGCGCAGTTGCGCGGTGAACTCGCGCGCCTCCGGACGCGCCGGACGACGACCATGATTTACGTGACCCACGATCAGACCGAGGCTATGACACTGGGAGATCGCGTCGCGGTGATGAAGGACGGAGCGATTCAGCAGGTCGCCGCCCCGCTCGCACTCCACCGCGCGCCGGCCAACGTGTTTGTCGCCGGGTTCATCGGAACGCCGCCGATGAATTTTTTCCCGGGACGCTTTGCGGTGGCGGGTGCCGCGCTGCTGTTTGTTGCCGCCGGGGCGCCGGAGAATTTCACCCTGCGCGTGGAGGGGGAACCGTCCGCCGCGCTGAAAAAGTTCGCCGGGCAAAAGGTCGTCCTCGGCCTGCGACCGGAGAACGTGCCTGGTTCGCCGCCCGGTGAACCAAGCGCGGACAACCTCGTAGCGGCGACGGTTGAGTTCGTCGAACCGCAGGGGGCGGAGATCTATTTGCGATTGAAGGCCGGCGCGCATTCCTTCACGGCGCGGATGTCGGCGGACGATTGCCCGGAAGCCGGCGGAAAAGTTTCCGTTGCCTTCGACATGCGTCGCGCGCACTTCTTTGATCCGGTGACGCAACGGGCGATGGCTGAACCGGCGGAATCCCATGTCACCCGCGCCAACTGATCTGCTGACGAATTTGTTGCGCGACGTCTCGCGTTCGTTCCATCTCACGCTGCGCGTGCTGCCCGGCGCGATTCGGCAGCAGATCGGCCTGGCCTACCTGCTCGCCCGCGCGACGGACACCATCGCGGATACGGAGATCGTTCCCATGGCGCAGCGGCTCGACGCGTTGAATGCACTGCGCGAAGCCATCCTGGAAAAATCGCGAAATGGTGCGGCTCCCGCGCCGCGACTGGGCGAACTGGCCCGCCACCAGGGTTCGCCCGCCGAGCGTGTTTTGTTGGAGCGTGTTGGCGAGGCGCTCGCGTTGCTGCGCCAATTCACGCCCGCCGATCAGGAGCGCATCCGGACCGTGCTCACCACGATCACCGGCGGACAGGAACTGGATTTGCGACGCTTTGGCGGCGCGGACGGACGGCGGATCATCGCGCTCCGAACGGAACAGGAATTGGACGATTACACCTACCGCGTCGCCGGTTGTGTCGGAGAATTCTGGACGCGCATGTGCCGGGCGCATTTGTTCCCGGACGCGCCCATGGACGACGCTTCGCTGCTGGCCAATGGCGTGCGGTTTGGCAAGGGGCTGCAACTGGTGAACATTTTGCGCGACCTCCCGGCGGATCTGCGGCAGGGACGTTGTTATCTGCCGGAGGAAAAACTTTCCGCATCCGGCCTGGCACCCGCCGACTTGCTGCGCGCGGAGAATGAAGGCCGGTTCCGGCCGCTTTACGAGCAGTTCCTCGCGCTCGCCCAGGCACATCTGGCCGCCGGGTGGGATTACACGAACGCACTTCCGCGCCGCTGTGTGCGGGTGCGGCTGGCTTGTGCCTGGCCGGTCTTGATCGGTGTGAGCACCCTGACCCGGCTGCGCGCCGAGAATGTTTTGGACCCCGCCCGGCGCGTAAAAATCAACCGGGCCGAGGTGCGGGGGCTGCTGGCCCGTTCGTTGCTATGTTACCCTTGGCCCTGGGCTTGGCAGCGCCTCTTCACGAGGGCGGCTAACTAACTAGCGTAATGGTCAAAGGACCGCGCGCCGCTTGCTTTCGCTGTTGCCACGTCCGGGCATTTAACGTAAGGAACAAACTATGAAATGTGCAAAATGGTTGATGGGTCTGAGTCTGGTTTGCGCCGGAATGGTTCCGGCTTTCGCCCCGGCGGCGGAAGACGAGGCGTTGCTCAAACAGGCGCGTGAGATCATCCGCAAAGCCAAGGTGGACGAAAGCGGCGCGAAGCCATCCCGCTTTCCCGAGAATTATTTATTGCCCCAGGGTGGCGCACCGGCCCCGCTCACCGCCGAAAAAGAAAAGGAAGCCCGCAAGGTTCTGCGCACCACGAAAATTCCGCCGCCGCCCTTCATCTCTCCGGAAGACGAAGCGCGTGCGCTTCGCGACGCTAAAAAAATGGCTGAGGCTGATTCCAAGGCAAAGAGCCAGGCTGTGACCACCGCGCAGTCCGAAGCCGTGTCCCGCGAGGAAGCAGAGCGCAAAGCCCAGTCGGCGGCCGCCGCCCGACAACGCGAGCTTGCCCGTCAGGAAGCCGCCGCCGCCGCCAAGGCGCGACAGGATGCCGAGAAAATGCAGGCCGAAGCCAAAGCCCTGGCCAAAGCCGAGGCCAAAGCGCGCGAAGCGGCGAATCGCACATCTGCCGACCAGGCCACAGCGGAGGCCAAGGCCAGGAAGGAATCGGAAAAGAACGCGGTTGCCCCAGCGGCTGCATCATCCACGAAACCGGCGACGGACACGGTCGTCGCTTCCGAAGTCAAGGCGAAGAAGGACGCGGAGAAGCAGGCCGCCGCCGAAGCCAAAGCTCTGGCGGAAGCGAACAAACGCGCGGAGGCGGAAGCTGCCGCAAGGAACCGCGAAGAGGCGCGCGTCCATCTGGAAGCCCAGGCCAAGGCACGCGAAGAGATCAAACAACAGGAAGCCGCCGCCAAAGCCAGGGCGAAGTCGGAAACCAAGGCGCTTGAACTAGTTCAAAAGACGGCGGCCGCCGAGGCCAAGGCTCAAGTTGATGCTGTGAAGAAAGCGGAAGCCGAAGCCGTGGCCAAGGCCCGTCAGGAAGCGCGTGACCGATCCAAAGCCGGGATGCAGGCGAAGAAAGAGGCCGAGAAACTCGAAGCGGAGTTACAGGCCAAGGCCAAGGAAGAAAGTCGCGCGTTCGCCGAAGCCGAGACCCGGCGCTTCAAGGAGGAACAGCGCCTGGCCAAACAGCAAGCCGACGCTGCTCGTTCCGCCCGCGAAACCGTTGCGCCGCCCGCCGCCGCCCCAAAGGTTCTGATCGTGACCACGCCGGAGAAAACGGTAACAACGGCCAATCCGGCAGTCACCACACTTACTGCTGTGCGGACGCCCCCTTCGAGCGTCAGTTCACCGCCCGCGGGTTCGCAAGCGTCCGCTAACGAGATCGCCGGTTCGCCACTCACGCGCCGCGAGTCCACGGTCTTCAAGGCCAATCGGACGGTGTGGAATTTCATCGCCCGGGAATTTTTGAATCGCGAAGGGCGTGACATGTTCGATGTGGGGGTGGAGCCGCGCACGAACGGGCCCGCATTGAGCGCCGCGCCGCGCACCAGCATTTCACCCGTGCCGGGCAGGACCAACGTCTCCGCGACCCCTTCGTTGCCCGCCGGGATGAACCCTGCGAAAGAAGCCGAGGCGCGCGCGGTCTTGCAGCAACATCTGGCCGACCTGGTCAATGACCATGCCAACGGCGGCTCCTTCCTGATCCCGGTTTCCGAGACGGTCGTGTCACCCGCGCCGCAGGTTATCCCGCCGCCTTCTCCGGTTCCAACACCACCGGCTCCGGCACCGCCTGAAGCCTTGTCACCTCCGTCGGCGCTCACACCGGAACAAGAAGCGAAAGCACGCGCCTTGCTGGAGCAAATCAGTCCGGTGCCGCCGCCGCCGCCCGTCGCGTTGACCCCCGCTCAAATCAAAGCCCAGGAACGGGCACGACGGGACGCCGAGAAAAAAGCTGCCGCTGAGGCCAAAGCCCAATTTGAGGCGGTCAAGAAAGCCGAGGCTCAGGCCGCCACGAAGAAGCGCGAGCAGGAGTTGGCGCAGAAACAGGCCGAGGACAAGGCGCGCAAGGAAATCGAACGACAGGAAGCGGCCGTCAAGGCCCAGGCAAAGACCAATGCCGTCGCGCAGCCCGCACCGGCCGGCGAATCCGGCGCGCAAACGACCGTCGTTAGTAGCGCGGCCGCAGCCAAAGCGAAGCAGGAAGCGGAGAAGCAGGCCGCTGCCGAAGCAAAAGTACAACTGGAAGCGATCAAGAAATCCGAAGCCCAGGCCCGGTCGGCGCAACAGAAGGAAGCCCGGCAGAAAGCCGAGGCTGAAGCCGCCGCCCGCAAGGAAATCGAACGAATGGAAGCCCAGGCCCTCGCCCGCCAGCGCGAGGAAGCCCGCCGCAAAGCCGCCGTCGAGAGCAGCGCCCGCCAGGAAATCGAGCAGATGGAAGCCAATGCCCTCGCCCGTCAGCGCGCAGCCGAGCGGCAAAAAACCGAGTTGGAAGCCAGGGCACGCAAAGAATTTGAAAAGCTTGAGGCCGCCGCCAAGAGCACGGCGAAACCTGACAAACCCACCCCGCTCGCCACCACTCCGCTTCCCACCTCGACTCCTCCTCCAGCACCGCCGCCTTTACCGGTCCTGAATGAGGAGCAACAGGCGAAGGCACGCGAGTTGTTGGAACAAGTCAGCCCGACGCCTCCGCCGGCGCCGTTGCCAGCGGCTCAGAGCAAGCCGCCAACAGATGCCCGGTCGGTGGCGGATGTCAGTTCTCAAACCGACGCCAAAGCGCGGGCGGATGCGGAAAAGAAGGCCGCTGCCGAAGCCAAAGCCAGAATCGCGGCACTCAAAAAATCCGAGGCCGCCGCCGCCGACAAAGCCCGGCAGGAGGCGCGAGACAAGGCCGGCGCCGAAGCCAAAGCACGCAAGGAATTGGAGAAGCAACAGGCGATCGCCCTGGCCAGGACTGAAGCCGAAGCCAAGGCCCGCCTGGAAGCGGAACGCAAGGCCGCCGCGCAGGCCCGGTCGCAGATGGAAGCCCTGAGAAAGGCGGAGGCGGAAGCTGTCACCGCGCAGCGGAGGGCCGCGGCCGACAGCGCCGAGGCTGCGGCTCGGGCACGCCGCGAAACCGATCAACGTGCCGCCGAGGCCAAGGCGAAAATGCAGGAAACTGCGCGCAAGAATATTGAGGCCGAAGCGCGGCTGATGGCTGCGGCCCGTCCGCCGCAAGCGCCGCCGGCAGAAACCGCCCCCGCCGAATCATCCGTCCAACCCAAAGCCAGAAACAAGGACACCAAGGTGGCTGAGATTGAGGCCATCCCCGGACTGACGCTCACCAAACGGCAGCGGCTCTACGATTTGTTGGATGCCTATCGCGGCGATCTCATTGACCCTGCGACTTACCACACGCAACGCGCCAGGATCATCGCGGAGCCATAAGCAGTTTTTTTTCCGCCGGCCCGCCGGGTTGTTTGCCCCGGCGGGCCTTTTTGTTTCACCGGAAGCCTTCAGGCTGGCTTGGAACCATGCGGACGGACGTCATTCGTCCTCGTCGTTACCGGAGGATTTCCGATGGACAACACCTGGGGCATTTCACACATTCAGCGCCGTTCGCCCTGGCTTGAGACATGGAAGCGGCGTGGTGAAAAATGTCATCCGTGGCACCCCGGGCATCCTGAAATATGATTCACTGGTCGCGCGCTTTCGTTCCGCATTCGGTCTGGTTGGTGCTGGTGCTGTCCGCCGGGTTGAGCGCCGTGTCCGCCGCCCAGCCGTTCGGGCGGCAACTGTCGCGTCACGACCGGTTCGAGTTCGCGCTCATTGGCGACGTGCCCTACAGCGACGAGGCTTCCACCAATTATTTTCCAAACATGATCCGGGAAATCAACCAACGGCGGCTGAAGTTCGTGGTTCACAATGGTGACTTCAAGGCGGGCGCCACGCCCTGTAGTGATGAGTTGTTCGCGCGCTGCCACGAGCAGTTCCAGAGTTTCAAGCATCCATTCATCTACATCCCCGGGGACAACGAATGGAGCGACTGCGGCCGGGTGAAAGCGGAGCCGCACGACCCGGAGGAGCGGCTCGCCAAATTGCGCGCGCTGTTCATGCCCGACGCTCGTTCGCTGGGCCGGCGCCCGCTCCTGCTCACGCGGCAGAGCGAGAACCCGCGCTTCGCCCCGTTTCGCGAAAACGTGCGCTGGGTTTGCGGCGGCGTGTTGTTCGCCGGATTGAACGTGCCCGGCGCGGATAACAACTTCGGCCAGCCTGAATTCGGCGTGCGCAATGCCGCCAATCTGGCGTGGCTCCAGGAATCCTTCAGCCAGGCCGCGCGGGAAAAAATGCTCGCGGTCATGTTCATCATCCAGGCCAACCCGCGCTTCGATCTCGGCGCCACGAACAAGGCCCGCGCCGGCTTCAACGATCTGCTGGCCGCGCTGGAGCGGGAAACCATTGCCTTCAAGCGGCCGGTCGTCCTCGTGCATGGCGACTCGCACAACTTCCGGATTGATAAACCGCTCTTCGGCTCGCGGAGCAAGCGGCGGATCGAGAATTTCACGCGCGTCGAAACCTTCGGCAATCCGGACGTTCACTGGCTGCGCGCGACGGTGGATTGGCGCGACCCGCAGGTCTTCACCTTCCGTCAGGAAATCGTGGCTGGGAATCTGGTGAACCACGGGACGCCGTCACCGCGAACTGCGGCAGAGCGAAATTGAAGGAGATGGTGCGCGATACAGGGTTCGAACCTGTGACCCCTACCGTGTCAAGGTAGTGCTCTACCACTGAGCTAACCGCGCGCCCGGACGAGGGCGAAGTCTCGCTCAGGGCCGTGTCCTTTGGCAAGCGCGGATTTCCAAAAATGAGGTTCGCCTTCCACGCCGGGTCCAATAAAACTCCGCTGGCATTCCGACGGAACCATGCCGGACGACTCGACCACCACCCACCACCGCGTGTGTCCTGTATGCGAACAGGACGACGCCCGTCCGTGGCTCGCCAAGGAACGGCTCCGCCTCGTCCAGTGCCGCCGGTGCGCGATGGTTTATGCCAGCCCGGTGGACCCGGAACTGGCCTCCGGAAAATTCTACGACCGGCTGGCGGCCCCGTTCTATCTGTCCCCCGACAAGCTGGAGAGCGACTTTGCGCCCGTCCGGTTCGAGCGGGAGTTGCGGTTGTTCCGGAATTTTTGCGAGCGGGGCCGGGTGCTGGACGTGGGCTGTTCCACCGGCGCGTTTCTGCATCAGTTGCGAACGCGCTGGCCGGGAGCTTACGACCCGTTGGGGACGGATGTGACCGGCGCCGCGCTGGATCATGCGGAAAGCCGCGGTGTGACCGTGGTGCGTGCTCCGTTTCTCCAGCACGATTTCGGCGGAGCACTTTTCGACGCGATCTGCTTCTGGGCCGTGATGGAACATCTCGCGGAGCCGAAAGGTTTCTTGCGCAAGGCGGCGGCGCTGCTCCGGCCGGGCGGCGTCTGCTTCGTGCTGGTGCCCAATCTCCAGTCGTTCGCCGTGCGGTTGCTTGGCGCGAAGTATCGCTACCTCATGCCCGATCACTTGAACTATTTCACAGCGGCGACATTCCGTGCATTCGTCGCCGCCGAGCCGGCGTTTGAAATGGTGCGGCTGGAATCCACGCACTTCAACCCGGTGGTCATCTGGCAGGATTTCCGGCGTGCTCCCGCGCGTGTCTCCGCCGTTGAGCGCGCCCGCCTGCTTCGACGAACGACGAATTGGAAACAAGCCTCGTGGCTGCGCCCGCTGCGTGCGCCTTATGCCGGTCTGGAAAAATCCCTGGGCGCGCTGCGGCTGGCGGACAATCTGGTGGCGGTGCTGCGCCGCGGATAGACATGGGTGGAATCGTTTCGCTCAGACGAACGGCAGCAACTTCGAGAAGATCAGGCATTCAATCAATCCCACGACACTGATGGTGGAGACGAGCACCGTCCAGCTCTTCAAGGTTTCCGCCTCGGTCAGCCCGCTCAACTTCCCGATCACCCAGAAGCCGCTGTCGTTCATCCAGGACAGCATCTTCGCGCCAAACCCGATCGCCAGGAACAGGTAGAGCGGATGATACGGCAGCGGCGGGCCGTCGCGGATGATGCCGTAAATCATCGCCGAAGTGGTGAGCATCGCGACGGTCGCCGAGCCTTGCGCGATGCGGATGACAGCAGCGACGAACCACGAGAGGAAGATGAGGTTCACCTCGCGCCCGGCGACCGCACCCTGGATGGCCTCGCCCACGCCCGCGTTCCGCAACATCAATCCGAACGCCCCGCCCGCGCTGGTAATCAGAATGATCACCCCGGCCGTCGAGAGCGGCGGGCCGATCAACTCACTCACCTGGCGCGGCGACAATCCCTTTTGCCGCATCAACAGAACCATCGCCGCCAGCGCGCCGATGAGCAGCGCGATGTTGCGATTGCCGAGGAACTCCACCCACGGCAGCAGCGCGGGGAAGCGTTCCCTCCCGCCGAACGCCGCGAGCATCGAGGCCGACGCGATCAGGAAGATGGGCAGCACCACCGGCGTGATCGACCACAGGAACGACGGCAACTCGCGCTCGTCCCGGCCGACGATGGCTTCGAGATCCGCCAGCGATGCGCCGGGCGTTTCGCGCATCGGCACGTCCAGCCGTGCGTTGATCCACTTGGACACCAGCCACGCGCACCCCAGTGGGAGCAGGCCGGCGAGCCAGCCCACGACGATGGTCAGGCCCAGGTCGAGATGGAGGTTCTCGGCCATGGCCAGCGGGCCGGGATGCGGCGCGACGAGCGAATGCGTGATGGTGCCCCCGCAACAGATCGCGAGGATGTAGAGCAAATAATTCTTCCCCGTGCGCACGCGCATCGCCCGCGCCAGCGGCACGAGCAGCATGAAGAACGTGTCGAAGAAGATCGGGATGGACAGCACGTAACTGCTCGCCACGATGGCCCCGCCGGCGCGCTTCTCGCCGAAGGCGGCCAGGAAACGGCGCACCACCTTGTCCGCCGCGCCGCTTTCCATCAGGCACATGCCGATCACGGCGGCCAGCGCGATGACGACGCCGATCTTCCCGGCGGTGGCGCCGAACTCCTCGGTCGTCAGTTCCACCGCCTGAATCCAGTGGCTCCGTTCCTTGTGCGGCGCGTGGGGCAGGGTGCCGCGTTCGCCGGGAAGTTTCGTGGCCAGCAACCCGGCGAGGATGGCGGCGAGGATCAACGCGGGGAAGGCATGCACCCGCAGCACGGTGATGAGCAGGACAATCGCGCCCAGACAAATCAGCAGTACCGCGAACGGCCACAGACTCGGGATGGCGCTGGCGAAGAGTGGCATGGCGGTGTCGTTGGGCACCTGAGTGCGCCAGAAATGCGGGCGCGGTTCAACCTAAAAGCACAGGGCAGACGCATCAAAATCTCCCCTGAAGACGGGTCAGTGAGGTAGGGACATCGCGCCGCGATGTCCCCGCCCGCGTCCAGCGGGCGGAACGAACTGGTGGGAAAGCAGCGCATCGGGTGATCGCCTTGCGCCGCTGGACGCGGCGCGGTCGGCGCGGCGCGCCGACCCTACCACAAAATCAGATGCGTCTGCCCTGCCTAAAAGCGGCGGTCGCGCATGGCCACGAAAACACCAAGGCACGAAGACCGGGGAGACGGCAGACACGCGCCTCCATCCACCATCATCTCAGCTACAAGGTGAAGGAGCCAACGTGCGACTTGGCTCCCGGTGCTTCCGTTTCTCCCCTTCATGCCTTGGTGACTCAACTCGGCCCGCGCGCGTTCGAACCGACGCGGCCTACTGGACGATCTTGAAGCTCGGGTCGCTCCACGCGCCGGCGCCCGCCGCGCCGATGGCCCGCACGCGGAACCAGCACTTGCTCGCCGGCTCCAGGTCCGTGAGCAACGCGCTGCTCTTCGTCACCGTGGCGGTGGGCTGCCACGACGCCTCCGTGCCGGGGTCGGCCGTCAACTGCACCTCGTAACTCGCCGCCCCGCGCACCGGCTCCCACGACAAATTCGCCGTGCCCGATGCGCCCTTGGTCGCCGCCCGCAGATTGCCCGGTTGCGCCGGCAGTCCCACCGGGGCCGGCGCGTTGCGCACGCCAAAGCCCGACGTGACGATTTTGGCCTCGTCCCCGGCGCTCTGCGCCTGCACATAAGCGGCCAGACGCGTGATCAACTCATCCAGCGCCGCGGACGCGGCCCCTTCGTCCACGATCGCCTGATTCACGTTCAAGCGCGCCACCACCTTGGCCACGTAGGCCTGATTCAACGTCACGCGGCCCGCCTCGATCTGCGCCAGCGTCGGCACCGGCGTGGTGAAATTCGCGTTGCCCGTGAGTTTGGTTTTGAGCTGCTCGGCCAGCGCCACCTTTTCCGGCACCGTCAACCGCGACAACCCCGTTTTCACTTGCTTCATGTTATCTACCTTTCCATTTATGTTTGTTCAATGGCGTCGCCATCCGCCGCAACCGCGACGAGAGCCGCCGCCTTCCCCATAGCGAAAACCCTGCCAACCGCCACGCCCCGCGCGACCCGCGCCGGGAAAGCCCGCTTAACCATTACCCCACCGGCATTTGATGGACCACCGTCCCGTTGAAACCCGCCGTCGGACGAGAGCGATCCGGCAACAATTGACCCGGTAAAAAATTTCGCCGGTGGGCAAACAATTCCCGATTAACGATGAAGTGAATCTACTGCCGCGCGGTCGGCTCTGACTGACTTAGACTTTACTTCAACTGAAGTAGCGCAGGATTCAGTTGAAGTCGCTCAGGATTCAGTTGAAGTCGCTCAGGATTCAGTTGAAGTCGCTCAGGATTCAGTTGAAGTCGCTCAGGATTCAAATGAAGTCGCTCAGGATTCAAATGAAGTCGCTCAGGATTCAGTTGAAGTCGCTCAGGATTCAATTGAAGTCGCTCAGGATTCAGTTGAAGCAGCGCGGGATTCAGTTGAAGTGGCGCGGGATTCAGTTGAAGCAGCGCGTGGTTCAACCTGAAATCCGAGGTTCGAAATCCGAGATCCGAAAGAAATCCGAAGCCCGAAACCCGAAAGCTTCCGTTGCCGCCGTCCACCCCGGAGCACTATTTCCGGCCAGCGGGCAAAGACCGGTTCGGCCTTCGGATTTCGGCCTTCTTTCGGGTTCCGGTAATTCGGATTTCGGAATTCGGATTCAATGGACATGGCCCGTGCGTCAATTGACCTGAACCGCGCTTCAATTGAAACCGGACGCGCTCCCAATGCATCGCGCCACCCGCCGCGCCCGAACCGCGCGCAGCGTCCAGGAGTGCGGTGGCCAGTCCGACGCGACCCCGCCTTTGGACGGGTGAGGATCGCGGGAAGTTCGTGTGGTGTGGCCGGGGCGAAAGCGGCGCGCGGCCTTCAGGCCGCTTCAACGTCCGAGCGGGCATGGACGACAATCGGCCCGTGGACTGGCGACGCTGAAGCGGCGTAAACGCCGCGCGCCAAAGCGGCGTCCCGGCGCCGCCGCACTCCAGGACGCTACCGCGCGGCAGGACGCGCACGAATTGCGCGAAGCGTCCTGGACTGCGGTGGCCCTCCACCGCTTTTCCCCCGCGCGCGTGCGATGTCCGGGGATGACGCGGCCCCGCGCCGGCCGCGCCCGCCCGCCGCCAGAGCGCCAGAGGGCTGGCGCGCGGTCGCGCGCACCCTTCCAACAGCCGCGTCAAACGACGGCGCGTGGGATGCCGCCCCCGCTCATGATAGACCAAGCGATTGCTTGCCAACCGTGGTGCATCCTGCCCAAAATCCGCATCAATGAAACCCGCTCGGCCAAACCACGCCGTGC
>JANNEF010000315.1:0-16331 GCA_031378375.1 Verrucomicrobiota bacterium | reverse complement strand
GATGAGCCGGGTTTCCTGCGGGGTGAGCTGGGGACTGCTGAGGCGTTGCTTCATCCCGACTTTATTGGGGCAAGTGGCTATATTTGCACATTTTATTCCGCAGAAATCTTTCCTGTCCTCACCCACTTTTAATCACACCCGTCGTGTGGCCAACGACTCTCCGGCACGACCGGTCACCCCAAAAGCTTTGCTGCCAGAGTTCGTGCGCGTTCCACCAGCGGCAGGTCGTTGGCCAGGTTGCCGAAGCGAAACGCAGGCAGGCCGCTTTGGTCTTTGCCGAGCAACTCGCCGGGGCCCCGCAGTTGGAGGTCTGCCTCCGCGATGCGGAAACCGTCGTTCGTTTCCTCCAGCACATGCAGCCGCGCCTTGGCTTCCGGCGTTTTCAGGTCGGCCACGAGTATGCAATAGGATTCATGCGCGCCACGCCCGATGCGGCCCCGCAATTGGTGGAGTTGGGCAAGTCCGAACTGTTCGGCGTTTTCGATCAGCATCACGGTCGCGTTCGGCACGTCCACGCCGACTTCGATGATCGAAGTTGCCAGCAGAATCTGGATTTGATTGGCGCGGAAGGCGGCCATGACGCTTTCCTTTTCTTCCGCGCGCAGTCGCCCGTGCAACAGTCCCAGCCGGTGCGGCGAGAAATCCTTTTGCAGCCGCTCGAACTCCTGCTTGACGGCCTTCATCCCGGTTTGCAAATCCGTCTCTTCGACGCGCGGATAAACGACGTAGGCCTGCCGGCCGGCCGCGATCTGCTGGCGGATGAACTGCCGGACCTTGGGCAATTGCTCTTTGGCGCGGACGAAGGTGCGAATGCGCCCGCGGCCGGCTGGTAATTCGTCAATCGCCGAGATGTCGAGATCCCCATACAGCGTCAACCCCAGCGTGCGCGGGATGGGCGTGGCGGTCATCACCAGCAAGTGTGGATAGGCGCCCTTGCGCACGAACTTCTCCCGTTGGGCGACGCCGAACTTGTGCTGCTCATCAATGATGACCAGGCCGAGACGGTCGAGGGTGAAGGAGGATTGGATGAGAGCGTGAGTGCCGATCCAGAGAGTGGGGGGGGGAGGGACGGAGGGGATGGGAACGGCCGGCGTCCCCACGCCCTCGCTCCCTCGCTCCCTCGGCACGCCGCCTGTCTTGCGGCTGCCGGTATGCAACTCCACACCAAGATGTAGCGGTTTGAACCAGCGGCGGAATGTCTGAAAATGCTGCTCGGCCAGAATTTCCGTTGGAGCCATCAGCGCCACATCGAAGCCGCTCTCCAGCGTCATCAACGCGGCGCAGGCGGCGACGGCGGTTTTGCCGGAGCCGACATCACCTTGGAGCAGGCGGCGCATGGGTTGCGCGCCACCGAAGTCGCGGCGGATTTCGCGGAGCACTTTGGTCTGCGCGGCGGTGAGCGTGAAGCCGAGCTGCGCGAGGAACGGTTTGATGAGGTGGTTGTCGCCGGCGCAGGGCAGGGCGCGTGCGTGCGCCTGTAAATTCCGGCGGCGCATCTGAATGGCGATTTGCAGTTCGATGAATTCGTCCAACGCCAGCCGCTGGCGCGCGATCTCGGCGTCGCTCAGTTCCTCCGGGAAATGGAGCATGTGAACGGCGTTTGATCGCGCCGGCAGGTCTGTTAGCGGCAAAGCGGGATGCGGTTCGGCAATCTGCGACTCAACCCGCTCGAGTGCCCGCCACACGAGCGAACGCAGCCACCGTTGTGGCAGTCCGTCCGTCAGCGGATAGATGGGCGCGATCCGGTCGAGGTGGATGGAGATTTCCTCACCGCCTTCGATGACCTCGGTTTCCGGATGGTCCATCGTGCGTGGCTTGAGCGAAAGCGGTTTGCCAAACACCATCACCTCCCGGCCAACGGCAAAATAGTTTTCCATGAACGGCAGGTTCCACCAGCGGCAATGCAATCGCGCGGTGCCGTCGTCGAGGATGATCTCGAAGAGCGACTTGGTTTTCTGGCGATAGTATTTCAGCCCCTGGGCCACGATGCGCCCGCGCGTGGTGGCGGCTTCGCCCAGTTGCAGTTGACGGATGGCCAGAAAATGGCGGCGGTCCTCGTAGCGGCGCGGCCGGTGCAGCAGCAGGTCGCCAACGTTGCGGATGTCCAGTCGCGCGAGTTGCTGCGCGCGTTCCAGTCCGACGCCTGGCAGCGACGTGACCGGCGCGGCGAGCGGAGTGGGAGCGGCGGGCGGCATGAACCAGTATTAACGGGAACCCAGTCACAAGTTCAAGCCCAAGGCTCGCGTGTAAATATTTAACAACGTTCGTTGACGCGCGAATCGCGTATGCTAGGCTACGTCGTATGAGCGGAAGCAAATTAGGAAACACGAATGTATTCCAACCAGTCACGGTTCAATCACAGACCACGCGCTTGAGCCTCCCCGCGAGCGCCGTGCAATTCAGCAAGAATGGCATTGAGTTTCGTACGCCTACTCCCATTCCGGCCTGGACCGAAATGACGGTGGACGTCCAGACGCCGTTGGAAGCAAAGAAATTGCGCTGCACCGGGGTCATCGTGGCCTGCAATGGCAGCCGGCACGCCGGCTACGTCGTTTCGATGCTGTTCACCGGTGTTTCCCGGCAGAACCAGGAACGCCTCTCCTCCCTCGCTTATTCCCGCTAGCCTCCGGCCCGCCACCTTGTTAGGTTGCGGGCGTGGAACTCTTTCATCGCATCCTGACCACCGCTGTAGAGGGCGGTGCGTCTGACGTTCACATCAAGATTGGTGCTCCGGTCACCTTTCGGATTAACCGTCAACTCATCGCCATCGAGTGCCCGGTGCCGACGGAGGCATGGCTGAATCTGGTGGTTGAAAACATCGTCCCGAAACATGCGCGGAAACGCCTCGACGAAGAGCGCGAAGTGGACTTCTCTTACTTCGCGCCGGGGGTGGGCCGGTTCCGCACGAACCTCTTTCAGCAACGCGGCCAGTTTTGTCTGGCGATGCGGTTCGTCAAAACCCAGGTGCCCAGTTTCGAAGAGTTGGGCCTGTTGCCGATCGTTAAAAAGATCGCCGAATCCCATCGTGGCATCGTGCTCGTGGCTGGCTCGACCGGTTCCGGCAAGTCCACCTCGCTGGCCGCGATGCTCGAACACATCAACGCCAACGGGAAGAAGCACATCATCACCTTGGAGGATCCGATTGAGTTCGTGTTCGAGGACAACCAATGCGTCAACGAACAGCGTGAAGTCGGTCTCGACACGCTTTCCTTTGAGCGCGCGCTCAAGAACGTCCTCCGTCAGGACCCTGACGTGATCATGATCGGCGAAATGCGCGACGCCACCAGCTTTGCCGCAGCCATGAGCGCCGCTGACACCGGGCACCTCGTGCTCTCGACGCTCCACACCACCAACGCCGCGCAATCGGTCACACGCATCCTCGACTTCTTCAAAGCGGACGACCGAGAACAGGTGCGCCGGCAACTCGCCGGCACGTTGCAGGCAGTGGTCTGTCAACGCATGGTGCCCACGACCAGCGGTGGAGTGACCCCCGCGTTGGAAATCCTGATCAACACCGGCACGGTTCGAAAAATGATCGAAGAGAACCGCCTCGACAAACTGGGCGCCGCCATCGAAACCGGCACGGAGGACGGGATGCAGAGCTTCAACCAGGCGCTTTATCAACTGGTCAAGGACGGCAAGATTTCACAGAAGGACGCGCTCGCCAAAGCCAGCAATGGGCAGGCGCTCGAGATGATGTTCAAAGGCATTTTTCTCGACGAAGGTCGGCGGATATTGGGCTAGGTTCCGCCGGAACGAACCGTTCTCGCGGCTCGCTCGCCACCGCATTCACTTAATGGCGCTTTTGCGCCACGAACATCGGTAACCCTTCCAACTGATCGACGATCATGTCCACGGTTCGTTCGACGGAACCGGAGTTTTCGCGCACAACGCGCAACGCGTTGCGTCCGAGTTCGGCAGCGCGTTTGTCATTTCCCAGAATTTCCGCAAGTGCAGATTCCAGTCCGGTTGCATCGCGCACCTGAATGGCACCTTGCTGCTCTACGAATGCGGAGGCTACGGCCTCGAAGTTCTGCATGTTCGGGCCGAACACCATGGGCTTGCCGAGCGCGCCCGGTTCGATGGGGTTTTGCCCGCCTTCCGCCGTCAGGCTTTTGCCGACGAAAATAACCGTCGCGTGTTCGTAGAGGTATTTCAGCTCGCCGGTGGTGTTCACCAGCAGGCATTCCACGGATTCGGGTTTGTACTGCGTGGAGACAGTGACTTCACTGCGATAGACAAACTTGACACCTTGGGCCTCCAAATCCCGACCGGCCTCCTTGCCCCGCTCGAAGTGTCGCGGCACGACGACCAGGAACAATTCCGGAAAGCGCTGCCGGAGTTTCAAGAACACCTCGCCGATGGCGCTTTCCTCGCCGGCATGGGTGCTCCCGGCCACCAGCAGGCGGGCGTTATCCGGCACGCCCATCTGTCGCATCAGTCCCCGCACATCCAGCACCCGGCGCTCCTCAAGTTTGGCGGCGTCATATTTCAAATTGCCGACCACATGGATGGCCTCGGGCCGGCAGCCCAAGGTGCGGAGGCGCTCCGCGTCGGCCTCGTTCTGGCACCCGACGCCGTGAAAAGCCGCGAACAATGGACGGAACAGGAAACCAAACCGCTTGTAATTCCGGTAGGATGACTCGGAGAGGCGGGCATTCACGAGGAACTGGCGGAGATGCAGTTCCTTGGCTTTGCGGAGAAAGTTTGGCCAGATTTCCGCCTCCACCAGAACGACGATCTGCGGATGAATGGTCATCAAGGCGCGCGTTACGTACTGCGGGCGGTCAATGGGGTAGTAAATCTTCTGGATGTGCGAGGGGAACCGTTTGTTCAGCTCCGCCATGCCGGTGGTCGTCGTGGTGGAGACGATGATTTTCAAATTGGGCAGCCGCGGTTCGAGCGCGCGCACCAGTTGCGTGCAAAGGTTCACTTCCCCGACGCTGACGGCGTGAATCCACAGGACGTGCCGATTGGAAATGGCTTGTTTGATCTTGGAGCTGTAACGCCCAAACCGCTGGCCGAAGCCTTCCTGCCAGTTCCCCCGCCGCCACAACCGGTAAAAATAGTACGGCGCGCTCAGGATGAAGAAGACCGTGAAAAGGAAGTTGTAGAGCATGTACATTTCGCTTCGGTATCAGGGAGTCATTCGGGGATCGGTTTCCGCGCTGTAGCGCGGGCGCTCCAGGTCAGGTTCTTCAACTCGCGAAAATACACGGCGCGATCAATGCCGGAAAAACAGCCACCAAACAAGCACCAACATTGGCAGCAGGCAGGGCAGCGTGTATTTGAACACGTAACCCAGGAACGAGGGCGTGTGCGCCTTCTGCTGGTCGGCGATGGCTTTGACCATGAAGTTGGGGCCATTGCCGATGTAGGTGCCGGCACCGAAAAACACCGAGCCGATGCTTACCGCCAGGAGCAGGCTGTTGAGCGACGTGTTGCCGATCAGGTAGCAAACCTCGATTTCTTCGAGGGGCACCCGTTTCGCCGCCAGATCGGCGGCGTGATATTTCTGGAGTGCCGCAAACGTGTTGACGATCTGTTCCGCGTGCGGACCGGTGACGGTGGCGAGATCAGCTCCTCCGGTCTGCACCAGGTGCTGCACCTGCGTGAGGACGTCCTTGTCAATCGTGCCGAAAATCGCGGTGAGGAAACTCAAATAGGTTGGCGCATTGTCCAGCACACTGGAGAGGATACCGCTGCCCCAGAAATAGAGCGCAGCGGTAGGCTGGCAGAGCTTGCCGGCGTTAAGTTGCAGCCAGTCAAGCGCGGGCATCATCGTCGCGAAAATTCCAATGAACAAAATCGCCACCTCCTGGATGGGATGAAAATTAAAGTGGTTCGCCTGGTGTACCGCCGGGCGCGTGGTGAACCACGAACCAAGTGCGGCGGCGAGCATCAAGCCTTCTCGCAGGAACAGCGGTTTGGCGATGAACACCGCGCCGAGAATCACCGCCAGGAAAAACAGGTTTCCCAGCCCCTCGAAGCGCCATGCATCCGGCGGCTCCGCCAGGCGGGCGCGGACTTCCTTCGGCGCGCGCGCGTAATTCCGGCGGTCCAGCACGTAGAACATCGCCAGCAACACTCCCACGCCCGTTGCCCACATCGGCCAGCACTGTTCGGCCACCCACCAGAAGGGTACGCCCAGCAGGTAACCGAGAAACAACGGCGGATCGCCGATGGGGGTCAGGCATCCGCCCACGTTCGATACGATGAAGATGAAGAAAACCACGTGAAACGCCGTGAGCCGGTATTTGTTCATCCGCAGCCACGGGCGAATTAGCAGCATCGACGCGCCGGTGGTGCCGAGCACGTTGGCAATGATCGCGCCGAAGAGCAGGAGCGCAACGTTCGCACGCGGCGTGGCTTCGCCCTTCACGTTGATGTGAATTCCGCCGGAGACGACGTAGAGCGAGCCGATAAGCGCGATGAAACTGATGTAATGTTCGCCGGTGTGCAGCACCGTCAACCGCGCGCCGGATGGCAGGCCGAACAGATAATAGCCCAGGGTGATGAGTCCCAGTCCGATGGCGACTTTGGGATAATGCCGGCTCCACCACTCGCCGAAGAACAGCGGTGCCAGCGCGATGGTCGCCAGCAGTGCGCCAAACGGCAGAATCATCCAGGGACTTGGTTCGTACACGGGCGCAGAGGCTATGTTGTGCTCCAAAGACGGGTCAAACTGATTTCGCGCGGGAACCGGGTGCGGGCGCATTCTGGAGTTGTAACTTGGGGCGGCTTGACTTCAATTCCCCACATGCAAATTCGTCCCGCCACCGCCGCCGACCTGCCCGGCATCCTGGAGATTTACAACGAGGCCGTGCTGAACACGACGGCGACCTATGATTACGAGCCGCGCACGCTGGAGCACCGGACGGCGTGGTTCGAGGACCATGTGCGGACGAATTATCCGGTGTTCGTGGCCGTGGACGAAAGCGGGCGGGTGGTGGGCTGGAGCGCGCTCAACCGGTATCATGATCGCATGGGCTACCGGTTCACCACGGAGAATTCCGTTTACGTGGCGGCGGACCAGCGGGGCAGGGGGCTGGGCAAGCGGCTGCTGGCGCCGCTGATCGAGGCGGCGCGCGAGCGGGGCTTGCACGCGATCATCGGGGCGATTGATGCGGCGAACGAGGCGAGCCTCCGGCTGCACGCGGGGTTCGGGTTCGAGCCGGTCGGCCACTTCAAGCAGACGGGCTTCAAGTTCGGCCGCTGGCTGGACGTGGTCTATATGGAGAAGTTGCTCTAGCCACGCGCCCACGGGTGCGACGTGTGTCCCGCCAGTTCCGCCGCCGGGCCGGACGCGGAAGTTACTCCGCGGCGGGTGGCGCGAGCGCGGTGTTGAGGAGTTTCTGGAGGCTGGCGCTGGTCTCGTCCAGCGAACGGAGGATCTGGGCGTCCTTGATGGTGGGCTTGATGTTCTCCAGCAGTTGGAGCCGGGCGCGAATGACCTGGGGGTCCTTGGGCGCGGTGCCGTGCGCACTGCCGGCGAGGTGCTTGACGGTGAAGGCGCGGAGGGAGGCTTGCACGGCGTCGTTGGCGACGGCTTCGGCGAAGATGGTGTTGGCCGGCTCGCTCGGGCCGGCGTAGTTGGCCGCCATATCCACGAGCACGGTTCTTTCCCACTGGTTGGTCAGGCGGGTGTCCTTGTAGGCCGTGTAGATGCCCGGCATCGCCTGGTCCTTCAACAAGGCGTCGAGAAAATAGAGCGCCTGCCGGTCAATGCGACCGTCCGAGGAAACCAGCCGCTTTTGCGCCGTCGGAGCGAAGGAGGTGTCCTGATACATCAGGATCACTTCATAGAGATAGGCACGGGCGTTTTCATCGAGGCGGTTGGGCATTTCGATCTTGGGCGGGTTGGTGAGCAGGTCCTTCGCGGCGGCCAGCGCGGTGTCGCGATGTTTGCCGGGTGATTGCTCCTCAAGGATGCGCGCGAGGTAGGCGACCTCGACGCCGCGCCCGGTGGTGGCGAGGGTTTGGGCGAGGATTTTCTCGGCATCGTCGCCGCCGATCTGTTTCAAGGTGTCGAGCAACCCCAGCCGCAGCGAGGGGGGCGCGAGGAAATCCGTGCGCACCGGATTGCGGGAGGTGAAGCGATCACCCCGGCCCGAGCGCTCACCGCTCTCCGAGATGTCATCGGCGACATAATCCACGTCCCGGTTCTCCGCCAGGAAGGTGCGGATGACGGGGAGCGAATCGGGGCCATGATCCACGAGCCGCTGGAATTCGGTGAGGATGCGGCGGATGACGCGGTTGCGGGTTTCATCGCCCTCGCCGGGCTTGAGGTTGATGAGCTTGTCGAGGATGACTTGCGGGGATTCGCGCTGCGGCCCGGACGACTTGACGATGGTGCGGATGCGTTCGGACTTTTGGCCGGCGGTGCCGGCGGCCTCCATGCCGGAACGCTCCACCTGCCAGGCCGCCTCGCGGGCGGCAAGCTCGCGCTGGAACTTCGCTTCCTTGAGGAACGACACGACCCAATACGCGGCCGCGAAGCTGACGGCGGTCACGACCATGATGAGCAAACGATTCTTCATAGCGTTCAGTGGATGCTTTGGGGTTTAACTCCACCCGGCGGCGAAGGTTGCAATAATCCTGGTGGCACCGGCGGTCAAGCTACTGCGAACCGCCCCGGCGAGCCACTTTATCCTCCGAACCGCATTCGATGAGCAGCGGCCGGTCATTCCGCCTCGGAAACGACGGCAGCGTGTTCCCGGCTGTGCTTCCGGCCCGCGGCGGCCCCGTCGTAATGCTCAGTGTCCGGATGTTCCGGACAGAGCGGGGAGATGGCGCGCAGCTTGGAGATGATCGTCGGCAGATGCTTCAGCAGGTAATCCACCTCGGCGTCCGTGTTGTAGATGCCGAGGCTGAAGCGCACGCAGCCGCGCGCGCGCATCGGGTTGAGGCCCATCGCCGTCAGGACGTGCGACGGATCCATCGAACCGGTGGTGCAGGCGGAGCCGCTGGAGGCGCAGATGCCGAGTTGATCGAGCATCATCAGAATCGCCTCCGCCTCCACGAAGTCGAAGGCGATGTTCGTCGTGTTCGGCAGGCGCGGCTCTTTCGCGCCGTTGCGGACGGTGTTGGGAATCGTGCTGAGAATCGTGTTCTCCAGACGGTCGCGCAACGCGCGCACGCGGGTGTTCTCCTCGTGCAACTTGGACATCACCAACTCCGCCGCGCGACCGAAGCCGACCATGTAGGGGACGTTTTCCGTGCCGCCGCGCCGTCCGCGCTCCTGGTGCCCGCCGATGAGATAGGGCTGGTACTTCGTGCGCCGCTTGATGTACAGCAGCCCGACGCCCTTCGGCGCGTGCAGCTTGTGCGCCGAGAGCGAGAGGAAATCCACGTCCACCGCCTGCACGTCCAGCTTGAGCTTCCCGGGCGTCTGCACGGCGTCCGTGTGAAACAACACGCCCCGGCTGCGGCAGATGGCGGCGATTTCCTCGATGGGAAAGACGACGCCCGTTTCGTTGTTCGCCCACATGATGGAGACGATGGCGGTGTCCGGCCGGATGGACTTGTCCAGCAGATGCAAGTCGAGCGAACCGTCCGACTCGACGGGCAGGTAAGTGACTTCATGCCCGCGCCGGGCCAGGAACTCGCCGTAGTTCATGTTCGCCGAATGCTCGACGGCAGTCGTGATGACGTGGCGCTTGCCGGGATTCGTCACGAGCGCGCTGTGGATCGCCGTGTTGTTGCTCTCCGTGCCGCAACTGGTGAAGGCGATTTCCTTCGGGTCGGCGTTGATGAGCGTGGCGACCTTGGCGCGGGCTTCATCCAGATGGCGGGCGACCTGTTTGCCGAACTGGTAGGCGCTTGAGGGATTGCCCCATTGCTCCGTCAGGAACGGCAGCATCGCCTCCACGACCTCCGGGGCGACGCGCGTGGTGGCGTTGTTGTCGAAATAATAAACTGTGCGCTGGCTCATGGTCTCGGCTGTGATCGAACGTGCATTATTACCAGCGTCAGTCTAGGGAGCGCCGCCCAAACCGCAAGCGCGGAGTGACCCGAGCCTGCACGTCAGGCGATCAACCACCCCGGCAACACCTCGTCGTCAATGCCCGAAACCGCAGTGTCGAGCCGTAACTTTCGCCCCGCCAGCACGCCAATCATCCCCGCATTGTCCGTGCAGAAGCTTTTGTCCGCCAGGCGCAGTTCCAACCCAGCCCTCCCGCATTCGGCGGCGAGTTGTCGGCGCAAGGCGCGATTGCAAGTGACGCCGCCCGACGCCGTCACCCACCTTACTCCGAGCCGTTTGGCCGCTCGCACGGTTTTTGTCACGAGCACGTCCACAATGGCGGCCTGAACGCTGGCGCAGAGGTCGCGGAGTTTCTGCGGGTCGTCGGGCAGCGTGGGATGCTTTTGCAGGAAGTAGCGGACGGAAGTTTTTAATCCGGCGAAGCTGAAATCGTCGCCGTGGTCCTTGAGCAATGGGCGCGGGAAGTCGTAGGCGCCGGGGTTGCCCTCGGCCGCCAGTCGGTCCATTTCGGGACCGCCCGGATAGGCGAGGCCGAGGAGCTTGGCGGTCTTGTCGAAGCATTCGCCGGCGGCGTCGTCGAGCGTGGCGCCCAAAACGTGATGGTTCAACTCGGCGCGAACATGAACCAGCATCGTGTGTCCGCCGCTCACGATGAGCGAGACGTTGGGTTGAAACGCGGTGAAATCCGCCGCCGGCGGCTCGCCGGTAATCCACGGTGAATAGAGATGCGCCTCGTGGTGATGGATACCGACGAACGGTCGTCGCAACGCGAACGCGAGCGACTGCGCGGCCTTCAGTCCGATCATCAGCGCGTTGGGCAGGCCCGGCCCCTGGGTGGCGGCCACCGCGTCAATCTGCGAAGCCTTCACCTGTGCCGCGTCCAGCGCGGCGCGCGTCACTGGCTGCCAGTTGCGCAAGTGCTCGCGCGTGGCCAGTTCCGGCACCACGCCGCCGTAGGCCGCGTGAATGCCGATCTGGGAAGCAACGATGTTGGCCAGCACGCACCCGTCACGCACGACCGCCGCGCTGGTTTCGTCGCACGAAGTCTCGATTGCCAGGATGATCACGGTCGCCGATCGTTTGCGAGGCTTGCAACCTTTCTGTCCACTCCCCCAGTTGCACGCGTCACACGGAATCGCTCACTTCGCGGCGACCTTCTCGCCCTTGGTCATGCGCTTTTCCATGGCGGGCGCGCGCCGCGTGTAAAGCGAGATGCCTTTGAGCAGGTCCATCGCGCGATCCAGTTGCGGGTCGCGCGCGTTGCGGACGCGCTCTTGATCCTTCGGGTCAATTGACTCGATGCCGCCGGGCTGGCGCTTCAAATACACGTCGCGGGTTTCCTCGTCGGACATGGGCACGATGATGTCGGGCGTGATGCCTTTCTCGTGAATGACCTTGTGGCTGGGCGTGTAATATTTGGCCGTGGTCAGCCGCAGCGCGGAACCATCCTGCAACGGCAGAATGCTCTGGACCGAGCCTTTGCCGAAGGTTTGTTCGCCGACGATGATCGCCTTGCACACGCGCAACGCGGTCGCATCCTGCAAACAGCCCGCCACGATTTCCGACGCGCTGGCGCTGCCGTTGTTGACGAGCACGACAATGGGGAAGCTGGGATGCTTGTTCCGGCTCTTGGCGTGGTACATGGACTTCTGTTTCGCTTCGCGGCCTTCGGTCGAGACGACGAGCTGGCCGGCGGGCAGGAATTTTTCACACACTTGCACCGCTTGTTCGAGCAGTCCGCCGGGGTTGTCGCGCACGTCGAGGATGAGCGCCTCCATCCCCTTTTGTTCCAGTTTGCGGAGGCCCTCCTCCAGTTCGCTGCTGGTCAATTCGCCAAACTGCACGAGCCGGATGTAACCCACGTTGTTTTCACTGATCGGGAATTCACGGCGGCCGTTGATGTCTTTGACGGTGTCCACCTTGATCTGCGCGCGGGTCAGCGTGAACTCCTTCACCTGCCCGTTGGAGGGGCGCAGGATGGTGAGGTTGACCTCGCTGCCCGGCTGGCCGCGCAGCTTCTTCACGGCGTCCTGCAGGCTGAAACGCTCCGTGTTCTTTCCGTCAATCTTGACGATGCGGTCGCCGGAAAGAATCCCCGCCTTGAACCCCGGCGTGTCCTCCATCGGCGAGACCACGGTGATGAAATTCTCCTTCATCGAAATCACGATGCCCACGCCGCCAAACTCGCCGGAGGTGTCGTCCTTGAGGTCCTTGTATTTGACCGGCTCCATGAATTCGCTGTGCGGGTCGAGCGTGCTCAACATCCCCTTGAGCGCGCCGTGGATCAGATCCTGGTACGTGAGCTTGTCGCCGTCCACGTACTCCTGGCGCACGCGGTCGAGCACGCTGGTGAACAGCTTCAAGTTGGCGTACGGCTCGTCCCGTTCCGCGCCCTGGACGGAGTGAAAATAAATCTGCGCACCCACGAACAGGTTCAGGCCGAGCACCGCCACGAGAGCGCCGTAGAAGAGTCTTCGTTTCATAAGCATCCTGCTGACACGTTGGAGGACTTTAGACGGGAGTGAGGTGCTTGGCAAGAGCGGCCGAGAACAACGGCACAGTCGGCAGGGCTGCTCTAAAGTCCGAAGGCCGAATTCCGAATTCCGAAAGAAATCCGAAACCCCAAACCCGAACTCCGGGACGCGTTCCGTGACCGCTGGAGTTTCCATCCGCCAGCGGGGGCTTTCGGATTTCGGTCTTCGGCCTTCTTTCGGATTTCGGGTTTCGGATTTCGGATTTTATCCTCCGCGCAGAGTCACACGGACTTTAGAGCAGCCCTGCCCGCGCGGCGTGATTTTTTCCTTAATCCCCGCCGTCTTTCTGTCAGACTGCGCCGCATGAAGCCCTTTGCGAAGTTCGTCTCCCTCTCCATCGTCGCCGGTTTTCTGTCTGCCAGCGTCGCGCTGGCCGCTGACCGCGCGGAAAAATTGCCCGCCACCGATCAGCGCGCCGGTCCGCCGAAAACACTCAACACGCTGCGCGCCTTTCCCGAAATCAAATCGAAGAAGGAGTGGCAGCAGCGCGCCGGGGAAGTCCGCGAACAAGTCTTGATCTCCTGCGGACTCTGGCCGCTGCCGGAGCGCTCGCCGTTGCACACGCAAATCAGCGGGCGGGGCGAGCGCGACGGCTACAGCGTGGAGAAGGTTCATTTCCAAACGTATCCCGGCGTCTATCTGGCCGGGAATTTGTATCGCCCGGTGGGGCAGGGGAACGGTCCCTTCCCCGGCGTGCTCAACCCGCACGGACACTGGAAGGAGGGACGCATGGCGGACACCCCGGTCGGCAGCATCGCGGCGCGCTGCATCAACTTCGCGCGGCAGGGCATGGTCGCGTTCAGCTACGACATGGTCGGCTACAACGACACCGCGCAGTTCACCCATCAGTTCGCCAATCACCCGACGAATCAGTTGTGGAACATCAGCCTGATGGGCTTGCAGACGTGGAACAGCCTCCGCGCGCTGGACTTCCTGGAATCGCTCGCGGACGTGGACAAGTCGCGCCTGGCCTGCACCGGCGAAAGCGGTGGCGGGACGCAGACGTTTATGCTGGGGGCGATTGACGACCGGCTCGCGGCGCAGGCGCCGTGCGTGATGGTGTCGCACTCCATGCAGGGCGGGTGCCTGTGCGAGAACGCGCCGGGCTTGCGCGTCCGCCATTCCAACATGGAACTGGCGGCGGCGGCGGCCCCGCGTCCGCAGATGCTCGTGGCCGCGACGGGCGATTGGACGAAGCAGACGCTCACTGTCGAGGGGCCGGCGGTGGCCAGCGCGTATCGGTGGTTCGGCGCGGAGGCCAAGCTGCGCTACGTGCGGTTCGACTACGAACACAATTACAATCAGACCAGCCGCGAGGCGGTGTACGCGTGGTTCGGACGCTGGCTGCTGCGGCAACCCGACGCGCCGGCGCGGAAGGAAATCCCTTACGTGAAGGAACCCGACGCGGCCTTGCGCGTGTGGCCGGACAAGCAACTCCCGGCGGATGCGCTGACCGAGACGGAGTTTTGCGCGTGGCTGGTGAAGCAGTCGCAGGCGCAACTGGCCGCGCTGCGACCGCACGACCAGGCTTCACTGGCGAAGTTCAAGGCCGCGCTGGAACCGGCGTGGCGGCACACGTTGCAGGTGGAATTTCCGCCGCAAAACATTTTGTCGGAAGTGATCGCGACGAAGGACATTGCGGGCGGAAAAATGTCGCGCCTCGCGCTGGGCCGCGCGGGCCGGGGCGACCGTGTGCCCGCGACGCTGCTGACGCCCGCGCGCGCCGGTGGCAAATGGCTGGCCGTGCTGGCGCATCCGCTGGGCCGGGCGGCGTACGTGGATGACGCGGGCGGGGCGAAGGGGCTGGCGAAGGCGCTCTTGGCGCGCGGCGGAACGGTGCTGGTGGTGGATGTTTTCCTGACCGGGGACGCGGCCAACGAAACGGCGGCCGCGGGGCGGAAATTTTTTTCCAATTACTTCAGCACGTATAACCGGACCGACGCGCAGGAACGCGCGCAGGATTTAATCACCGCCTGCGCCTACGCGCGCGGCGAAGCGAAGGCGCGGCGGGTGGTCCTGTGCGGGGAAGGCCGCGCGGGGCTGTGGGCCATGCTCGCGGCGCCCGCCGCGGACGCGGTGGTGGCGGACGGCGACGCGGCGGACCTGACGGGCGACGCGACCTGGCTGGCGGGAGATTTGTTCACGCCGGGATTGCGGAAGCTGGGCGGCATGGAAACGGCGGCGGCGCTGGCGACGCCGCATCCGTTGCTGGTGCATCGGGCCGGCGCGGGTTTTTCGACGGAGCTGTTGCGAGGCAGTTACCAGGCTGCGAAGGCGGAAAAGAATTTGCGCGTGGAGACGGGAACATTAAGCGACGCGGACGTGGCGGCGTGGGTGGCGCGCTGAGTTCGGTGTCGCATTGATCAAAATGATTTGGCAATCCCGGTCCAAAATGCTACTCATACCACCATGAAAACCGTCCATGCAGTTTACGAACAGGGCGTGTTCAAACCCACGGAGCGCGTGGAATTGCCTGACCATTGCCAGGTGGAATTTGAGCCGCGCCCGGTCGGCTCCAGCGCCGCCAATGGCGACGCCCTGACGGACGTTTACGCCGTGCTGTCCGAACGCTACGAGTCCGGTGAATCGGATGTTGCCGCCCGCCATGACGAGCACCAGCCGTGACGAACGTCTTTCTGGACACGGTCGGGCTGCTGGCGCTTTGGGACACCAGCGATCAGTGGCATTCTGCCGCTGCCCCCGCGTTCGCCCGGCTCGCTGACGCTCGCACGCGGTTCATCACCACTTCATTCGTCCTGCTCGAATGTGGCAATGCTGCCGCGCGCCGTCCGTATCGCCAGGCCGTCGTCCGCCTGCGGGAACGCCTGGAAGCAGCGGGTTCTCTCATCGTTCCGACGGCGGAAGACTGGACTCAGGCTTGGGCGGCCTATGCGCGGGGCGAGGGCGATCAGGCCGGCATCGTCGATCATGTCTCCTTCACCGTCATGCGCCGGCTTGAGCTGACCCAGGGCTTCACCAATGATGCCCACTTCCGGGCGGCGGGCTTTGAGGTGCTGTTCTGAACGCGCGGTCCAACCGAGAGAAGCCGGCGCGGGTTTTTCGACGGAGCTGTTGCGAGGCAGTTACCAGGTCGCGAAGGCGGAAAAGAATTTGCGCGTGGAGACGGGAAAGTTAAGCGACGCGGACGTGGCGGCGTGGGTGGCGCGGTGAGACAGGTTCAAAGCTCTCTAAAGTTGCATGGTTTCGTCTATTTGAACATCAGAACAACATAGAACAGCATAATGAAAATCGAGATGCCCAGCAAAATCCAACCTTCGTTTCGCTTCTCCGGCTTCGTGACTCTCATAATGCCGAGAACAAGACCGATAAGGGGAAATAGAAGCGTGAGAATAATGATGACAACAAGTTCGCCAACGCTAGCGGGTTTCTGTGGCGTGCCTGTAGAGGTCGTTGGTGGCGGCGGTGGCATTCGCCGTCTCGGAATGGTCAAGCCACTGATTTGTGAAATGGGAATCCAACCCGGTGCCGCTTCATGCCACGCCAGATCAGTGCCGACAATGTTGCCGGCATCGAGGTCTGCTTGAACTTCGGACAGAGAGTACGGGCCAAAGCGTTGTCCGTCTCTGCTGATGTAGATTTCCATAAAATGTGTGCGCTAGCGGCAACGACCCAAGCTAAACGATCCGGCCCGCGAGAGGCCGCTATTGCAACTAGTGTAGTGTCTCTCAAGTGTCTTTCGGAACCGGTTGTTGACGGGCCAGCACCTCCCGGGCGCGGCGAATCTTCTCCAGGATCGTTTTCCCTTCCGCACGCCATTCGTATCGCTGCGGCTTGAGGTTGCGTTCGGCCAG
>JANNEF010000314.1:0-13840 GCA_031378375.1 Verrucomicrobiota bacterium | reverse complement strand
CCCTTTGGGGGGTTTTTCCAGGGTGTGCCCGCCGCCGCTTTGCCCGGGTTTTGGGTTGTGGCGGGTGTACCCCGCCCCCCCCCCCCCGCCGCCGATACGGACGCCGTCCACCACGATCCGATAGGTGGTGCCCGCCACCGCATTAAATTGCACCCGGCTCCAGGTATTGCCCTCGTAGTCGTTGTTGTCCGCCACCAACGTCAGCGCGTTGGCCGCCACGCCGGTGAACACCCCCAGCAGTGTGTTAAAGTCGCTGCCCATCGTGTCAACGGTCGTCTGGCCGCTGGCAGTGGCCGTCCAGTTCCACCAGACCGACGCGCCGCCGAAGTTTCCGCCGATGAAGGTCGGCTCGCCGCCGAATTGCTTGGTCGCACCCACATTGCTGCCGGTGACAGTGGCAATGGGCCCGTTGATGGTCGTGGCGCTGGCGAAGGCGTCGTTGGCCGGCGCTTGGGCGTGCGCGCTGAAGGCCGCCAGGAGTAAGGTGCCGGCTGCGCCGCAGTTGCGAAGGAGTGTTTTCATAAAAGGCGATAAATGGGGTCTAGTGGTGCCAAGCGACCATCGGATGACAGCCACGTCGCTCCCCCGGCGCATTGACCGTCAATGCGCCCAGGCTGCGCCCAGGCACAACGCAAAGGGTGGTTGTTCATTCCGAGTTTCGGCTTTCACTGATACATGCGCAAAGCCTGCACGGAGTCCGCAAAGTTTTTTTACCTCCCGTCGAAAACTCATTTCGGCTGGCCCAAAAGCCCGTTGCCCCTCCATTCCGGTTCTACCACTTCTCGCCGTTGAACAACGTCTTCCACAGCTTCTGCATCTTCCGGCGGGCACGGAACGCCCTCACCTTGACCAGCGGAATGGACCAACCTGTGAGCCGGCGGATATCCTCCGTGCTGCGTTCTTCGAGATGCACCAGGGTGATGATCAGTCGCTCCTCGGGTTTGAGCCGGGTCATGAGTTTTTCCACCAGCTCCCGGGCCGCGGGGCCGCGCCCACCGGGCAACTCGTCATTCGTGCAGGCCAGATGCTGCACCACTGCCTCCTGTTCCTCGCTCAAATCGCTCATGCGCAACTCCGGCCGTACCGTCTCATGCTTGAGTTGGTTGATGCAGGTGTTGACGGCGATGCGCGACACCCAATGTTCCAGCGGCACCAGGCCGGAGAACTGGCCGAGCTTGTGGAAAATCTTGGCGAAGACGGCCTGGGCCAAATCCTCCTCGCTCGTGCGGCGCGGGAGATGGCTTCGGACAATCTTCATGATGGTCGGAGAAAGGCGTTCCACGAGCGCGCTGGCGGCGGCCTCATCGCCCCCCTGCACGCGCGCGATCCAAGCCGCGTCATCGGGGCGTTCACGTTCGGGGCGCGGGCGTTCCGCCGGGCGCGCACGGCGTCCATCGGGAAAGACCGGCAACGTTGCCGGCAGATGGCCCGGCCAGCCGTTGCCCCACGTCAGCCCGGTTTCCGCAGTTATTGTCAGCGTTGGCATGTGTTCATTGCTAGCCTTCAACTCTTCATGCGTGAAACGGCGGCGAAGTCCGCAAGGATTCTTTGGGACGACCCGACTGGCGAACGTGGGAACAGATTGCTTCGGCGCCGTTGGCTCGCGGGAAACCTCACCGCGACACCGGTGGAAGTCAGCGGCTGGCGCGAATCGCGCGGTGCAGCCAGACGCGGGCGTAGGTCCAGAGATTTTCGGCCGTGCGTTTGGACAATCCCAGCGCCGTCGCCGCTTCCTCCATCGTCATGCCGACGAAGTAACGCAGCTTCACCAGTTCCGCGGCCGCCGCGTCTTCGAGCGCGAGTTGGTCCAGGGCTTCGTGGACGGCGAGCAGTTCATCCGGCGGCGCCGTGAGCACGAGCGCCGAGTCCTCCAGTTCCACGCGTTCGGCGCCGGCGCCGCGCTTGAGACTTTGTTTGCGCCGGGCGTATTCCACCAGGATGCGCCGCATCGCCTCGGCGGCGGCGCCGAAAAAGTGCGCGCGATTTTTCCAACTCCCCTCGCCGGGGCCGGCCAGCCGCAGCCACGCCTCATGCACGAGCGCCGTGGCTTGCAGCGTGTGCCCGGCCGCTTCGCCCGCCATCTTGTGCGCCGCGATCCGGCGCAGTTCCTCGTACACCAGCGGCAGCAATTCCCCGGCGGCCCGCGTGTCGCCGCGCGCCGCCGAATCCAATAGCAAGGTGATGTCGGGCACGGCGGCAGTCTAAGGTTGGACGCGCCGGGTCGCAACGACGGCTTGCATCGGTGTCACGTCGCGTCTCCGGCCAGCGGTTGTTTCGTTGGCTGGGCCAGCCGGCGCAGCGCCAGGTAAAGGATGAACGCCACCGCGAAACCCACGAACCACGCGTAGTTGTAAATCGCCAGGAACAGCGGCGCGACCTGCACCCTGTCCAGCGCCTTCACCTGCACGAGAAAGCCCGGCACGTTGGGCAGCACCGCCACCGCCAGCGACCCGAGACCGATCAGGCTGAAGCCCTTCGTGCCGGCGTATTCGCCAGCGGGCTTGTAAAGTTCCATCACCACGAGCCGGCGTTTTCGGAACACGAAATAATCCGCGATCATGATGCCGCCAATCGGCCCCAGCAACGCGCTGTAGCCGATGAGCCAGGTGAAAATGTAGCCGTTCGGATCGGCATACAGTTTCCACGGAAACATCAGGATGCCCACCACGCCCGTGATGAGGCCGCCCGTCTTGAAGCTGATGCGGCGCGGCCACAGGTTCGAGAAATCATTCGCCGGCGAAACGACATTCGCCGCGATGTTCGTCGAAAGCGTCGCCACCGCCAGCGTCACCAGCGCGAGGATGACGAGAAACGGGCTGTTGAACTTCGCCATCAGCGCCACCGGATCCCAGATCGGTTTGCCGAACACCACGATGGTCGCGCTCGTCACCGCCACGCCGATGAAGGCATAGAGCGTCATCGTCAGCGGCAGGCCGAGCGCCTGGCCCAGCGCCTGATCGCGTTGCGAGCGGGCGTAGCGCGAGAAGTCGGGAATGTTCAGCGACAACGTCGCCCAATACCCCACCATCGCCGTGAGACCGGCGGCGAACACCGGCCAGAACTCCGCGCTCGTCTTGAACTTGTGCGGCTGCGCGAGAATCGGCCCCCAGCCCTTCGCCGCCGAATACGCCCACCACAACATCCCCACGCCGATCAGCAGCAGGAACGGCGCGCTCAACAACTCCAGCCATTTGATGCAGTCCATGCCCTTGAGAATGATCACGAGGTTGATCGCCCAGAAGAGCAGGAAGCACAGCAACTCGCCGCCAGAGATGCCGAGCACGGGCAGGCTGGGCTTCGTCGCGGGATCGAATCCGAGCAGCACCGCCGCCGCCGCGTAAATCGCCGCGCCGCCCACCCACGTTTGAATGCCGAACCAGCCGCACGCCACCAGCGCCCGCATCAACGCGGGGATGTTCGCGCCGAGCGTGCCGAACGACGACCGCAGCAACACCGGAAACGGTACGCCAAACGCCGTGCCCGGATGCGCGTTGAGCGTCATCGGCACCAGCACGATGACGTTGCCCAGAAAAATGGTGAACACCGCCTGCCGCCAGTTCATGCCCTGTTCGATGAGACTGCTGGCCAGCGTGTAAGTGGTGATGCAGATGGCCATGCCGACCCAGAGCGCGGCGATGCTCCACACCGTCCAGGTGCGTTGCGCGCGGGGCACGGGCGCGAGATCGGCGTTGAACAGCGGACTGCCGCGCAACTCGTCGAGTTGCGCGGCGGACAAGTCCGCCGGGGCGGCGGATTCTCCAGACGCGAGCATGGGAAAACTTCTATCAGCGGAATCCGGCAAAGAGAAGCGCCGTTTCAACGCCGACTCCACACTGGGCACGCCGCTAATTGCCGCGATGCCGCCGCTCCCACCCTTCGCCCACGCCATCGGGTGGCTCACAAAGGCACTATGTTCCCCATCCGACCGCCTCGGTGCGCCATCCGACCGGCTTTACTCGCCGCCCGACCGGCTAGGTGATCCATCCGACGGACTTTATTCGCCATCCGATGCACTATGTGAGGCATCCGATGAACAATATTCGTCATCCGATGGGGTTTTTTGGCAAAAATGGTCGGTGGGTGGTCCGTTCGGGCAAAAAGTGCCGCATTGCAGAAAGCGTTGGCCCTTGTCGGAGCGCGGAACCGCGCGAAGCGTCTTGGAGTGCGGTGGCAAGTCCGACGCGACCCCGCTTTTGGGCGGACGCGGATCGCGGGAAGTTCGGGTGGTGTGGCCGGTGCGAAAGCGGCGTCGCACTGCGTTTGCCGCCGCACTCCACGACGCTGCCGCGCGGCTCGACGCGCACCACCCGGCTGGCCTCCGTCGGCGCGCGGGCCTCCGGCCCGCTTACGGCCGCCAGCAAGGCCAAAGCCTGGCCCCGCAACCACGGTGGATGGTGTAAGCGGGCCGGCGGCCCGCGCGCCGGGAGGATTCGCCGGATAAAACGGGCGGGCGGAAGGCGGAAAACCGACGGAAAACGCGCTTGACGCAGGGCGGGGGCCGGCTGAGGGTGCCAGCCATGAACCGTGATAGACGGCAAATTTGCCGCACTAAAATGTTTATACGTCAAATTCGCCGCCTGAAACGGGAACCCACTTGCCGCTTACAGACATGTTAGGCGTATGCGCACACGTCGTCTCATTCTTGCGTTTGCTGTTCTCACGTTGCTCGCGCTCGTTGCTGCGGCTTACGTCTTTGTCCCGCCGGTGAGCCAGCGACAGCTTCGGGTGCTCCCGACCGGTTGCCGCACCAATCAGGTACTCGCAGCCCTCGGCAGTCCGACTCGGACCTTTCAGTCTTCAGGTCAGGAGTTTTGGGAGTATTCATCGTGGCGCAGCTTTCAGACTTTGCAGCTTATTGTTGGAGGAGACGGACGATGTTCATGTTTTCACTTCGAGCCATAACGCTTAACCATGCGCTGCATCTAACCCGGCCATCGCGCTGTGGTTGCAATCGAACGCCCGCGTGCGCCGGGTCGTTGTAGCTCCGTGTCATCAGGCGGCACTGCGTGTTTTGCGGTTTGAACGCCAATTCAAAATATGAAAACAAAAATGCTCATTGTAGCGGTCACGCTGCTGATCCCGTTCGGTTGGATGCCTCAATGCGGCGCGCAGCCGCTGGTGTCTCGCCCGTTTAACCAGCTCTTTGCAGGGGATGATCCAACCGAACGATTCGATTTCCTCTTACCATTCGACCCACAGGTACCGATCAATGTGCTCTTTAACGGTTACTTCGAGAACCTCGACGCGGGAGAGACAGGCGTGCGCTCCTCACTGGGGTGGTTTGTGGCTGGCACTGCTTGGGATGGACGAGCATTGGCAGACGGCGGCATGGGATTACGCCTGCCGGGCGCGGATCCGATATTGGGAACCACGCGCGTGCCGTTTCAATTCGAGCAACGGATTGATTTCACACCTTCGGAGATACAGTTCTCGGTCGAAGGTCTCGGACCGGGGGATCGCTTTCAGTTCGTCGGCGACTTCAGCATCCAGGCCGTGCCCGAGCCGATGGTTGTCACACTCCTCGTCGGAGCGGCTCTAGCCGGGCTGTTGCATCGGCGGCACAGGCGGAGAAAAGATCGTGCCGCCATGCGCGGCAGCGCCTGACCCACCCCCGGCCCCGGCTCTGCTTGCCCGGTCACGGGGAATTATTTTCCGCGAGGGAATTTTCGTGCTGGTTCAATCTTGCCGGGTTGGCTTGCACGGGCGCGGGTTTCCGCCGGTTTTCCACGGGTTTCGTGCGGCGGGCGGGCGGGGCGGGCCGGCGGGGGTGGTTGGCACGCGGCTTTCTATGGCTGTCCTCGTGTGCGGTGCGCGGGTCAGTCCGCGCGCCGGCGCGCGAACGAAACGAACGTCCACATTTAACGAACTCAACTTATGCCCATCACCGGTCCCGCCTCCTACGTCCCCACCATCAATCAATTCCTGAGCCACTGGCTCGCCTGCAATACCACGCTGCCCCCGGCGACGCCGTTCCTCGTGCGGCTGCCGCAGGCGAACCTCACCGTCACGCGCGCGCAGTTCCTGGCCATCGGCGAATCGCTGCAAGCCCAGCAGGGCGTGGTGCAGTCGTGCCTCACGGATCAGCAGATCGCCCGCGGCGCCATCAACATTCAGAAAAACAAACTGCTGGCGCGCTTCAACGAATTCACCACGCGCCTGGACGCGTATTATGGCAACACGGATTTTTACGCCGCGCGTCCGCTCGCGCCGAGCATCACCGATGGCCAGGAGAATTTCAGCCGCCCGATGGGCGCGGCGATGCAGTTGTGGGAAAAGCTCAACGCCGGTCCGGCCCCGGCCGGGATGACGCTGCCGCTGGTGCTGATGCCCGGCGGCATGGCGGTGGGCGAGTTCGCCAGCGCGGTGGCGGCGTTGCAGACCGCATACACGCACGAACAGGACAAGGGCCTGAACGTGACGATCGCGCGCGCCCGGCGCAATCGCATCCAGGCCGAGGCCTACGAGATCATGAAGGCCTACCGGGAGACGCTGCCGGGTTCGACCGTGGCGCAATTCCCCGAGCTGGTGGAGACGATGCCGCGCCTGACGCCGCTGCCGGGTCACACGCCTGTCGCCGTGAATGCGAGCGCGGTGTTTGAAGCGCCCAATGTGTCGAAGGTGGTCTATGACGCTTCGCCGGACGCGATGCTGCACAGCTATGAGCTGCGCGGCAACGTGGGCACGGATTACAGCGACGAGGACGCGGTGGTGATCGCCACAAATGCGCCGGGTGCGGCGCGCGAGTTCGTGACGCCCTTCGGTCTGAACCAACCGGGCGCGCAAGTGGCGTTCAAGGTGTATGTGATTCTCACCACGGGCAACGAGTCGGGCAGCGGCGCGATGTTCGTGCAACGACCGGCGCTGGCGGTGGCGGCGTAGCGGGGGGTGGGAAAGTAATCAGTAGGTCAGTAATCAGTGAGTCAGTGGGGACGGCGGCGCAACGGGCGATAGCACTGGTTCACTGACCTACTGATTACTGATTCACTGCTTACTGACTCAGTGATGCGGCTCGCGCTGGAGAAATTGCCCGCGTCCGATCTTCCCGACGAACTTCCCGTCGCGCACCGCCACTTCGCCGCGCACGGTCACGGCGTTGGGGCGGCCCTCGATAGGCCAGCCTTCAAAGGCGGAGTAATCCACGTTCATGGACTGCGTCTTTGCGGAGATGGTGCCGCGATGGTTCGGATCGAAGATGACGAGGTCGGCGTCGGCACCCGGCTGGATGCAGCCTTTGCGCGGGAACAGGCCGAAGGTCTTTGCGACCTGCGTGCTGGCGACGTTGACGAAGGTGTGGAGGTCGAGTCGGCCCGTCTTCACGCCGTGGGTGTAGAGGAGGTTGATGCGTTCTTCGAGGGATGGAATGCCGTTGGGGATTTTCGTGAAGTCGTCCATGCCCATCGGCTTTTGCTTCGCGAAGTCGAACGGGGCGTGGTCGGTGGCGACGGTTTGAATGAGTCCGTCGCGGAGGCCGTTCCAGAGAATGTCCTGGTTGCGCCTGTCGCGCAGCGGCGGGGACATGACGTATTTCGCGCCCTCGAAGTCCGGGCGCTCGGCGTAAGTCTTGTCGAGCACGAGATACTGGATGAGCGTCTCGACGGCGACGCGCACGCCGCGCCGGCGGGCGGCGAGGGCTTCATCAAGCGCCTCCTGGCAACTGAGATGGACGATGTAGGTCGCCGCGCCGGTGAGTTCGGCAAAGGTCATCAGGTGATGCACGCCCTCGGCCTCGACGCGCGGCGGGCGGCTTTCGTGATGCTGGCCGGGATCGGTCTTGCCGGCGGCGAGGAGTTCCTTGCAGCGCTCCGTCACCAGCGTTTCGTTCTCGCAATGAGCCGTGACGATGACGCCGAGTTCCTTCGCCAGCTTGAGCGTGCGGTACAGCTCCGTGTCATCAATTCCAAACGCGCCCTTGTAGGCGAGGAAGATTTTGAAGCTACTGACGCCGCGCTTCACGATCTCGCGGAGTTGCCCCTCGGTCTTCGCGTCGAACTTCGTCACGCCCTGATGGAAGGTGAAGTCGCACGCCGACTTCCCCACCGCCTGCGCCATCCAAGTCTCGTGGCCCGCGAGCGTGTCATCCGCGCGCGACGGGCAGCACATCTCGATCAGTGTGGTGGTGCCGCCGACGAGCGCGGCCTTGCTGCCGGTCTCGTAGGTGTCCTTCGAGAACGTTCCCATGAACGGCAGGTAGATGTGAACGTGCGGGTCAATGAAGCCGGGGAAGACGAACTTGCCCCTGGCATCAATAACCTCCGCGCCCGGCGGCGGCGCGATGTCGCGGTCAATGCGCGTGATGGTTTCGCCGGCGCACCAGATGTCGGCGGTGTAGCGCGAATCGGCGGTGACTATTTCACCGTTCTTAATAAGGAGGCTCATGCGTCATTCACTTCTGCCAGATGTCGCCTTCGCCCATGCTGAACCAGCGCGTGGTGACAACTTTCTGACGCGTGTAAAAGCGCACGCCGTCGCGGCCCTGGATGTGCAGGTCGCCGAAGAAGGATTCGTCCCAGCCGCTGAATGGGAAGAGCGCCGTGGGCGCGGGCACGCCGACGTTGATGCCGATCATGCCGGCCTTCACGCGGTGCTTGAACTCGCGCGCGGCCTTGCCGGAGCGCGTGAAGATGGACGCGCCATTGCCGAAGGCGGAACGGTTGGCGACTTCGATGGCGGAGTTGAGATCATCCATGCGCATCACGCTCAGGACGGGGCCGAAAATTTCCTCGCGCGCCACGCTCATGCCGGGCTGGACGTGATCAAGCAGCGTCGCGCCGATGAAGAAACCGTTGGGTGCTTCGCTGACTTTCACCGCGCGTCCGTCGGCGGCGGCCTTCGCACCTTCCTTCACACCGGCGTCAATGAGCGAGCAGACGCGGTCGCGATGCTCGCGCGTGATGACCGGCCCCATGTGCGGCTGCGCATCGCGGTCGGTCGGGCCGACTTTGATGCCGCGCGCCGCCTCCACCATGTCCGGCAGCCAGCGCGTCTGCGCCTCGCCGACGACGAGCGCGGTCGAGGCCGCCATGCAACGCTCGCCCGCGCAACCAAACGCGGCTTCCTTCACGCCCGTCACCGACGGTTCGAGGTCCGCGTCGGGCATGATGATGATGTAGTTCTTCGCGCCGCCGTTCGACTGGACGCGCTTGCCGTGGCGCGTCGCCGTCTCGAAAATGTACCGGGCCACGGGCGTCGAGCCGACGAACGAAACGGCTTTCACCTTCGGATGCTTGAGCAGCGCGTCCACGCAATCGCGTCCGCCGTGGACGATGTTCATCACGCCCTTGGGCAGGCCGGCCTTGTCCAGCAGTTCGATGATCTTGATGGCGGTGAGCGGAACTTTCTCACTCGGCTTGAGCACGAAGGTGTTTCCGCACGCGAGCGCCACGGGATACATCCACAGCGGCACCATCGCCGGGAAGTTGAACGGCGTGATGCCGACGCACACGCCGAGCGGCTGGCGGATGGCCTCGCAATCAATGCCGCGCGCGATGTTCTCCAGTGTCTCGCCCATGAGCAGCGAGGGAATTCCGCAGGCGAACTCGACCATCTCCAGGCCGCGCCGCACGTCGCCGCGCGATTCGGTGAGGGTCTTGCCGTGCTCGCGGGTGTTGCACCTGGCCAGTTCGTCGAAATTATCTTCGAGCAGCGCCTTGAAGCGAAAGAGAATCCGCGCACGCTCGACCGGCGGCGTTTCCCACCAACCGGGGAAGGCGTCGTGCGCCGCGCTCACCGCCCGGTCCACGATGGCCGCGTCGCATTGCGGCACTTCGGCGATGACTTCACCGATGGACGGATTGTGGACGGGCGTGGTGGGGACGTTCGCGAGGCGGCTCCATTCACCGCCAATGAATACCGGACAAGTTGTGGCGCTCATGGGTGGAGGGTAACGCGCCTTCGCGGGGCGGCAAGCTCGCAGGTGAATGCTTGGGCGCAGGGCAGGGGATGGCCGCGCTCATTTCAACGTCTTCAAGTAGGCGAACAAGTCGCTCACTTCCTCCGGCTTGAGCGCGTCCAGCAATCCATCGGGCATCATGCTCATCTTCGTGAAAGCGGCTTTGCGCACGTTGCTCTGCGGAATGCGCGTGTCTTCCATGTTCTGCCGGCGGAGGACGATGGCGTCCTTGTCTTCACTCACGCGGATGCCGTCGAGCACTTCGCCATCCTTTAATTCGACGCGGAAGACGCGGTAGCCCGGTTCCATTGCGGCGTTCGGCGTAAGGATGTTTCGCAGCAGCGACTCGACGCCGAGCGCGCCGGCGCCGTTGAGAACGGGACCAATCTGACCACCCTGTCCGCCGATGCTGTGGCAGGCAATGCAGGCCGTGGTAAAGATCGTTTTGCCTTTGGCGGTGTCGCCGGCCTTGTCGGCGAGCGCGTGGAACCTGGAAAACTTCGTGGCGAGCGCCTGCGACTCGGCGGGCGTGAGCAGTGGCGGGAAGTCGGATGACTTCACCACTTTCGCGCCGCCGTGCAGTTTGCCCCACGGACCGGCGCCGGGGAAATAATGCGTCAGCCCGCCAGGCTTGGTATCGCCCTCGAAGCTGCGATCAAAATCGGCGCGAACTTCGTCGGCGGTGCGGGCGCGGTTCCATACGCGATACTCGCTCAACCAGCCGTCCGTGCCCGCGTCGCTGGGAATCGTGCGGCCGATGTCCACGCCGGCGAACGTGTTCGTGTTCGCTTTCGCGCCGGTCGCGTCGAGTTCGCCGTTGATGTAGATGCGGAAGACGCCATTCGCGTCGCGCGTCACGGCGTAGTGCGTCCACACGCCGGCCATAGTCTTCTTCTTCGCGATGACGACATCGTGCTGGCCGCCGCCGACCCACACGCGGAAGAGCGCGCCGGCGAAGTTGATGTCCAGCACGTCGGGCGCGGCGAGGATGCCGTCGCGGTTGCTGATGTCGCCCTCCAGCTTTACCCACGTCTCGACGGTGAAGGGGCCGGTGAGTTCTAGGTTGGAATCCACGTAGCTGGCGTCCTTGCCGTCGAGACGCAGCGCGGGGCGGAAGAAGGACGCCATCTCCTGCATCAACGCGATGAGGTCTTTGTCGTCGCCGAGGACGGCCTGAAGCTTGTCGAGCGTCGCGCCATCCAACTCGTCCTTCGGAATCGTGCCGCTGCGGACGCACTTCACCAACGCGCCGGCACCGGCCTTTGAGCCGGTGAGCGACACGAGCGCGGCACGGCGCGGTGCCGCGGGAAGGTTCGGGTAAAGGCTGGCGAGTTGTTGCGGGCCGCGCGCGTCACGCGACGCGGCGAGCGCAGCAATGGCGGCGGACTGCTCGGCGGGGCCGCCTTTCTCCGCGAGCTTGGCGAACAAGTCCACGCGGTCGGACTTCAACTCACGCAAAGCACCAAGCGCAGCCAGCGATTCGGGCCGCAGCAGATATTCCGTCGCGTCGAGTTTCGGATAGCCGCCCCAGCCCTGCTCCAGTACGCGGACGAGTTCGGGTTCCACGCTGGCGAGTTGAAACGAACTTGCGAGCTTCGTGCCGAGTTCGAGGGAGGCCGCGTTGTTCTGCGCGAGCAACTGCTTTGCGGCGTCATTCAGCAGCGGCGTGATCTTCGCCGCGTCGAATTTGGTGCGAACCTTCAGCAATGACTCAATCGCCGCCGTGCTGGTCGCGGGCTGTTGCAGAACTTTCTTCAACGCCTCACCCACGCCCGCCTCGTCCGGGAACTGTGCGAGGCGGAGCAATTCCTCCTGGCCCGGAGCGCGGTTCAGCTTCGGCAACACGCTGGCGAGTTGCGCGGCACTCTCCTTGGGTTCCAACGCGAGCGTCGCCAGCACGGTGTTCTCCACCCCGCGCCCCTGCGAATCCAGGCGAAGGAATTCCGCCACCGGCTTCGGGCTGCTCTCCAGGAAGAAGCGCACGAGGTAGCGCTCGAACTCCCGGTCATAGGCGTCGCCGCTCTTGATGATCTTCCCGTTCTGCGTGCTCTTCATCGTGGGCGCGTCCAGCGGCGCGAGGTCGGCGATGTTGAGCAGAACGCGGATGGCATTGTGCGCCCGATGGCTGTCCGCTGGCCCGGATCCCTTTGCCGCCATGAAAAAGCGTCCGGCGGCGCGAATGACTTCAGCCCGCACTTCGGGTTCGGGATCGCGCGTGACCGGAGAACTGTAGAGGAACTCGCCGGGTGGCAGCATCAGTTCCCCGGCGGCGCGCACGGCTTCGCGGCGCACGCTCCGGTCGGCATCTGTAAAGAGCGGAGTCACCGTCGTCGCGTCCGCTGACTTCAAAGCCTCCAGTGCCCACAGCGCCGCGATGCGCTTCGCCGCGGTCTGCGATTTGTCGCCGATGAAGCGCTTGAGCTTCGGCGCGAGTTCCTTCAATCCCCGGTCGCCGATCGCCTGCCACGCCAAGTGGCTTTGCGTGGTGTTCCCGCCGCCGAGTCTGGCGATGAGTTCGTCGCTGGAGAGCTTGGTGAAGTCCGGCACGTCGAGCGGCTTCACGTCCTTGTGCTTCACGCGCCAGATGCGGCCGCGTTTCTTGTCGCGGTCGGGATGGTTCCGCGCGACTTCGTTGTGCGAGATGATCTTGTTGTACCAGTCCACAAAGTAGAGGCAGCCGTCCGGCCCGAGCCGCAGCGCGACGGGGCGAAACATCTCGTCGCTCGACTGGATGAAGTCCGGCAGCTTCGCCAGCGCGTAACGCGGCCCGTCGCGCCGCGCCTTGATGGCCTGGATTTTCCGCGTGATCGGGTTGGCGATGTAGATGACGTCGCAGTAGGCCGGAGGCCAGTAACCAGTAATCAGTGAATCAGTATTCAGTGCCTTGACGTTTGCGCGCACCGACTGATTACTGATTACTGATTCACTGATTACTGGTTTGTCCGTGATCGCCAGCCCGCTCAACCCGGTGCCGCCCATCGCGAAGTGCGGCGCGGTGCCGGGGAACTCCGGCGCGTAGCTTTTCCACTGCGCCTGCGAGCAGCCGGGGTAATTCGCGTATTCGTGGAACGGCATCGCCGGGTAGCCGAAGTCATTGGCCTCCTGAATCCACGTCTCGCCTTCCATCGTCATGTGCAGGCCCCAGATGTTGCACGGCCCTTGCGACGTGATCTCGAAGTCGCTGCCGTCGGGGCGGAAGCGCGCCATGCGCGTCTGGTCGAACTGCACGGCTCGGTCCGCCTTTCCGGGCGGATGAACTTTTCCGTAATTGAACGCGCCTTGCGCGAACCAAATCCAGCCGCCCGGCGCGCGTGTGAATTGGTGCGGGAACAGATGCGAATCCTGCACGCCGAAGCCGGTGAGGATTACCTCGCGCTTGTCGGCCTTGCCGTCGCCGTCGGTGTCGCTCAGGAAAACGATGTCCGGCCCGTGCTGCACATAGACGCCGTTCTTGTAGGGCAGGATGCCGAGCGGAATCGCCAACCCCTCGGCGAACACGCGCGGCTTGCTCGCGTAACCGGTCGGTGATTTCCGGTCGCGGTCATAGACGAGCACCTTGTCCTTCGCCTTGCTCGCGTAGAGTTCTTTCGCGACGGCGGCGTTTTCGTTCGCGTCCACCGGGTATTCGAGCGCCGTCATCGTCCAGAGATTGCCGTGCTGGTCCCAATCCACCGTCACGAACTTGCCGATACCCGCATCAATGTCTTCGGCAGCGACGAGTTCAATTTCAAAACCCGGCGCGACCGTGAAGCGCGACTTCTCTTCCTCCGGTGAAACGGGTTCGGCCTTGCTCGCGGTCTGCGCGGCACCTCGGTTCGCGCCCGTGTTGTCCGCGCCTTTCTTCGGCTCCGGCGCACCGCGAAAGATTTTTCCCGGCGGCGTGGGCGGCAGTTCCTCGATGGAAATGTCCTTCACCTGCACGAGCGCCTTGCCGCCGCCGTGAACCTGGAT
>JANNEF010000290.1:0-4843 GCA_031378375.1 Verrucomicrobiota bacterium | reverse complement strand
GTGGAACGACGATCTTGAACGCGCGCGTTCAGTTGTTTGCTCTCCGAATCGCTCAAGGTCAGGGGCGCGGCATGGCGGGGCATCACCAGAGGATACCCCGCAACCCTATAATGTAAATGACTTGTTGGACACCAGACTAGTTTGTGGGCAGCCATACGATGAAACCCAATCGTAAATCCTGTGCATCTCTCCTGCTCATGATCTGGGTTGCGACGTGCCTCCACGACACCAGAGCGCGGGCTGAGAATTCCAACCCCAGCCGCACCACTTCATCGGAGAACGGTGTGCGCGTCGAAATCCTCGAAGGCGCACCCGACCAGACCAACTGGGATTTCGCCCCGCCCGATCTAAGCGAAACCTACGGCGAACCGGCGTTCGGCTTCGATGCTTTGCCTACCAAGTATTCCGACTACGGCATCAAGGTGGACCGCGCGGCGCCGTTCGTTTTCCGCGCCATGTCGCGAATTACGTTGCCCAAGGGCGAGCACCGCCTGCTCCTCCGCTGCCGCGGCGCAGCGCGGCTGAAGCTCGATGGCAAGCTCATCGCCGCAACGAAGTTCGCCAAACTGAACGCCGACGGTCACGAGGAGGTGCCGGACCTGCCCGTCGTTGCGGAACCGGAGTTGCGCTACCCGCAGCCGGGGCATTTCGAGTGTCTCACCAATGTCGTGTTCGACGGCCAGGCGCATGACTTCACGTTGGAGGCCGTCATCGGCGGGAAAGGTCGCCGACCAGAACTGGGCGAACTCACCGTAAGCGTCGCGTTGGCGGGGCAGGGCACATTTCATTTGCTGAACCCGTCGTTGAATACGGCGACGGCATCTCGCAAATCCCGACCCACCGGCCTGGTGCCTTACACCGAGCAAGGCTGGACGGCCTACGCGGCGGACCGGCGGGCGCATTGGAAAGCCCAGGACAAACCACGCCGCGCCACCGCCGCCTTCGAGGAGAAAAAATACTGGGCGTGGCGTCACGAACTGGCGCGCAAGCAAGTGGCCGATCCTCAATTGCGCTGCGCACTTCCCCCGGCAGTCCCCACCGCGACGCCCGTTCACAACGACATTGACCGCTTCATCGGTGCGCGGCTCGCCACCGCTGGAGTCATAACCGCGCCATTGTTGGATGATTACGCGTTCCTCCGCCGCGTCACGCTCGACACTATTGGCACGATTCCCACGCCAGCGCAGATCGAATCGTTCCTGCGCGACTCGAGCAAGGACCGCCGGGCGAAAGCCATCACGCGTCTGCTGGCGGCCCCGGGCTGGGCGGATCATTGGGTGAGTTACTGGCAGGATGTGCTTGCGGAAAATCCCGGCATCCTCAAGCCGATGCTCAACAACACCGGCCCGTTTCGCTGGTGGCTGCACGAGGCGTTTAGTGACAACCTGCCGATGGATCGCTTTGCCACCGAGTTGATTCAGATGGAAGGTAGCGTTTATCACGGCGGCCCGGCAGGCTTTGACATGGCCACTGACAACGACGTGCCGATGGCGCAGAAAGCGCAAATCATCGCCCAGGCGTTTCTGGGAATGCAGATGCAATGCGCCCGCTGCCATGACGCGCCGTATCACGACTTCAAACAGAAAGACCTGTTCAGCGTCGCCGCGATGCTCAAGAAGGAACCGCAGGCCGTGCCGCTGTCGAGCAGCATCCCCACCAACGCGAACATCGTCGTCGGCCGTGTCGTGAACGTGACGCTCAAGCCCGGGTCGAAGGTGGAACCGGAGTGGCCGTTTCAGGCGGTGATGCGCGACGATTTGCCGCCTGGTGTGCTGCGCCGCTCCGCCGACTCGCGTGAAAAACTCGCCGCGCTCATCACCGACGCCCGCAACGAGCGTTTCGCCAAAGTGCTCGTGAACCGCGTCTGGAAGCGCTACCTCGGCTGGGGCATCGTCGAGCCGGTGGACGATTGGGAGACGGCGAAACCGTCGCACCCCGAATTGCTTGACTGGCTGGCGCGTGAGTTGATCACGCACGACTACGATCTCAAGCACATCGCGGCGCTCATCCTCAATTCGCACACCTATCAACGCGCCGTCCGCCCCGACGGCTCGCTCGACCGGAAAGCGGAGGAACGTCTCTTTGCCTCGCCCGCCCGCCGCCGCCTGACCGCCGAGCAAGTGGTGGACTCGCTTTTCGCCGCCGCCGGCAAGCCGTTTGATTCCGAGGAGATGAACATGGACGTGGACGGACGCCGCCCGGTGAAGGACTTCAACAATCTCGGCCAGCCGGGGCATGCGTGGGAATTCGCCTCACTGTCCAACGAGCGCGACCGCCCCGCGCTGGCGATGCCCAAGGCCCAGCAGATTGCCGACACCCTCACGACTTTCGGGTGGCGCGAGTCGCGGCAAAGTCCACTGACGGCGCGCGACCATTCGGCGAACGTGCTCCAACCCGCCGCGCTCGCCAACGGCTTGCTCGGCAACGGCCGCATCACCCGCCTGTCGGACGACCACGCCGTCACCGCGCTGGCGCTGGTGAAGCGTCCGCTGCCGGAACTCGTCCGCGCCGTATTCCTACGCGTGCTCTCGCGTCCGCCGACGGACGCGGAAGCGAAGCTGTTCGCAACGCATCTGGAGAAGGGCTACGCCACCCGCCTCGTTGAAGCGAGCGCGAGCAACGGCTTCAAGCACGTGAAGGCGCGGCGTGCGGTTTCCTGGTCCAACCATCTCAATCCCGAAGCCACAACGATCAAACAGGAATTGGAACGCGAAGCGCGCTTGGGCGATCCGCCCGCCGAACGTCTTCGCCCGGATTGGCGCGAGCGCATGGAAGACATGCTGTGGGCGCTGATCAATTCGCCGGAGTTCGTGTTCCTCCCGTAATCTTGGAAAACTTATGAACTCCAAAGACCTTGCCGTATCGTTGAGCCGCCGTGAATTTCTCACCGCCGGCCTGGGAGCCACTGCAGCGTTGGGTATGGGCGGCGCGACGTCGCTCCTTCACGGCGCGAAGAAGAAGGAGGAAATCGTTTATCCGAAAGGCAAAGCCGATCATTGCATCTTCATCTGGCTGGGCGGCGGTGCCTGCCACATTGACACCTGGGATCCCAAGCGCATGGGCGATGGCAAGAAGGTACCCGGCTCGGCTTACAGGGCGATTGATACCGCCATCCCCGGGGTGCAGGTCTGCGAGCACCTGTCGGGCTGTGCGAAGGTGCTCGACCGTTTCATGCTGCTGCGCACGATTCATCACGACGTGATTGACGAGCACGCCGCCGCCACGAACCGGCTGCACACGGGCCGCCCGACCAGCGGTACGGTCACCTATCCGTCAATCGGCTCCGTGGTCGCGCATGAGCGCAAAAGCGCGGTGGACGGCGCGCCCGCCTATGTGGTGATGGGTTACCCGAACGTCACACGCGGCCCGGGCTTTCTGGGCGCGCGGGATGGCTACGTTTACCTCACGGACACCGAAGCCGGACCGAGCGGGTTGACGCGCCCTGAATACATCACCGCGCCACGCCAAGCCGAACGCGAGGCGCTGCTGGCAAAACTGCGGCAGGGCTACGTCGCACGGCAGAAGGAGGACAAATTGATCGCCGACTATGACGCGGCCATCGGCGAATCGTTCCGGCTGGCGGACGGCGATTTCATGAAGGCGTTCAACCTCAAGTCCGAACCGGACAGTTTGCGCGCGGCGTACGGCGGGGAGTTTGGACAGCGTTGCCTGCTCGCGCGGCGGCTGGTGCAGACCGGGGTGCGCTTCCTGGAAGTCTCCTTCAACCTGAACTTCATCAATGGCACGGGCTGGGACACGCACAACGAAGGTCAGCTCAACCAACACCTGCTCATTCAAGATCTCGACCGGGCGCTCGCCGCGCTGGTGGTGGACCTGGAGCAAACCAAACTGCTCGACCGCACGCTGGTCGTGGTGGCGACGGAGTTTGGGCGACCGCCGGAATTTGACAACGGCGGCGGGCGCGGCCATCTCTCGAAGGCGTTCAGCATCGCGCTCGCGGGCGGGGGCCTGCGCACCGGCCAGGCCGTGGGCGTGACGGATGAACTGGGAAGGAAAATTCTCGACCGTCCCATCTCCGTGCCCGACCTGCACGCGACCATCCATTGCGTGTTGGGCATCAATCCGGAAAAATTCCTTCACGACGAAGATCGCCCCGTCCCGATCACGGATCGTGGTCAACCCGTGCGCGAGCTGTTTGCGGAAGCTTGAACCTACGGTGGTGGACGGGCCAATTTGAAGGGCACCTGCAAAAGTTCCCTTTTCAGTTTGCGTCGCAGACGTGTTCCAAGGTAACAAGCTGGCCGGCACCAAAACCAACCATGCACATTCTCAAACCAGCAGAAAGAACGAAACCGGTTCCGGTATCCGTCACCCTCCGAACGCCGCCGTCCCGCCACTCTCCCCGCACTATACTCACAACGCTCGTGGCATTGCTGACCCTCGTGGTCGTGGCGTCTGCGGCGGACAAACCCGCCGAACTTCCGTCTGGCTACAAACTTCTTTACGAGCAGAAATTCGACACCTCCGCCGCGCTCAAGGATTTTGCGATGACTGATCCGAAGGCGTGGCAGTTCGCCCGTACAAACGACAACGGCGCACTTGCCCTGGTTCAGCAAAGCAAATACAAGCCCGCCGTCCGTTCGCCTGTCAACATCGCGCTCCTCGCCGACAAGGTGTTTGGCGACTTCATCCTGGAAGTGGACTTGATCCAGACCGGCAAGGAATACGGCCACCGGGACATGTGCCTGTTTTATGGATTTCAGGACCCGGCGCGCTTTTACTACACGCACATCGCCACTGCCGCCGACGCGCACGCGCACAACACTTTCATCGTCACCAACGCCCCGCGCATCGCCATCGCGCGTGAGACCACCAAGGGCGT
>JANNEF010000276.1:0-2432 GCA_031378375.1 Verrucomicrobiota bacterium | reverse complement strand
CGTGCCCGGTGCTCGGGCCAAGCGTTGAAGTTCCGTTCGTTGCTCTGCGGACAGGTGCAGTGGCAGTTTGGGGCGAGCCATGTCGAAAGCCTGGCACAACTTCGTCCACTTAGTAAAGTGTTTTGTGAGACACTACACTAGGCCCCAAGGCCAGAGCGGACGAAAGCAGCGCAGGTTGCCGCCCGCCGAAGTGAACCCCTGGAAGAAGCGCGTCAGCACCGACTGACTGGCCACGCGCGTGATGCCGAGCAGTTCCGGCACGAGCGGATCGGGGCGCAGATAGGAGACATGAGTGTAGCTCTGCGTGCGTCACACAAGAGTCCGTGCATGAAGGTCAGCGCCTTTTCGAGTGGCAGCAGCTTGTTGTTGGACAGCGGCAGCGGATGCGGCAGCGAGGTGGCCAGACGTTTGCACCAGTCCAGCGGTCGCAGCCAGCCCCAGAACACGGCGCTGCCCGCGTGCGGGGAACGCTGTTGATCGGTGAAGCCAATGGCGATGGATTTGCCGTTGGCTTTGAACTCCAATGTCCCGGCCACCGTTTGGTGATCCGGGCGTGGGCCTGAAGATTGCGTTGTTTTCATCGACCACCAATCAATCCCCAATCGGTGGCACTTTTCCAACGACATGGATTCGGTTTATTATTGCTTCAAAACGCCTCTCCGATGCCGACGTAGAAGGTGTGTTCATCCCGGCCCCACGCGGCATCGAAACGCAAGCCGACGTTGTTTTGCTTGGCCAGCACGTAGCGGAGGCCGATCCTCACGCTGGGCAGCAGTTGGTCGAATCGGCCGAACTCCGGTGCCACACTTCCCACGCCGCCGAACGCAACGACGCCCAACCGTTCCGTGAACCGCCAGCGATACTCGGCCTGCATCGCCTTGATGCTGCCTTTCAACCACTCGCCCGACTTGATCTGGATCCAGTCGAAGCTGTCCTCCGGCGGGACCCAACTCAGGTCGGGCAACGCGGAACTCGATGGCCGAAACGCGAAGGCATTGGTGCCGAGGACGACATTGGTGGTGACGAAGTAATTGGTGACGACCACCATGTTGGTCACGAGCACGTAGTTGGTGGCGACGATGGGAAAAACTGCGGCCTCAGAACGGCAGGTGATTCGGCGGCGTGCGCCGCCGCCGCAAGCCAGAACACGGCAAACGCCAGGCGTGCGTTTCTGCATGAGGACTTGATCCAATTGGTTTTCATTCTCCCTCGTTGAGGCATCGTTTCGCTGGATGGTGAATCACTGGTCGCCTCTGCGCGTTGTGGAGGCATGGGCTGGTTGGGTTCTCCCGGCTTCACACGACGCGGGCAATAGCAGCACCGTGAGAGTTAGAAATACATAGCCCAACGCGACGCCGATCCATTCCCAGAAAGCAAGATGCCACAGCCTCGTGTGCCGAAAAGACTGGCGAATATCTTCAGCCCACACCAGGCCCGCGTGTTGACCCAACACCACGAGGACGCCGATGACGGCGAGGCAGAGGACCGGAACCAAGGTGAGCGACAGCCATGACAATACGAGCAGGCCAGCCAGTCGTCGTTGTTGGCGGGAACACCGCCGCCGCTCCTGGAGAGCGCAGGAGCTGCAGCAGAACATGCCGACGATGAAGCCCGCGCCGAGGCCGCCCCCCGAAGGCCATGCAACCACCGGAGGCCAATGACCGGTTGCGCGAGTTGCAGCGCCACACAGAGGAACATCAGGACAAAGCCCGATGCGAATGCCGTGCCGGTAGATCCCGCGAGACGGGGGGCGATCGCGCGCAACCGTTGCGCCACGTAACCGGCAAATGGCAGGATCAACAGCATCGCCGCCATGATGCCGAACACTGCCAGCCAGCAGCCCGGGGGATTCTCGTACGGCGAGGTGAGCTTCGAGATGACGCCCACCCGCCAGTCGAAAGTGGCCGGATAGAGGCGAGCGGCAACGATGAGCGCACCGAACAGCGACGCGAAGCTCAACGGCAGCAGCACCGTCAACAGCAGGGTTCTTGTAACGTGTCCGGCGAAATACCTCTGCATCGAGCGTGTCCCGCCCGCTCCGACATGTTCGCCGCATACGTTTTTGCTGGCTGACGGTCGAAGCATTGGGCCTGACGAAACGGAGGGCGGTCCGCCATCCCGCCCGGTTCTGTCCGCCTGCTCCGGTTGAAACGACTTGTTCATTCGGTTTGCTCGGAACTGCTACTGCGCGGGGATGGTGATCAAGGGCAGCTTCCCGATGTCGCCGGTTTCCGCGAGCGTGAAGAAAAACATGACAGCCGTGAGCGCACGCTTCGTCTGCCAGTCGCCCTCTTCAATCCAGAACCAATGGTCGCGGTAACGCACGGTGGTGAAGGCGGTGGCCGGTTTCTCCTTGCCGCTGTGAATTTGCACCCGTTTCTCCAGGCTCTCCGGGGAGGCGCTTTCGAAGGCGGGCACCGTGCTGTGGTCCC
>JANNEF010000240.1:0-13239 GCA_031378375.1 Verrucomicrobiota bacterium | reverse complement strand
CCCGATGGTGTCGGTGCTCAGGCCGATTTTGAAATCGGCGCTCCGGTTGAGAAAATTGCTCGTCAAACCCTCGACGCTGCCACTCGCGCCACTATCGACGCACTCACCTCCGGGTATACGGACAAGCCGCAGTTCTTCGTGGACAAGCTCGCGCAAGGCGTGGCGATGATTGCCGCCGCGTTTTATCCGAAGGATGTGATTCTCCGCCTGAGCGACTTCAAGACGAACGAATACGCGAACCTCATCGGCGGCAAACCTTACGAACCGATCGAGGAGAACCCGATGATCGGTTTCCGTGGTGCCAGCCGCTACTACAACCCGCGCTACCAGGCTGGCTTCGCGCTCGAGTGCCGCGCCATGAAGAAGGTGCGCGAGGAGATGGGCCTCACGAACCTCAAGCTGATGATTCCCTTCTGCCGCACGGTCGAGGAGGGCCGGCGCGTCCAGGCCGAGATGGAGAAGCACGGCCTCAAGCGCGGTGTCAACGGGCTGGAGATCTACGTCATGTGCGAAATTCCCAGCAACGTCATTCTCGCCGCGGAGTTCTGCGAAATCTTCGACGGCTTCAGCATCGGCTCGAACGACCTGACGCAACTCATCCTCGGCGTGGACCGCGACTCGGAAATCGTGGCACCCATCTTTGATGAGCGGAACGCCGCCGTGAAAAAAATGATCGCCCAGGTCATCACCGTCTGCCGTGCGAAGCAGCGCAAGATCGGCATCTGCGGCCAGGCACCGAGCGACTATCCCGAGTTTGCCCAGTTCCTCGTGGAGCAAGGCATCGACAGTATTTCGCTCAATCCGGACACCGTGATGAAGACTACTGTGGCGATTCTGGAGAAGGAGATGAGCTTGAAGTGAGTAACTTGGTTTCCCGGGCGGGCGTTTACACAGCGACCGCTTGATCGCCCACCTTGACGGCGACCGTGCGCCGCGTTAGTTCTATTTCGTTGTTTGGCGAAATACGGAATCAGACTATGCGCGAGTTCATGAACATCACCAAGGCGCTGGCGGACGAGAACCGCGTCCGCACGCTGCTGGCCTTACGGAGGGGCGAGCTGTGCGTCTGCCAGATCACCGAGCTGTTCGGCCTGGCCCCGTCCACCGTCTCCAAACACCTGTCCATTCTCTTTCAGGCGGGCTTGGTGGAGTCGCGCAAGGAGGGCCGCTGGATTTACTACAAACTGCCGGACAGGAAAGCGCCGGTGGTGGTGCGAGAGGCGCTGGATTGGATCGAGAAGTCCCTCGCCGACAAGCCGCACGTTTTGGAAGACAGCAAACAACTCAAGAAGATTCTCAAACAAGACCCTGCTGATTTATGCAAACGCCAAACCAAAAAGTGAAACCCTCTGTTCTTATTCTCTGCACTGGCAACTCGTGCCGCAGCCATCTCGCGGAAGGAATCCTGCGAGCCGTCGCGGGCGACATCCTTGAAGTGCATAGCGCCGGCTCGAAGCCCGCGGGCTATGTGCATCCGCTCGGCATCCAGGTGATGAAGGAGATCAACATCGACATCTCCGCGCATCACTCGAAGCACATGAACGATTTTCTGAAACAGGACATCGAGACGGTTGTCACGGTCTGCGGCAATGCCGACCAGGCGTGCCCGATGTTTCCCGGCCAGTTGAACCGGCATCACTGGGGTTTCGATGATCCGGCACACGCCACTGGCACAGATGAGGAAAAGCTGGCCGTGTTCCGCCGCGTGCGGGATGAAATCCGCCGCGTGTTCACCGCCTACGCCGAGGGACGCCGAGATCAACTCAAGGCCACGAAATAACCAGGACATTTGCCGCCATGAAAACCATCCAAGTCTATGACCCGCCGATGTGCTGCTCGACCGGACTCTGTGGCACCGAGATTGATCCCGCACTGGTCAGCTTTGCCGCGCTGCTCACGCAGCTGGGCCAGAAGGGCGTTAAGGTGGAGCGCTACAATCTGGGCCAACAGCCGATGGCGTTTGTGCAGAATCCGACGGTGAAGGCGCTGCTGGACAAGGAAGGGGTCGAGGTGCTCCCGCTGATCTTCGTGGACGGCGAGGTCCGCGTGAAAGGCCGCTACCTGACCGACACGGAACGCGCCGCGCTCAGTGAGGGTGCTGAGGTGGCTTCGTGAAACTACCGTTCTACCGACCTGATCCCGCCACAGCGACGCGCTATCTGTTCTTCACCGGCAAGGGTGGCGTCGGCAAGACCTCGCTCTCCTGCGCCACGGCCTTGAAGCTCGCCGAGTCGGGCAAACGCGTGCTGCTGGTCAGCACGGATCCGGCCTCTAATCTGGATGAAGTGCTGGAAACGACACTGACGAACCAGCCCAAGCCGATTCCCGGAGCGCCTGGTCTGCATGCCTTGAACATCAATCCCGTCGAAGCGGCGGCGGCGTATCGTGAGCGGCTCATCGGCCCGATGCGCGGCCTGCTGCCGGAGGCGGCGTTGCGCAGCATGGAGGAGCAGCTTTCCGGTTCATGCACGGTGGAAATCGCGGCCTTCGATGAATTCTCCGGCCTGATTGGCAATCCAGACACCACCAAAGAATATGACCACATCATCTTCGACACCGCGCCGACGGGTCACACCCTGCGCCTGATGAGTCTGGCCAAGGCGTGGGATCAATTCCTCGACAAGAACACCAGCGGCACGTCCTGTCTCGGTCCACTGGCCGGTCTGGAAAAGCAGCGCGCCGTTTATGAAGCCACGGTCAACACGCTCGCCGATGCTGCGGCCACGACGCTGGTGCTGGTGAGTCGTCCGCAACTGGCCGCGCTCAACGAAGCCAGGCGAACTTCGGGCGAGCTGCGCGCGTTGGGTGTGGGCAATCAACAACTCGTCATCAATGGCATGTTTGAAACGAAATGCCCCGAGGATGTGACCTCGCAAGCGATGCAGCGTCGCGGACTGGCCTCAATGGAATCGGCGAAGGAATTCATCGGCAGCCTGCCGAGTTTCGTCGTGCCGCTGCGCCCCATCAACATTCTCGGCCTCGGTGGACTGCGTGTGCTGCTGGACGGCGATGGTGAAGCGGCCTGTGCCCCGAAGCTGACCACCGAATGGACGCCGCAAGAGATGGAGAGCCTGGAATCGCTCGTGGCGGACATCGAGCGCCAAGGCAGCGGCGTGGTCATGACGATGGGCAAGGGTGGAGTCGGCAAGACCACCGTGGCCGCCGCCATCGCGGTGATGCTGGCGCGGCGCGGGAATGTCGTGAATTTGAGCACGACCGATCCGGCCGCGCACGTCGCGCAGACTTTGGCGGGTCAAGTGAAGGGACTCACGCTCAGCAAAATTGATCCCACAGCCGAGACGGCGGCGTATCAGGCGGAAGTCATGATGGCCCAGGGCGCGCAAATGGATGCGGCCGGGCGCGCGTTGCTGGAGGAAGATCTGCGTTCACCCTGCACGGAGGAGATTGCGGTGTTTCGCGCCTTCGCCCGCGAAGTCGGCAATGGCACAGACCGGTTTGTCGTGCTCGACACCGCACCCACCGGCCACACGCTCCTCCTGCTGGATGCGAGCGAAGCCTACAACCGCGAGTTGCAACGACAGTCCCGCAGCACCCAACCGGAGGCAGTCATGCGCCTGCTGGAGAGACTGCGCGATCCGGCCTTCACGCGCATCCTGCTCGTGACTTTGCCCGAGGCGACGCCGGTGCATGAGGCAGCGGCGTTGCAGGAGGATTTGCGACGCGCGCACATCGAGCCATTCGCGTGGGTCATCAATCAGAGTCTGTTGCACAGCAGGTCTTGCGATCCGCTGCTGCAACGGCGCGAGGAAGCCGAACATCGTTACCTGCGCGAGGTGGTGGCGAAACACTCCACTCGCACCGCATGGCTGCCCTGGCAGGCGCAGGAGCCAATTGGTCCCGAAGCGCTCGCCCGGCTCGCGTCATCCACCTTGCACGCATCCACTTTATGACCACCTACGTTTACGAAATCATTCCAGCGAAGGCGGGCGAGACGCCCCGCTATGTTGAAATCAAACAAGGGATGAAGGACGCGCCGTTGACCAAGCATCCCGAGACCGGCGAAGCCATCCGTCGCGTCATCTTCGGCGGCTACGGCGCCTTGAGCAAAGGGAGCGGCACTGGCTCCGGTTCGGGATGCGGCTGCGGCCCAGGCCAGAGTTGCGGTTAGCCACGCGCGGATTCGGAATCTGATCGCCTTGAGGCTTGCAGGTCTGGTCGCGTGATTAGGTCGCTGGCGAGCCGTTTGAAAAACACAGCACAATTCCAGCGTCACTCCGGACAAGCAATGGGTAGTCGGCGGCGGCACATCCGCGCATCGTGAGCTCGCATGATTAAACAACTTACTGGCGACATTCTACTCAGCAACGCGCAGGCCATCGCTCATGGCATCGCGCCCAACGATCACTTCGACTCCGGCCTGGCGCTCAGTCTGCGGCAGGACTGGCCGGCTCTCCACAAGGATTTCCGTCATTACCTGCACACGGCTCATCCCAAGCCCGGCGGCCTCTGGGTGTGGACGAGGGCGGATGGACGCCGCGTCATCAATCTGTTCACCCAGGAACCGGCCCCGGGCGAACACGCGCATCCGGGCAAGGCCACCTACCAGAACGTCAACCACTGCCTGCGCGAATTGCACAAGCTGATCGAGCACGAGAAAATCCCGAGCCTCGCCTTGCCCCGCCTAGCCACCGGCGTGGGTGGCTTGGAATGGAATCAGGTCGAGCCGCTCATCCAGCAGCATCTGGGTTCTCTGCAAATCCCCATCTATCTCTACACGACCTACCAGAAGGGCGTGAAAGCAGCGGAAGGCTTGAAGTAATTTCTGGCAATCCACGCGGAAGCAAGACAGTCATTGCCGCAGCGGGTCCTGGAAGAAATGGTTCGTCTGTCCGCAACAACATCGTCTACCTCATGATCGTTCATCTATCCGCCGGGAAGATCTCACGAAACCTCCTGACGGCGCTGCTGCTGTCGGCGTGCCTGCTGTCCGTGGTAGCTCGATCTGCTGAGCAGCCTCCGAAAGCCAGCCGGGGCTCGGTGCTCTTCGCGAACTGCGCCCAATGCCACGGTGAAAAGGGCGAAGGCCTTGAAGCGACCAAGGCTCCTCGCCTTGCCAGCCGCGAGGATTGGTTCATCAAGAAGCAGCTCGAAGAGTTTCGCCGCCGCGAGCGCGGCAAGGACGACTCGAAGGAAACCGGATTCCTGCCTCCCGAGGAGCGGACGAAATTCATGCACCCGGTGGCTGACAAGCTCAGCCGCTCCGACACCAAGGCACTGCTCGCCCACATCGCCACGCTTCGACCCGCTCCGGTGCCTCAAGCCCGCACTGGCGACGCCAGCAAGGGGCGTGCGCTTTACTCGACCTGCATCGAATGCCACGGCAAGTCCGCCGAGGGCAATCGCCGCAAAGACGCACCCCGCCTGACCGAGCAGCATGACTGGTATCTCTTCAACCAGCTCCACGACTTCCGCATGGGCTGGCGCGGGACGGACTCCAAGGATCCTCACCTGAAGTTGATGCGCAGCCAGCTCGACCTCGACGACGACGCTCTGCGCGCTCTCGTGGCCTTCATCGTCAGTCTCAACCTGCAAGCCCTGGCTCCAGCGGCCAGGGTTGAGTGAATACACTGTCCAAAAGTTACTTCCCTGCTTGATTGTATTGCTCCGCCGCGACGCCAAACTGGTCAGCGTCGGCTTCCGTATGAAGCGCATGCCCTTCAACTGACCACAGGTCATCGCAGGCAATGGCGAAGGACCACACCGTGAGGGACCGCCCCTTACGGGAGTGTCTCGGACTAAGCGCGAGTCGCCGTATGACCAGTGGGCCCGCAGTCTGATTTTCGCCGCAGGAGTGCGTTGACGTATCATGAAAAAACTGCCACCGAATCAAGTCATGTTTGCCCGACGATTCTCGCCTCTGGTAGCCATGGCGATATTGCTTGCCGCGGCATTCGCCGCCGCCGCCGGCACACTCGAACGTCTCAAGTTCAATCACCCCGGACTGGTGGTGGACCTCGGCGTCGGGCTGTGGGCGTGGCCGGTGCCCTGCGACGCGGATGAGGATGGCGATTTCGATCTCATGGTGTCGTGCCCGGACAAGCCGTCGAACGGTGTCTATCTTTTTGAGAACGCTACCGGTGATACGGCGACGCACCGACTGCCCGTCTTCAAACCTGCGCGGCGACTCAGCGACACGGTTCACTACGTCATGCCCAGCTACGTGAACGGAAAGTTACGCGTGCTGACACCCGGCGCGGAGCATCCGAATTTCACGCGCACCGGCCTCGCTGAGAAAGTGCCGTTGCCAGTGAACGGCAATTTTTACAAACCGCAGGGCGCGCAACCCAAAGGCCCCAAGGTGCGCCATCGGCAATGGCGCTATGCCGACTACGACGGCGACGGGCGTCTCGATCTTATCGTCGGCATCGAGGACTGGAGTTTCTACGGCTGGGACGACGCCTGGAACGCGCGGGGCGAGTGGCAGAACGGCCCGCTGCACGGTTTTGTGCATGTCTTTCGTTCGAACGGCGACAACTCTTACGCCGCGCCGTTCCTCGTCCAGGCCGGTGGCGCGACGCTGGACACTTTCGGGTGCCCGTCGCCGAACTTCGCGGACTTCGACGGCGACGGCGATCTCGACCTGCTCTGCGGCGAGTTTCTCGACGGCTTCACGTATTTTGAAAACACCGGCACGCGCACCAAAACGCGCTACGCCGCCGGCCGCCGTGTGCAGGACGCGACCGGCGCGGAGGTGAAGATGGATTTGCAGATGATCGTCCCCATCGCGTTTGATTGGGACAAGGACGGCGACCTCGACCTGATCGTCGGCGACGAGGATGGCCGCGTGGCGTTCGTGGAAAACACCGGACGGCTCTCCGCCAGCCGCACGCCCTTGTTCGCGCCGCCGGTTTATTTCCAGCAGGAGGCCGACACGTTGAAGTGCGGCGCGCTCGCCACGCCGGTGGGTGTGGATTGGGATGGAGACGGCGACACCGACATCGTGAGCGGCAACACCGCGGGCTGCGTGGAATTTTTCGAAAACCTCAGCGGCCCCAAAGTCGCGGAGCCGAAGTGGGCCGCGCCGCGCCGGCTCGAAGTGGATGGCACGCCGTTGCGCGTCATGGCCGGCGCGAACGGTAGTATCCAAGGCCCGGCCGAAGCCAAGTGGGGTTATACCACCTTCACCGTCGCCGACTGGGACGCCGACGGACTGCCCGACATCGTGCTGAATTCCATCTGGGGCCGCGTGCAATGGCTGCGGAACATCGGCACGCGCCGCACGCCGCGCCTTGCCGCGCTTCAACCTATCGAAGTGGAATGGCCTGGCGCGACGCCCAAGCCCGCGTGGACATGGTGGCCACCGCAAGGCCGCGAACTCGTCACCCAATGGCGCACGACGCCCGTTGTTTACGACTTCAACCACGATGGCCTGCCCGATCTCGCGATGCTTGATCAGGAGGGATACCTCGCGCTTTTCGAGCGCGCCAAAGTGGGCGACAGACTCATCCTTCGCGCCCCGCGCCGCGCCTTCGTGGATGAACAGGGGGTTCCGCTGCGACTCAACGCGAAGACCGCCGGCGCCAGCGGCCGCCGCAAACTCTGCGTCACCGACTGGGATGGTGACGGGCGGTTTGATTTCCTGCTGAACTCCGCCAACGCCGATTTCCTCCAGCAAGTCGGCGCGAGGGACGGCGCGTGGGTTTTCAAAAATGCCGGGCCGCTCGCGAAAAAGAACATCGAAGGCCACGACGTCAGCCCCGCCGTGGTGGACTTCGACGGCGACGGCGTGCCCGACTTTCTCGGCGGCGCGGAGGACGGACGTTTCTATTTCATGGCCAATCCGCGCGCGAAATAGCGCCGCTGCCCCGCCGTCGAATCGCGTCATCGCCCCTCGCCCGGCCGGGCTTGTGCGGGTTGTAGCCAATTTCGGCACCCTGGATCTGTGGCTCACCCGGCTGGGCTTGAGCTGTAAAAAAACTCTGCACGCCGCCGAGCAATCGCGGCCCGACGTGGCAGAGCAAAGAAAGCAGTGGCCGCAGCGGCTGGCGGGCGTGGCCGCCAGCCGCCTGGTGTTCGTGGATGAAAGCGGGGCCACACGCAGATGACCCGGCTCTATGGGCGCAGCTTGGTCGGCCAGCGGTTGGTCGGCCCCGTGCCGCAGGGGCATTATCAGACCACCACGATGATTGCCGCCGTGCGGTTCAAGGGGCCGCAAGCCCCTTGGCTGTTTGATGGGGCGATGAATGGTGAATTGTTTCTGGCTTGGGTGAAACAAGGCCTGGTGCCGGTGTGGCAACAGGACGACGTGGTCATCCTGGACAATCTGTCCACGCACAAGGTGGCGGGCGTCCAAGAGGCCATTGAGGCGGCTGGGGCGCGACTGTAGTATCTGCCGCCGTATTCGCCGGACTTCAACCCGATTGAAAACCTGTGGAGCAAGGTGAAGCAGGGGTTGAAAAGTCGCGAGTCCCGCACTGCCCGGCAACTGTTCAAGGCTGCGGGCGCGGCCTTCGCCACCGTCACACCTGAAGACTGCCAAGGTTTCTTTTCACATGCCGGATACGGTACATGATGTCTGGAAATGCTCTAATTGATTGTGATCCGTCGCGAGCAGCAGCTTGTGCCCCAGTTCGACGTTGGGGCGTTGCTTGCCTTTTGGAATCCATTCGGTGTGCGGCTCGAAGAGGGAAAAGACTTTCTCGCGCGCCGGGATGGTTTCCTCGTTCGACAAACGGCGCTCCACCAGGTCCAGAAGTTGGGCGAGCATGCGGTGGAAGTATGCGAGGGCTTCCCAAGGCGCTGCGGCCACAGGTTGGTCGCACGGATCGATCAGGCTGGCCCGTACTTTGGCGACCAGCGCACGGCCCACGCTCAGATACTCGCGCACGGCGCTTTTCACGCGCGTCTCCTTGTTGGTCCCGCCGCGAGCGACGATGTGGCTGGTGGTGCGTTGAAGGTTCTTGAACTGGCGCCGCCACTCCTTGGCTTTGCGCCACCTTCGCTCCGAACGGAGGGCGTGGAGGTTCGGGGGTTTGTGGAGCGTACCTTTCAGGAAATTTCCGCTCCCGCTGCAACTATCTTCAAAAAGTCGAAAACCTTTCGCCCCGAATCCTTCTGTAAAGTGGTGTGGTGGCGTTCGGCATAGATAACGCGGTGTTTCCGGTGATGCGTGGTGCAAGACACCACGCCGGCGGGGCATCGCAACAACCAAAATCCTTGAGAGTCGTATTATGAAAACTATCATCCAGGCCCTTCGGGCCGTCACAACCATCGCGCTGCTCGCCCTCGCGTCCGCCAGCGCCCATGCGCAAGTCCTCCTCAACACCCGTCTCCTTTCCAATCTCCCGCTCGGCACCGGTAACGGCGAGGTGTGGGCCGATGGGAATTACGCCTACGTCGCGCGCGGCACCGGGGGGTTGGCCATCATTGACACCAGCAATCCCGCCGCGCCCGTGCTGCGGAACACCATCCTACCCTTCGCGCACGCGGACATCAGCGACGTGCAGGTCATTGACGGCATCGCCTACATCGCCAATGAGGTGCCCCAGGGCACGCCGACGCCGTGGGTGGGGCTGTTCATTTACGACGTGCGCAATCCGCTCGCGCCCGTCGAACTGGGCCGGCTCGAATGGGGCGCGGGCGGCGGCTACCACCTCGGCTGCGACGCCCACAGTGTCACGGTCGAAGTCACGCCCACGGCCACGAACGCCTACCTCTCCTCCGGCATCACCGGGGACATGGCGATCTTCGACGTGTCGAATCCGGCCGTGCCCGTTTATCTCTCGGAGATTCTCAGCCCGGTGTGGGCCTACTACAGCCAGGCGCACGACTGCGTGGTGCGCAACGGACTCGCCTACATTTCGTGGCTCGGCGGCGGGTTCACCATCCATGACGTGAGCAATCCCACCGCGCCGGTGCAACTGGCCCATGTGCCCACCGCCAACGTCAATCAGTCGTTCATCTACCACCTGGCCTTGAGCAGTGACGGCCAGTCCCTGGTGACCACAGGAGAAACCACCGGCTCCGACCCGGTGAAAGTGTGGAACATCTCCAACCTCGGTGCCATCACGCTGGCGGGCAGTTTCGTCAGCCCCGGCGGCGCGGTCCCGCACCAGGTTTCCGTGCTCGGCAATTACGCCTACCTCGCCTACCTCACCGACGGTCTGCGCATTCTCGACATCTCCAATCCCGCGCTGCCGGTTTCCGTCGGCCAGTATGATCCCGAGGCCGGCTCGGGGTCAGCGTTCGTCGGCGGTTACAGCGTGTTCGCGACCGCCGGCAACGTCTATCTCAGCCACACGAGCGGCGGCCTCTACACGGTGGATTTCGTGGACACGATCACGATCACGAAGGCCGAATGGCGGCGCAACAGCAAGGTGCTCGTCGTCGAAGCCACCAGCACGGGCGCCCCGAGCGTGGCTCTCAACATCACCGGTCGCGGCGCGATGACCTACAATGTTTCGCTGAATAAATACACCTTCACGCAGACGGGCGTCCTAGCCAATCCCGGCACCGTGACCGTCACGTCCAGCATCGGCGGCACGCGGTCGGCCTCCGTGCGCCGCGTGAACAACTGATTTGGGGAACCTCGGCTACCGCCGCAGCGGCCACGGGTCGCTGCGGCCTTTTTGTTTCTGGGTGGGGCGCGGCTTGAGGTCAACCGTGATCAAAACCAATCCCCTTCCTTTCTCCTTTTACTTGCCGCGCCCGAAGCGGGTAGCATTGCCTTCGTTACGACCATGAAATACACGTACGAAGAACTCGCCAAGATGATCGATCACTCGCTCCTGCACCCGACGATGACGGATCGGGAACTGGAGGACGGCTGCCAGCTCGCCGCCAAGTATCGCGTCGCCTCGGTCTGCATCAAACCCTACGCCGTGAGGCGCGCCGCTGAACTGCTCCGGGGCACCGGCGTGTTTGTGGGCGCGGTGATTGGCTTTCCCCACGGCAACTCCGCGACCGAGTCCAAGCGTTACGAAACCGAACTCGCCTGCCGCGAGGGCGCCGTCGAGATCGACATGGTCGTCAACCTCGGCAAGGCGCTCAGTGGCGACTGGGCCTACGTGGAGCGCGACGTCAAGGCGGTGTGCGACGAAGCCCACGCCCACGGCGCGAAGGTGAAGGTGATCTTTGAAAACGATTACCTCGCCAGCGGCGGGGCGGGCTTGAGCGGAGATGACTTCAAGCGCCGGCTCTGCCAGCTTTCCGAACGCGCCGGCGCGGATTGGGTGAAAACCTCGACCGGCTACGGCTTCGTCAAGCAATTCGACGGCAGCTACAACTACAAGGGTGCCACGGAACACGACCTTGCGCTCATGTGCGCCAGCGTGTCCGCCAAGGTGCAAGTCAAGGCTGCTGGCGGCGTGCGCGACCTGGATGGGCTTATCCGAGTCCGCGATCTCGGCGGCACCCGTTGCGGCGCGACCGCCACGGCGGCGATGCTGGACGAATACCAGCGCCGGGCTGCCGCCGAAAAGGCTGGCACCGTCAGCACGACGAAAGCTTCAGCGATTGGAACCGGCGGTTACTGAGCGGAGGCAGCGCCCGGCATCCCGCCATTGTCATTTCAAATCATGCGCCCCGCCGATCTCTTCCGGTTCTGCCCCCACTGCGGCGCGGCTCGCGCGGCGGCCAGCGGCGAACCGGCGCTGCACTGCGCGGGCTGCGGCTTCACTTACTACTTCAACCCGACTGTCGCCGTGGGCGCCATCCTGTTGCGCGCGGATGATCACGCGCTGTTCATTCGCCGCGCGAAGGAGCCGGCCAAAGGCAGGCTCGCCGTGCCCGGTGGTTTTGTGGACATCGGTGAAACGGCGGAAACGGCGCTGCGCCGCGAGATTCGCGAGGAGGTGAACCTAGAGGTAGGCGCGCTGGAATTTCTTTGCTCGCATACGAACGACTATCACTACCGCGACGTCACGTATCCGGTGCTCGACTTCTTTTTTATCGGCCGCGCGCTGGCCGCGACGGAGGCCGCCGCGCTGGACGGCGTCGAGAGTCTTTGCTGGCTGGAACCCGCCCGCGTGGATCTGGACGAGATCGCGTTCCCCTCGATTCGCGCCGCGGTGGAACTCTTCAACGCCCGCCAGTCATTCCCGTCGCCGCGCTCCTAGTGTAGTGTCTCTAAAGTGTCTTTCGGAACCGGTTGTTGACGGGCCAGCACCTCCCGGGCGCGGCGAATCTTCTCCAGGATCGTTTTCCCTTCCGCACGCCATTCGTATCGCTGCGGCTTGAGGTTGCGTTCGGCCAGATAGGCCCAGATGGCGTCGGTCAACTCGCCTACGCTGGCAAAGCTGCCGGGCCACACCACGTCCTGGCTCAAATCCCGAAAGAACCGCTCCACCAGATTGAGCCACGAAGCACTCGTCGGGGTGAAGTGCAGTTTGAAATGCGGCCGTTGGGCCAGCCAGCGCAGCACCTTGGGGTGTTTATGGGTCGCGTAGTTGTCCAGAATCAGATGCACGTCCACACCCGGCGGGACCGTCTTTTCGATGGCTTGGAGAAACTTCAGCCATTCTTGGTGGCGATGCCGGAGCGCCCGCTCCGCCAGAATTTTTCCATTGAGATAGTTTAACGCGGCAAAGAGCGTCACCGTCCCGTGCCGGTAGTAGTCATGGGTGCGCGTGGCGATGTGTCCCTGGCCCAGTGGCAGACCCGGCTGCGTGCGTTCCAGCGCCTGGCATTGGCTCTTTTCATCGCAGCACAACACCAGCGCCCGCGCCGGCGGATGGAGATACAACCCCACAATGTCCCAGAACTTCGTTTCAAACTGCGGGTCGTTGGAAAGTTTGAACGTGCGGGTGCGGTGCGGCTTCAGATCGTTGGCGGCCCACAACCGTTGCACGGCCGAGCGGGACAGGCCGCTGTGCCGGGCCATGCTCCGGCAACTCCACCGCGCCCGGCCCTGGGGCGGTTGCACCACTTCGGTCAGCACGGTCTGCACCCGGTGGGCCGGCAGGGTTTGGGGACGACCGGGCCGCGGCGCTTCTTGCAGTCCGGCCAGGCCCAGATCCAGCACCCGCTGACGCCACTGGCCGACCGTGACATGGCTGGTGCGCAGTTCCGCGGCGATTTGTTTGTTGTCCTTGCCCTCGGCGGCCAGCAAGGCAATGCGGGCCCGGCGGACCATTTTCTGCGGCGTGCCCGGTGCTCGGGCCAAGCGTTGAAGTTCCGTTCGTTGCTCTGCGGACAGGTGCAGTGGCAGTTTGGGGCGAGCCATGTCGAAAGCCTGGCACAACTTCGTCCACTTAGTAAAGTGTTTTGTGAGACACTACA
>JANNEF010000238.1:0-18696 GCA_031378375.1 Verrucomicrobiota bacterium | reverse complement strand
CGCGATCACCGACGGTTACAAAGAGGTTGGAGATGTAGTGGACGTCGAACAGCCACGGGCGAATCGAATTGAACGAGGTGAACCAATCGTAGGGCGTGCCGTTGGTCTTGTAACCTTCCACCAGCATCCCGGTGCGGCCGGAAAGGAGGAAGAAATTCGACAGTCCCAACGAACCTAGATACGTCCATCGCGGGGGCGCGTTGGTGGCAAGCAATTGATCCTCCCAGGCGGGCGAAGCAAGTGTGTCCTTCAGGCGTACGCCATCCACGCCAGCAACGACGCGCGCGGAGCTGCCGTTGGCGCCGTTGACGGTGTAGAGTTCGTTCGTCGCGCGGGTGGGTTCGGGCGTCCAGGTTCCCCCGCCATCGGCGCTTCTCATCACGCTGCCGCCCGAGCCGGCCGCCGTGAACACGCCGTTGCCGTAGGCCACCCAATTCCAATCCGCGCTGCTCACGTAGGCGCGACCCCAGTTGGTGCCGTTGCCACTGGTGAGGATGACCCCCGACTCCCCCACCGCCACGAAGCGCCCACCGCCACTGGCCACGCCACGCAACCACTCCGGGTAGCCGGTGGCCTGCCGCTTCCATTGCGCGCCATTGCCACTCGTGTAGATGGCGCCGTTGTCCCCGACGGCCACGAGGAGATTGAGTGGCGTCGAAGCGGCGACGCCTTCCAGCCAATCCGTCGTCGGGCCGTCGAGCAGCGTGCCGGGCAGAAACTGGTTCAGATCGTCGGCGTAAAGCACCGCGCCGTTTTCGCCCACGATGACCACGCGATTGCCCGCAAAGGTGACGGAACGCAGCGCCGACACCGTGCCGCTGTCGCGCGGAATCCAAAGATCCCATAGGTTCGGGCTTTCGCTCGTGTAAATCTGGCCACGTTCGGTCACCTGCACCGCCAGGGAGAGACTGCTGGAAAAAGCCATGCCGATGATGTTGTTGCCATGCGGCGCCGGATTAGACCAGCGCCAGCGTAACGGAAACGTCACAGCGGCGGAAGCCGCGGCGGAGAAACAAAACAGTAACGCGCCGATCAAAAGGAACCAGCGCGCACGCCGCACCACCTCCCTGGTTTCTGAAACAAAGTCACGATCGTGAGCGATGCGCGTGAAGTGTGTTCGACACCTTTCAACCACGACTCTCCGGTTCCAATCGCCGGGGCGGTTGGGGGAACGTCGGATTGCGGGCCAATTATCGTCCGTGTACATCGAAACTCTCGGGTGCTGACGAGAGCTTATCACTTCACCACGGACGCTGCCACTGGGTTTTTCTCCGTCCATACCCCGCACGGCAACGCCAGCGCAAACACGCAGCCCTGCGGCGAATTACGCTTCAACTCCAGGCTCGCGCCGAGATGGTTGGCCAGTTGTTTACTGATGGCCAGGCCGATGCCGCACCCGCCGTCCTTCGTGGACTGGCAGGGCGCGAAGAGATTCGTCTCCATTGCGGCGGGCACGCCGGAGCCTTCATCCCGCACTTCACAGACGAGCCGTTCTTCCTCGCGGGCGATGAGCAAACGAACGCCTTTCCCGGCCGGCGTGGCCTGCACGGCGTTCTGAATCAGGTTGATGAGAATGAGGATGGCCAAGTTCGCCGAGCGGTTGGGCAGGATGGCGTCCGGGTGCGGCGACACGCTGAACTCGACGCCGCGTTCTCGTGCCAGCGGCAGCACGCGCGCGGTGACGGTTTCGCTCAACTCAGCCATCGTGATTTCGTAGTGTCCGTCGCTCTCCTGCTCGCGCAGCACGGTCACGACCTGGTTGATGATGCCCTGCATCCGGCGCGTGGTGGCAATGGCTTCCTGCCACTCCGCCGAGGAAGGATCGGACGCGGAGGCGCCAAGGCCGGCGACGAAACCCTGCAAGCCCGCCAGCGGATTCTTCAAACCGTGAATCAAGTGCGAAGTCACCGCGCCCACGGCGGAAGTTTTGGCAGCGAGCGCCAGCTCCTGGTTGGCCTGCACAAGATCATTGGTGCGTTCGGCCAGCAGGCCGTGCGCGTGGCGCAGGCGCCGAAAGCCCCACCCCGCCGCCAGGAGGAGCAACGCACCGCTTACTCCAAACGCCGCCAGCGCCTGCCACGTCAGGTGGCGATCCAGTTGGGCGAATTCCGCCGCGATGCTCTGGCCTTCCAGGATGAATTGCGCAATGCCGACGACGCGGCCCGACGCCTGTGTGTGCAGCGGCACGTTCACTTCCAGCAACGGCGCGACGGCGCGAACGGACGGGGCGTTGGTCGTCTCCGGCAGGAAGACTTCGGCCAGCCGAGCGGCGTCGCGAAAATGGCTCACGGGTTTCATCGCGCGCAGCGCCGGGAGGTCGCGCGGGTTGAGCGACGCTTCGAGAACATTGATGGGAAAGGTTTCCACGCACCGTCCCCGCGCGTCGAACAGCCGCGCGCCGATGACGCCCTTGAGGCGCGAGGTCTTGAGCATCACGGTGAGCTGGTTCTCCGGCTCCTCGATGGAGCCGAGGAGGTCGGCGTCAGCGGCGCTTTCCTCCAGGTGCATCAGCGCCACGGCGTGCAGCACCTCGCCGTCGCGCCCGGCGATTTGCGCGCGAATGTTGCCGCGCAACTGCTGGCGCGCGGCGACGATGGTCGCCGCCAGCACCACCAACATGAGGCCGGCCAGCAGCCACAGCAGCCGCCGGGAGCGGTGGAGCAGTTGCTGGACGGGCGATGTTTTGCCGTTGGCCATTTCAAAATTCCCAAATCACGCCGCCGGTCACGGTGCGAACCGAATACTCGTCGAGCGGAAGGTTGCCCAAGGTACGCTCATGCTCGAATTCCGCAAAGCACTTCACCCATGGGGCCAGGTATTTCTCGGCGCGCAACGCATACGCCGTTTCCAGCCGCTCGCGGCGCGGGGTGCCCGGCCCGCCCACAGTTTGTACTCGGTAGTGGTAGAGGGAAATCTTCGCCTCGCCGGAAATCTCCCACGTCGACGCGCGATATCGCAGTTTTAGCGACGCCTGCGGTTTGTTGAAATTGAAAAAGCCCTCGCCGTTGTCTTCGTTGACGCGGTAGCCGAGCTTCGTCGTGGTACGCCAGCGGCGGCGCGTGTCCCAGTTGTGACGCCACGCCAATTCCGCCTTGTGCTGGTGGAAATCGAGCCGCGATCCTTGAAGGGCAAAGCCAGCCGAATCGGTCTGGGCGCGGTCGTCAAAGCTGCGCCGGGCGGACGAATAGCTCACACTCCACTCGGACTTGTTCCCATAGGCCCGGCCAGCGGTGAACTGTGGCCCGCCTTCCCAATAATCATCGAGTGGCGCGGCGAAAAACTGGCGCGTTACCGGGAAGCTAAGTTCCATCCACCCCCCCGCGCCCACGCTGCGCCGCAGAGCGGGCGCCGCGCGGAGAGTCTGGCCCAGCACTCGTACCGTTGTCAGCGTCGTCTCCGTCTCCGAAACATCGAGGACCTGATCTTGGTAGAAATACTCCGCGGCGATTCCCACCTGCCAGTGGCGGCCCAGGTCGTGGCGGTATTGCGTGTTCACAAAGACGGTTTGCTCCTTGTCCGCCGCAGCGAGCGATAGGTAGCGCAGATCGTCGCCAGTGAGCGAGAAGCTGAATTCCTTTCCCTCCTCGGGCCGACGCCAAACAAGAAACTCCAAGCCCGTGGAGATGAAACCGCTGGCAACCGGAGCCGTTCGGCCGAGGAACACGTTGTCCTTGTAACCCGCAGCCGTGCGAACGCTGATGGCACGATCCCAAAGCGGCAGCAGCGGCGTCAAATCAATCTCTTCCGCGAGTGTCATGTTGGGAAAGCCGCCGAGCAGCACGGTGGCGGCGAAGACCACGCCCCTGCCCCGCCGCTCGCCAAGCGGTGAGCCTGATGACCTTGGCCGAGTTGTCGCCACTCAACTTGGACAGCGGGGGTTAGTCCTGAGCGCCTGGCCTGTTTCTCTCCAGAATATTGCGCTTGTTCTCGTCAAACGCTTCGCGCCCCCGGCCCCGGTTCAGTTCGCGCTGGAGATCGCGGACGCGGTCGCGGGTTTCGTCGCGGAACTCGCGCTGGCGCTTGAGCCATTCCTCGCGCAGATCTTTCATGCGGTCGCGAATGGCATTGCGCTGCTCGTCCGTGGAACCGCGCGCCCGGGCTTCCAAGTCTTCACGCGCTTTCAAGTAGGCTTCGCGGGCGCTTTCAAACTGGCGCAACTTTTCCTTGATGTCGCCGGAGAGCGGCGGCCGTTCGGGGCGGTCGGGGCGTTTGAGCAGCGGGAGAGTGGGATCCGTCGGAGTGGCCGTCGGTTCGGGCAGCAGCACCTTGCCCACTGTGGTCCGCTCCACCGTAGCGGGCGTGGTGCCATCGCCGTTGGTCTGCGCCAGCAAACCCACGGGGCACACCCACAGCAGGATGCCGAACGTAATAAAATGTTTGAACCGAGTCATAAACTGGATTGGCGGCCTGTGCTATTGAGGGCCAATCTACAACAACTTTTGCAATTGTCATGCCAGCGCGCCGCGCAATCTCTTTCCGCCGCTTTCAGGCGGCTTAATCACACATACCGCCGAACCACCGTCACCCCGGCAACACTGGCTGGGAGACTCCACCCAATCGTACGGCCCCTCTCGCCGCCTTCGGTGGGTGCTACTCCCCACTTTGCCCGCCGGACTTTTCCCCCGACAACCGGTAGCGCACGTAGTCCCGGGACACGCCCAGCAGCCGCGCCGCCGCTGACACGTTGTTCCCGCTCTGCTTGAGCGCGTGTTGAATCAGGCGGTTGATCGCTTCCTCCAGTAGGAACCCTTCGGCGGGAAACGTAAAGGTGGAATTAACCCAGTCCGCCGGGTCCGGCCGCTGGCCAACCCCGGCCCCGCCACCGGATTGGAGCTGGGCAAAATCCAACTCCGCGCTTTCCTCGAACACGATGGCCCGCTCCAGTTCGTGCGACAACTCGCGCACGTTTCCCGGCCACGGATACGCCGCCAGCCGCTGCCGGCCCGCAGTCGTCATCTTCTTGCGCGGCAACCGGTGACGCTGGCACAACCGCTCCACCAACCGCTCCGCGAGCTTCAGGATGTCCTCCCCCCGCTCGCGCAGCGGCGGCAGCGCCACGCGATACAAATCCAGCCGGTGAAACAAATCCTCGCGGAACTGTCCGGCGGCGACGAGTTGCTTGAGGTCGCGATGCGTCGCGGCGATCACGCGCACGTCCACGGGGATTTCCCGGTTCCCGCCCAGGCGCCGGATGCGGTGGTCTTCGAGCGCCTTGAGTACCTTGGCCTGCAAGCCCGGCGACAAACTCGGCAACTCATCCAGGAACAGCGTCCCGCCATTGGCCGCCTCGAACAAACCGATCCGCGCCGTGCGCGCGTCGGTAAACGCGCCGCGCTCGTGCCCGAACAACTCGGACTCCGCCAGCGTCTCGGGTAGCGCCGAGCAATTCATCTCCACCAGCGGTTGCGCCGCGCGCGGCCCGCGATGATGCAGCCAGCGGGCGATGGTCGTCTTGCCCGTGCCGGTTTCGCCCTGCACCAGCACCGGCGGCAGATTGGTTTGCATCCGCACGTCGGCGGCGAGAATTTTTTCCAACTGCTTCTCCAGCGGCGCGAGCGAGTCGCCGAAGAAAAAGCCGCCGCCCGAAAACGCCGTGTCACTGCGGCGATGCTCATCCAGCCGCGCCGATTGCCGCGCCCGCCGCGCCCGCGCCACGACCAGGGGCAGCTCCGCCGGATCGAACGGCTTGACCATGTAGTCGAGCGCGCCCAACCGCATGGCTTCGACCGCGCCCGTCACGCCGCCATCGGCGGTCATCACGATGACCCCGGTGCTGGGTGAAAAAACCTTCTCCTTCAACAGATCGGTCCCCTGTCCGTCCGGCAGATTCACGTCGAGCAGCACGAAGTCGAAGCCCTGTTCGCCGGCCCATTGCCGCGCGACGGCGAGTGTCCCCGCCCCGCTCACGTCCGCGCGGAGCCGTTCCAGTTGGGCGGCGAGTTGTTTGCGCAACAACGCCTCGTCCTCCACGATGAGAATGCTCAACCCGTTCAAGTCAGCTTCCAGCATGGCCCCACTAAGCCACGAAACCGCGCGGAGTGAAAATAAAATGCGGATTCTCCGCGATGAAGGGCCATCTCAGAAAATTGCAGACTGGGTGTCGCGCGGGGGGATGTGGGTCAGGCTTCCAGCCTGACGGTTCGGGCGGCATCCCTGCCGCCCAATCGTGGTTTGTGCAGAAGGCGGGCATGGCGGGCAACGAAGGCGCGCGTTCGCCGGTGGCGGTGGCGGAGTTGCAGTTGCCGGCCAAGGCGGCGTAAATCGCCATTCAAACCGGACGAGGCTCGCACTCATCCCGGCAGTCATCCTCTTCCGTTCCGACGGGAGGGGATTTTTTGTGATGCAGGAGTGATGGGGGAAGACAAAGGCGGTGGCCGGCGGCGCTTGTTCACCGGCTTGCGCCGGGGGAATCCGGATCATTCGCGCCCGCGACCGGCGTGACGTCCACCGCCACGCGCAGTTGATGGCTGCCGCTTCCGACGAGGACGCCGCGCACGGGGCTGACATCGCCGAAGTCGCGCCCCCACGCGACGGTCAGGTGGCGGTCGGAGGGCATCAGGTTGTTCGTGGGATCGAGATCCACCCAACCGGCATCGCCGCACCAGAGCGAGACCCACGCGTGCGAAGCATCCGCGCCGGCGAGCTTGGGCTGGCCGGGCGCCGGGGCGGTTTCGAGGTAGCCGCTGACGTAACGCGCCGGCAGGCCGAGCGAACGCGAACAGGCGATCATCAAATGAGCGAAGTCCTGGCACACCCCGCGTCGCGCCTTGAAGAATTCCAGCACGGGAGTCACGACAGTTGTTGCGTTGGGATCGAAGGCGAAGTCGGTGTGAAGGCGCGCAGTCAAATCAAGCGCCGCCTCCAAAACGGGCCGGCCCGCAGTAAACGACGGCTGCGCGTAGTCCGCAAATTGCCCGCGCCGCGGTACGAGCGCGGAAGGGAAGACAAACTCCACCGGTTCGAGCGGCGCTCCCCTCGCCTCGGCGTCGCACCGGTCGCGAATGGATTCCCACGCCGGCGTCTGGTCGGGAATGGTCGGGACCGCAACGGGAAAAACTTCAACCCGGCTGCGCGCAATAATTTCGAGCCGGCGATGCGCGCCTTCGATGGTGAGGAAAGTGGTCGTGTTGCCGAAGTGGTCGGAGTGTTCGCCGAAGGTGGATGGGACGGGAAAGGATTCGATGACGCGCTCCAGGCAGCGTTGCCGTTCGAGGGTGCGCGGCGTCAGGCGGACCAGGTGATGCGAGAGCGACACGTCGTGGTCGTAGTCGTAACTGGTACGATGGCGGACTTCGTAGAGCATTGCCGGGTCAACTCACGCGCGCGTCGGCGTGGGCAAAGTAGCGGTGCGTCAGGGCGTCGGACAATTCGGCGAGGCGGTCGTGCATCGTCTGCACCAGTTCAGCGACCGCGCCCGGAGCCGCGCTGCTGGCCGTCAACGCCAGGAGGTCCACGGAACCGAGTCTGGCGATGGCTTCATCAAGCAGTCCCTGTTCGCGGGCGGGTTCCAACCGGCCGACCGAGGGCAGCCCCCGGGCGTGCGCGGCAAGCGCGTCCAGTTGAAACGCGAGCGAGCGGGGGTTGGTGTTGTCGAGCAGCAGCAGATCGAGCACGCCGCTGAGTTGCGGGCGTTCGTGGTAGCGGCGGCGATGGGTCATGACGCTGTCGGCGATTTCGAGCACGGGTTCGAGCAGCAATTGCCCGGCGGGGTCCACGCGCAGGGCGGCGCGGAGCACTTCGATCAGATGCAGCGCGCGTTCGAGCCGCCGGCCAAAGTCGAGGAACAGCCAGCCGTGGCCGCGCGTCATGTTCTCCATGACCATGCCGTTGAAGGCCGCGAGATCGAGCACGAGCGTGTTGAGCAGCGCCAGCGCCTCGGTGACCGGGATGTGCCGGGGCCGGACCCGCGCGTCGAGCTGGAGCCGGTTGAAGATGCGCCAGGTATCGGCGGTGAAACGATCGCGCACCACGAACGCGCTATGCCGCAGTCGGTTCAACACTTCGCGCACGCTGCCCTTGCGGCTGGCCTGATACACGAGCAACAGCAGATGCTTCTCGATCTTCGCCGTGGTGACCCGTTCGCTCTCGTGCTCGGGAAAAAGTTCCAGCGCGGCGAGCAGTTGCAGCAGCGCGGCGAGTTCCGGCGGCGGCTCGGCCACGCTTTCGCCAGCCAGCCGCGACACGGCCACGCGCAGCAGGCGGATGGTGTCTTCGAGCCGCTCGGCGTAGCGGCCCAGCCAGAAGAGGTGATCGGCGACGCGACTGGGAACTTCCGAGGCGCGGCGTTCGATCCGCACGACCGGCGCGGATGGGGTCAGCAGCGTGACCGTGCTGACGGGGCCGTCGGTGAGCACCCAGGTGTCCTTGCTCGAACCGCCGCTTTGCGTGGACACGACGGGGCCGCCTTCCAGCGGCGACACACGGGTCAGCCCGCCGGGCATCACCCGAAAGCCGTCGTGGGTGGCGCAGACATAAACGCGCAAGACCAGCGGGCGCGGCACAAGCTGGCCGTCGCGCCACGCGGGCGCCGTGGAAAGTGCGACCTGTTCCTGGCCCACGAAGGCATGCGGCGCGGAAAGAATCTCCGCGAGGAGCGCCTCGCGACGCTCGGCATCCAGGCACCGGCCAAAGAACGGTTCGCTCGAACCCGTGGAAAACGCGCGCTTCACGATGAACTGGTTCAGATGCGCGGCGACGTGTTTGCGCTCGGACGGCTGGCCGCACCACCATGTGGCCACGCTCGGAAGCTTCAACTCTTCGCCGAGCAGATGACGGCACAGTCCGGGAAGGAACGCGAGCAGCGCGGGCGTTTCGACCACGCCGGAGCCAAGCGGATTGGCGATGGCAACATTGCCCGCGCGCACGGCTTCCACCAGGCCGGGCACGCCGAGGTGCGAATCGGCGCGCAGTTCAAGCGGATCACAAAAGCTGTCGTCCACCCGGCGGAGGATGACATCCACCGGTCGCAGACCTTCGAGGGTCTTGATGAAGACCCGCCGGTCGCGCACGGTGAGATCGCCGCCTTCGATGAGCGGCAGGCCAAGGTAACGCGCGAGGTAGGCGTGCTCGAAATAGGTTTCGTTGTAGGGGCCAGGGGTGAGCAGGACGACATTCGGATTGTCGCGATGCAGCGGCGCGAGCGTGCGCAGCGTGTCCCGCGCAATCTGAAAAAACGACGCGAGCCGCTGGACGTGGCAATCGCGGAACTCATCCGGGAAAGCGCGGGAGAGAGCGATGCGGTTGACCAGCGCGTAGCCCGCGCCGCTGGGCGCCTGGGTGCGGTCAGCCATCACCCACCATTGACCGTCGGGTGAGCGCATGAGGTCCACGGCGTGAAGAAACAACGGCAGATTCCCGGAAGGCCGGAGTCCGCGGCACGGACGGAGAAAGGAAGGATTGGCCAGCACCAGCGCGGGCGGCAGGCGCCGCTCGTGCAGCAAGGTTTGCGCGCCGTAAACGTCGGTGAGTATGCGACCAAGCAGATGCGTGCGCTGGACGAGGCCCGCCTCGATGCGCGCCCACTCGGCGGGCGCAATCAGCAGCGGCAGCGGGTCCAGTTCCCACGTCCGCTCGAAGCCCTGCGCGTCGCCATAGACATTGTAAGTGACGCCGTTCTCGCGCAGGAAGCGCCGTGCGGTTTCCCCGCGCGACTGCACTTCCGCAAGGCCGAGATGATCGAGCGCGCCCGTCAACGGCATCCAATGCTCGCGCAGCCTGCCCGTCCCGGCGGTCATCTCATCATAAACTTCCGGCAAGGGCCGGTAGCCGCCGAAGAGCTGGCGGGGTTGCGTCTGGGAGGTGTCGCTCGTGACGTTCACGATGGGTTGGAAGATACGCGCAGATCCGGCATTGGTGCAATCCGGGGAACGGATCAGGTGTGCCGTAGATCGAGCGTGAACGGGAAATCCACGTTATCGGTCGGCGGCGGTGGCGTGAATTTCCCCTGCGTCGCGCCGTGGGTGAAGAAGCGTCCGAGGCGGCGCGCTTCGGCCTCGTAGCTGTTCACGGGGAAAGTGTCGTAGCTGCGTCCGCCGGGATGCGCGACGTGATACTGGCAGCCGCCGAGCGAACGCTTGTTCCAGGTGTCGTAGAGATCGAACACCAGCGGCGCGTGAGAGGGGATCGTGGGTTGCAGGCAGTTCGGCGGCTGCCAAGCACGGTAACGGATGCCGGCGACGCCTTCGCCGTTCGCGCCGGTCGGATGCAGTGGGACGCGGTGGCCGTTCACGGTGAGCGCGAAGCGTTCGCCCACGAGACCGCGCGCCTTGACTTGCAGGCGTTCGAGCGAGCTGTCCACGTAACGCACGGTGCCGCCCGCCGCGCCTTCTTCACCGAGGACATGCCAGGGTTCGAGCGCGGTGCGGAGTTCGACTTGCACGTCGCGTTGTGCGAAGTCGCCGATGCGCGGGAAGCGAAACTCGAAGTGCGGCATGAACCAGTCGAACTCGAACGGAAAACCAGCGTCGCGCAGGTCGTGGATCACGTCCTTGAAATCGGTCTCGCAGAAATGCGGCAGCATCCAGCGGTCGTGAATGTCCGTGCCCCAGCGCACGAGGTCGTTGGTGTAGGGATGCTGCCAGAACTTCGCGACGAGTCCGCGCAGCAGAAGATGTTGCGCGAGACTCATGCGCGCGTGCGGTGGCATCTCGAAGGCGCGCATCTCGACCAGACCGAGACGCCCCGCGCTGCCGTCGGGCGAGTAGAGCTTGTCGATGCTGAACTCCGCGCGGTGCGTGTTGCCGCTGGAATCAATGAGCAGGTTGCGGAAAAGGCGGTCGGCAATCCAAGGCAGATTGATCTGCCCGGAGGCGAGGCCGGTTTGCCGGTCGAGTTCCTTGAACGCGACTTCCAGTTCGTAAAGCGAATCATTGCGCGCCTCATCCACGCGCGGCGCTTGCGACGTGGGGCCGACGAACAGACCGCTGAAGAGCCAACTGAGCGAAGGATGATTCTGCCAGTAGGCGATGAGCGAGCGCAGCAAATCAGGCCGGCGCAGCACGGGCGAGTCGGTGGGCGTGTCGCCGCCGATCAGGATGTGGTTGCCGCCGCCGGTGCCGGTGTGGCGGCCGTCCACCATGAACTTTTCCGTGCCAAGCCGCGTCTGGCGCGCTTCCTCGTAGAGCACGGTCGTGCGGTCCACGAGTTCGTCCCACGATTTGCTCGGATGCAGATTCACCTCGATGACGCCGGGGTCGGGCGTGACCTTGAGCACGTTGAGACGCGAGTCGCGCGGCGGCGTGTAGCCTTCGATGGCGACGGGCGTGCTGAGTTGCGCGGCGGTGTCTTCGACGGCGGCGACGAGTTCGAGATAATCCTCCAGCGTCGCGACGGGCGGCATGAAGACGTGGAGCTTGCCTCCGCGCGGCTCGACGCAGAGCGCGGTGCGGACAATCCAGGCGGCGGACTCGCCAGCTTTCGGCAGGCGCGTCGGGTCGTCGCGCAGAGCTTCCTTCTTCGCGTCTTCTTCGCTTTGACCACGACTACGAAGCGCCGCGGCACCGCGACGCGCGGGCGTGTCGGTGCGCAGGTAGCGTTGACGAAATTCCTCGGGCGACGGCAGCGGCGGGCGCTTGGCGGTCGGATCCAGTTCGTGGACATGGGGATAATCCGACTCCTTCACCCACGGCAGCGAATCGAGCGGCAGGCGCAAGCCCATCGGCGAATCGCCCGGCGCGAGATACAGGCGTTCGGCGCGCAGGAACCACGGGCCGCTGACCCAGACCGGCGCATGGCTCTTCCACGCCCGCTGAATGGGCAGTGCGTGGCCGACCACACTTTCGAGTCCTTGCTCCAGAATCTTCGCCAGCCGTAAACGCTCCTCGTCCTTCTTCAGGTCCGCCTTGTGCGGGTCCAAGTTTGTCGGCAGGCGGCGCTCTTTCCAGACGTGATAAAACGGATCCTCGAAGCCGGGCATGATCCACTTTGGATCCGCTCCCAGCCGGGCGCTCAGTGCCGCGATGAACTTCGCCGAGTGCTCGTTGGTGTGTTTGTAGTCCGCCGCCTCGTCGGCGATGAGTTCGTCCTTCTGCCAGACGGGCAGGCCATCCTTGCGCCAGTAACAGCCGAAGGCCCAGCGCGGCAGCGACTCGCCAGGATACCATTTACCCTGGCCATAATGCACGAGCGAGCCGGGCGCGAACCTCCCGCGCAGCCGCTTGAGCAGCGTGTCGGAGAGAATGCGCTTCTTCGGCGACGTGGCGGTAAAGTTCCACTCCGGCCCGTCCGGGTCGTCGATGGAAATAAACGTCGGCTCGCCACCCATCGTGAGCCGCACGTCGTGCTTCGTGAGATCGGCATCGATGGCGTGACCGAGCTTCTCAATCTCCTTCCACTGCTCCTCGGTGTAAGGCTTGGTGACGCGCGGCGATTCGTAGATACGCGCGATCTTCATTTCGTGAACGAGCTTTGACTCGCACTTGTCCACTCCGCCGGTCACGGGGGCGGCGCTGCTCGGCTCAGGCGTGCAACTCAGCGGGATGTGTCCTTCGCCCGCGAGCAAACCGCTGGTCGGATCAAAACCAATCCAGCCCGCGCCCGGCAGATACACTTCGCACCACGCGTGCAGATCGGTGAAGTCAACTTCGGTGCCGCTCGGGCCGTCGAGCGATTTCACGTCCGGCGCGAGTTGAATCAAATAGCCGGAAACAAAGCGCGCGGCGAAGCCCATCGAGCGCATCGTCTGCACCAGCAGCCAGCCGGTGTCACGGCACGAGCCGGTGCCGTTGGTTAGCGTCTCCTCGGGCGTCTGCACGCCGGGTTCGAGGCGGATGGTGTACTTGATGTCCTGCTGGAGCCGCTGGTTGACCTCGACCAGGAAATCAATCGTGCGCTTCTTCGCCGTGAGATATTTCGCCATTAGTTCGCCCACCAGCGCGAGATGCTTGGTGGCGGGCGCGGGCAACTCCATGAACGGCGCGAGTTCCTTCTTCAGTGTCGCCTCGTACACGAAGGGATAAATCTGCGCCGATTCATCAACGAAAAAGTCAAACGGATCGTGAACCGCCATCTCCGCGACGAGTTCCACCTCGACGCACAGCTCCTTCATCTTGCCCTCGAAGACGAGCCGCGCGTTCCAGTTGGCGAAGGGATCTTGCTGCCAGTTGATGAAGTGTTCGCCGCCGGTAATCTTCTGCGAGTAGCTGAGAATCTTCGTCCGGCAATGCGGCGCGGGCCGCAGCCGCACGACGTGCGGGCCGTGGCCCACGGGCTTGTCGTACGTGTAGTGCGTTTTGTGGAAGAGGGCGACGTGGATGGACATTGGGCAAAGTAATCAGCGGATCAGAAATCAGTGGGCCAGTCACCGACCGTGCGCGCGTGGGAGCACACCTGACTACTGGTTACTGGTTCACTGATCACGTTCACTGGGTCTGTTCCTGGGGTGGCTTCTTCACCGGCTTCGGCGTCTTGAATGCGAAAAAGGCGTCGTGGATATCCGCACTTACCTGGTTCATCCGGGTCTGCAAGTCGTCAAGATATTCGTGCAGGCCGGCATTGATGATTTCGTCCACCGAGGCGTAGGAAAGTTCGGAGCAAAGCTGGCCGAGGAGTTTCTCCGCCGGATAACGGAACGTGCCCAGCGGTGTTCCGGAAATGGCGTGCAACGAATCGCGCGCGGCCAGCAGGCTGAAGTGGATGGCGCGCGGGAACTCGCGGTCGAGCAGGAGGAACTCGGCAACGCTGCGCGGCGAGAGGCGCCCGTGCCGTTTGCGGTACATCTCGAAGGCGCTCGCCGAGCGCAAGACGGCCGCCCATTGCACGTCGTCGAACGGCGTGCCGACGTCCTGGGCCGAGCGCAGCAGGAGGAAATATTTCACGTCGAGAATGCGCGACGTTTTGTCGGCCCGTTCGAGCATCCGGCCCATGTGGAAGAAGTGCCACGGCTCGCCGTGAGTCATGGTCGCGGCGGTGATGCCGTTGAAGAGATGATTGGCCATCTTGACCTTGGTGAAGAAGTCGTGCGGGTTGTCGAGGGCGGTGGAGCTGTCCGCCGCGGCGGCGGTGACCATCAGGTAAAATTTGTTCAATTGCAGCCACATCTCCGACGAGATGATTTCGCGGACGGTGCGGGCGTTTTCGCGGGCCCCGCGCACGCAGGCGAGGATGGAGTTCGGATTCTCCGCGTCGAAGGTGAGAAAATGAATCACGTTCTGCTGGGTGGCCTTGCCGCAGCATTTGGCGAATGCCTCATGATCTCCGGTGGTGCTGACGAGCGGCAGCCACTGTTGCCCTTCGCCGGAAGGGGCATCGAGCATGAGCTGCAGGTTTACGTCAATGAAACGGGCGACGTTCTCGGCCCGCTCCACGTAGCGGCTCATCCAGTAAATCGAATCGGCGACGCGACTGAGCATTACGAGAGATTCCGCTGGTTTTGAGTTTGCATCGGCGCGGGCGGGGAGCCGTCGCTGGGGGAAAGGACATTTTCGGCCATCACCCAGGTGTCCTTGCTGCCGCCGCCCTGGGAGGAATTCACGACGAGCGAACCCTTCTTCAACGCCACGCGCGTGAGGCCGCCCGGCAGCACGAAGATGTCCTTTCCGTAAAGGATGTAGGGCCGCAAGTCCACATGCCTGCCCTCGAAGTGGTCGCCGCAAATGGTCGGCACGCGCGACAGCGCCAGCGTCGGCTGGGCGATGTAGTTACGCGGATTCGCCTGCGCCTTCTCCGCGAACTCCGCGCATTGTTCCTTCGTCGCGTGCGGACCGACGAGCATCCCGTAGCCGCCGGATTCGTTCGCCGCCTTCACCACGAGTTCGTTGATGTGTTCCAGCACGTACTGCAAATCCTTCTTTTCCGAGCAAATGTAAGTCGGCACGTTCGGCAGGATGATGTCCTCGCCCAGATAATACTTCACGATGCGCGGCACGTAGGCGTACACCACCTTGTCATCCGCGACGCCGCCGCCGGGGGCGTTGGCCAGCGCGACATTGCCAGCCTGATAAACCTCCATCAACCCCGGCACGCCGAGCATCGAGTCAGGGCGAAAACATTTTGGATCGAGGAAATCGTCGTCAATGCGCCGGTAAATCACGTCCACGCGCTCAAAACCCTTCGTCGTCCTCATGCAGACGAACCCGTCGTCGATGACCAGGTCGCGGCCCTCGACCAGTTCAATGCCCATTTGCTGCGCAAGAAACGAGTGCTCGAAGTAGGCGGAGTTGTAAATGCCCGGCGTAAGCAGCACACAACGCGGCGTGGCCGCCTGGTCGGGCGCGAGAAACTCCAGCATGTCGCGGAGCTTGCTCGGATAATCGGACACCGGGCGGATCTTCGACTCGGCGAACACCTGCGGGAACATGCTCTTCATCACCGCGCGATTCTCCAGCACGTAGGAGACGCCTGACGGGCAGCGCAGGTTGTCTTCGAGGACGTAGATGTTCCCGTCGCTATGCCGCACCAGATCGGTGCCGGTGACATGACACCAGATGCCGCGCGGCGGATTGAAGCCCATGCACTGCTTCCGATACGCCTTCGAGGAAAGAACCATCTCCGCCGACACGACGCCATCCTTGAGAATCTTCTGGTCGTGGTAGAGATCGTTGATGAAGAGGTTCAGCGCCTGGATGCGCTGTTTCAAGCCCCGCTCAATGCGGCTCCATTCCGTGGCGGGCACGATGCGCGGCACCAGGTCGAAGGGGAAGATTTTCTCCGTGCCCGCGTTCTCCCCATAGACATTGAAAGTGATCCCCATCTGGAGCAAGGCCCGTTCGGCGGCCTTCTGGCGGCTGAGGAGTTCGCCCTTCATCAAGCCCTCAATGTTGCGGAAGAGCGTCCGCGCGGATGCGCGCGGCTGGCCGTCTTCGCCGAACATCTCGTCGAAGAACTCGCCAACATTGTAATCAACAAAGCGCATTATGTATTTACCGGGGCAGATTCTGGTTCCGCCCGGGTCGTTTCATCCAGGAACAGAACAGTCATTAGCACCACCGGTGCCACGAGCCTTCCGGCCCGTGACACTGAAACCAGCAACCACGGGCAAGGCGGTTGGAAAAGCCTGAATTAACAGGGGATTATTGACGATCGCCCGGGGAATCAAGGAAGAGATACAACTCCTGTACCGGCGGTGCGGGTACGCCTCGCCGCCAATGGAGTTGGCGAGTTTTTTGCGGTCTGGCCAAAAGGAAGCACGTGATTCAATTCCCACATCCACCCGATCAGCGGGCCACCTATTCCCACTCAATCGTCCCCGGCGGCTTGCTGGTGATGTCGAAGACGACACGGTTGACGCCTTTCACCTCGTTGATGATGCGCGACGACAGCTTCTCCAGCAAATCGTACGGCAGCTTCACCCAGTCGGCGGTCATGCCGTCCTGCGATTCCACGGCGCGTACCGCGATGGTGAAGTCGTACGTGCGCTCGTCGCCCATCACGCCCACGCTGCGCACGGGCAGCAACACCGCGAAGCTCTGCCAAATCTTGTAATACCAGCCGCTGCTCTTCATCTCTTCGACCACGATGGCGTCCGCGTTGCGCAGAATCTCGCAGCGCGCGGGCGAGACTTCGCCCAGGATGCGCACGGCCAGGCCGGGGCCGGGGAACGGCTGGCGATAAACAATCTCCTTGGGCAGACCGAGTTCGAGGCCGAGCTGGCGCACCTCATCCTTGAACAAACATTTCAGCGGCTCGACGAGTTTGAACTTCATCTTCTTCGGCAGGCCACCCACGTTATGATGGCTCTTGATCATCGCGGCGGGGTTGCCGGCGATGGGCACGGACTCGATCACATCGGGGTAAAGCGTGCCTTGGGCGAGGAACTTCGCCGCGCCAGCACGCTTGGTCGCGGCCTGGAAAACTTCGATGAACGTCCGGCCAATGATCTTCCGCTTGCGCTCGGGGTCAGTGACTTTCTTGAGGCGTCCGAGGAAAAGTTTCGTGGCGTCCTCATACTGCAGCTTGATCTTGAAGTTGCGCCCGAAGACTTCGCGCACCGCGTCGGCTTCCTTCGCGCGCAGCAATCCGTTGTTCACGAAGATGCAGGTGAGCTGGTCGCCGATGGCCTTGTGCAACAGCGCGGCGGCGACGCTCGAATCCACGCCACCGGACAGGCCGAGGATGACGCGCTCCTTGCCGACCTGCGCGCGGATGACTTCCACGGCCTGGTCCGCGTAGCTGCGCATGTTCCAGTTCTTCCCGCAATTGCAGATGCCGTGGACGAAGTTGGAAATGATCTCGCGTCCGCGCGGCGTGTGGACGACTTCAGGATGGAACTGGAGGCCGAAAAGGTTTTTCTCGTGATGCTCGATGGCGGCGTAGTCGGAATTCTCCGAGGTGGCCACGGGCGCGAAGCCCACTGGAAGTTTCGTCAGTTTGTCCCCGTGCGAATTCCAGACCTGCAACGAGGCCGGCAGCTTGCGGAACAACATGCAGGTCGCATCCTTGACGGTGAGCGTGCCCTTGCCGTATTCACGTTTCTGCCCCGGCTCAACTTTGCCGCCCAGGAAATGCGCGAACAGTTGCACGCCGTAGCAGATGCCGAGCACGGGCAGGCCCAGCCGGAAAATCGCCGGGTCCGGCAGCGGCGCGTCCTTCGCGTAAACACTCGACGGCCCGCCGGAGAGAATCAGCCCGCTGGGTCGCATCGCGGCGATTTCCTTCGCGGGCGTGTCATGGCGCACGATGGTCGAATAGACGTGGCACTCGCGGATGCGCCGCGCAATCACCTGGGTGTATTGCGAACCAAAATCGAGAATGACGATTTGCTCTGTCATGAGAAAATGAGGGGCAAGGTTGTCGCCGCGCACGGGCGCTTTGGCGAGCGAAAAATTGAGAGTTGAAAGAATTTCCAGACGCGCGGCGGGGATCGAACTCTCACCTTCCCCCGGCCCGCGACGTTATCCCCTCACTTCGGCACGACTTTGAACTGTCCCGTGGCCGGCGAGTAATCGTATTTCATCCCGGCGGGAGGTTCGGGCAGGGAGTGGAGGTAATCCGGGACCAGCTCATTCAACGTCTTCGGCAAACGCCCTTCCGCCGCCTGGAACATCTGGATGGCCTGGGTAAAGCCGGCGTTGTTGACGGTTTTGTCGGCGACCTTCTTGGCTTTGACGACCGCTCCGAGATAATCCACCGGCGCGGTGAGCGGGTTGCCGCTGGACGACGCGGCGGCGTTGGTGGGCTGAGCCGTCGGCACTTCCTTCCCGCCGCAGCCGGCAAGGAAAAAGCCGGCCAGTAGAAACAGGAAAGTGAAAACTTTCTTCATCCGCTGGCCGGCTTGATTGTCTTGCAGGTCACCCGGTGCCAAAACAACACGGCGCCAGGATAACCATTGACCGGGACCGAAACTATTTCGGAGCCGCAGGAACGTTGGTGCCGGGCACAGCCGGGGTTTCCGCGGCCTTTTCGCAGCCAGCCAACGCCAGACAAACGGCTAACAGTAACAGTGACGAGATGATTTTCATGTTTTGATTTGATTGTTTATCTTCACCATCCGCGCACGCGGGCGGCAATTGCGGGCGCAATCTACTAAATGCCCCCGGCTTGCCAAGCACTAATTATCAGCAAATCGGTAACCAGTGAACCAGTCCCCGCGCGGCGTATTCAATCCCACGCGAATTTCTCCGGGTGCGATTAAAAGTGGGTGAGGCTAATTCCAGATTGAGAGCCATTGCTTGTTCGCACGCAGAACGCGCAGGTGGGCGAGCTGGTCGGCGTGCTCGGGCAGCCAGGCGGTGCCGGCCTTCTTGAGCCGGGCCTGGAGCA
>JANNEF010000216.1:0-14582 GCA_031378375.1 Verrucomicrobiota bacterium | reverse complement strand
CGCCGAGGTGTGCGTGCCGCCGGTGTAGAATTCCACGAACACTTCCGAGACGACCATCAGCAGGTTGATGAGGATGGTGACGCGCATGATGTTCACGAGCGTGCGAATGGGGCCGTCGCCGAACGTTCGCCCGATGGAATGGCGGATGACCTGGATGGCGATGATGATGAACGCCGGTCCCGAGACGAAGGCTGAGGCGAGAAAGCGCGGGGCGAGGAGCGCGGTGTTCCAGAACGGCCGGCTGCCCAGTCCGCAGTAAAGAAACGCCGTGACGGTGTGAATGGAAATTGCCCAGATGATGGAGAGAAAAACGAACGGCACATACCACTTGCGGTTCGGCTTCCGCCCGAGGAAGCGCGAGTAGAGCAGGTAGCCGCAGATGTGGAGGTTGATGAGCAGGTAGCCGTTCAACACGATCACGTCCCAGGTGAGCATCGAGACGGGAAAATTGAAACGTCCCAGGCCCGGGATGAGGTGCCAGAAGCGGTCGGGCCGCCCAAGATCACAGACCACGAACATCAACGCCATGATGATGGCCGCGATGGCGAGCAGTTCTCCGATGATGACGATGTCGTGCATTTCTTCGTCGTGATAGAGGTAGGCCGGGATGACCATCATCACGCCGCCCGCCGCGAGGCCGACGAGGAAGGTGAAGTTCGCGATGTAGAGTGCCCAGGAAACGTGGTCGCTCATGTTCGTCAGATGCATCCCGTCACGCACCTGCACGGCCCAGGCATTCGCGCCGACCAGGAAGATGGCCGTGAGCAACGTCATCCAGACGTAAAAGACCCAGTTGCCCTCGACCGAATCGAGCAGCGCGTTCCAGAGAAAGCGCGGGTAGCGGCGCCAGTGAGGAACCGGCTTCGGCGTGGACGTGGTATCGGCGGTGGAGAGGTTCATCGTGGCTACACGTCGAAGAAGTAGAAGAACTGCGGTTTGAGGCCCAACTCCTCCTTCAGCACGAACACTCGTTTGTGCGCGAGCACCTGGCGGACTTCGGACTTCGGATCGAGCAGATTGCCGAACACGCGCGCGCCCGTCGGGCAGGCTTCGAGGCAGGCGGGCAGCCGACCATTGCGCGTGCGGTGCAGGCAGAAGTGGCATTTCTCCATCACGCCCTGCGGACGGATGCGATTGCTCAGGTAGGATTGGTTGGGATTGATCTCGCTGGCCGGGATGACCGGCTTCGTCCAGTTGAAGCGCCGCGCATGATACGGGCAGGCGGCTTCGCAATAGCGACAGCCGATGCACCAGTTGTAATCCACCACCACGATGCCATCCGACTCCTTCCACGTCGCCTCGACCGGGCAGACATCGACGCACGGCGGATGCTCGCACTGCTGGCATTGCACCGGCATGTAGAACTTGTCCGGCTGCGGCACCGGATGGTTGTAATGCGCGTTGCCCTTCTCCATGTCCATCGAGCCTTTGCTCATCTCGAAGACGCGGATGTAGGACTGATGCGAAGGCCGGTCGTGGTTGTTCTCGATGTGACAGGCCTCGGCGCATTTGCGGCAGCCGTTGCAGACGCTGAGATTGAGCGCGTAACCGAACTTCACGCCCTCCTGCGGCTTGTAATCCTTGATGGTCACGTCCGCGCCGTATTGCTCCTTCGTGTCCTTCTCGAGGCGGCTCAGGATGATCTGGAGATCAATTGGCGTCAGCTCCTTGTAATGTTTCTGCACGAACTCCTCGGCGGAAATGTCCCGCGTCCATTCGGTGAGCGGCGCGATGGCCTTTGTGAACGCGGCCGCCCCGAGCATCGCGCCCACGCCCTTGAGCGCGGTGCGGCGGGAAAGTCCCTTGGATTCTTCTGGGTCAATTGCGGTGTCCATGCGTGGTGCGAAGGGTCAGTGATTGGCCGGCTTGGCGTTTGGTTTGGCCGGCACCGAAATGCGGTCGCGCGGCGGCAGCACCGGCATGACGAGCGGAAAGGCCGGCGCGTGCGGGTCGTGGCAATTGATGCAGGTGTTGCGCGTGCGCCCACCCTTGGTCAGATCCCAGTGGCCATTCATGCCACCGTGCAAGCCCATGTCATAGTCGCGCTTCTGCGGGCCGTGACACTGCGAGCAGAGCGTCATCACGTCGGTGAACTCCACCGGACGCGAGTCCGCCATGCGCAGCGTGTCGTAATTCTTCGCGTTATGGCAGCTCAGGCAGGTGAGATTGCCATGAACATACTTCAGCCCTTGATGAAACTGATCGAGGTCAGCCGTCGTGCGCGTGTCGATGTTCGGCTTCGTCGTGGCATGGCAGGAACTGCACGACGCCATGACCGGTTGCCCATGGAAATTCGTCAGCCCCGTCGCGACCTTGGGCGTGCCGGATGGCATCCTGATCACCACCGGGTGGAGCGGCGCGTTCGTGGACGCTGCGACTTGGAAACGCGCCCCGATAGTTTCAGCCCCCGTCTCGACAAAAGTTGCGCTCAAAAATAGCAAGCACCAGAAAGTCTTCCTACCCAGTCCGCGCGCCGACGTCTTGAGATACACTGACATCATTTCTATGGAGTCTGTTGGTCCGAACGACAGCCTTGCACCGCACGCCCTAACGAATGCCCCCCGCCCTGCAACCGCATTGTGCCCCTGAACTCGCATTGCTTCTTCACTTTTTGCATCGGATTTCACGCTAGTCCGATCTCGCGCACTCGGCTCAACGTTTTTTGTCCGTCCCTTACCAAGATTTGCGATCCAAACGGGAAGACTGCACACATTGGGTTGCCACCTATGTGGTGAAGCCTGAGTCGAGTTCCCTGTTGTTTGTCGAGTATCGAGTTTCCAACTTCTCCCCCATGCCCGACTGTGTGGTTCCCGATCTCAACCCACTCCTCTGCCATCGCCTGGAGGGAGAGTTGGAACAGCGTCTCTAGTCCGACCTCGCGTACTCGCCTCAACATTTTTGCGCGCTCCTTACCAAAATTTGTGATCCACTCCGGCAGATGACACAAGGATGAGTTGACCTTCAATTGGTGTAAACGCCGTTCGGGTCCGGGTCCACCAGTGCCTGTCCGCAGGCGATGATCGGCAGGACGACGGCCAGCCGGAAAAGGAGATACTGCGATACGGCGAAGGACGCGTAGTTCACGTCCTCGAAAAATCCCCCGCCGACGTCGAACGACCTCGGCTTGTTGTCGAGCAGGCTGGCCGCGAAGTCGAACCACTCGACGGAACCGTCGGAGATGCGGTTCAGCCAATCCTTCGCGCGCGGTTCCTCGTCCACCACGGCCAGGCGCGCCATGCCCGCACCAAACATACGGGCGCTCCACCAGTTGTGACCCAGCGAGTCCAGTGCATGGATGCGTTTCCGGCCCAACACCCAATCGTCCAACTGGGCTCTGCGTTTTGAGTGGATCATTTTATTGATGTGTCACGGAATGTCGTCAGGTTGCTCGGAAGTTGAAATGATTTGCCGCAGCCCTAAAGGAGCGAAAGCGGGGTTTGCCGCGTCTTGAGCGGCAGTATGACGCGTTGACCGTCGAGGCGGTGCGACTCGAAGACGGCTGCGATCATTTTGACCGTCGTCGCGCGTCGCGGTGGCCACAAATCAAATGGACGTCGCCGTTGACCGCACCTCATCAAAGCCTGCCGTCGCATCAACGGCGGCATCATGTGGGCAAACCTGCATCTGCTGTTCTGGCTGTCGCTGCTGCCGTTCGTCACCGGTTGGGCGGGCGAAAATCATTTCACCCCGCTGCCTACGGCGTTATATGGCGCGGTGCTGCTGCGGTCGGCCATTGCCTACTTCATTTTGCAGAACTGCATCCTCGCCGAACAAGGTCGAGACTCGAAACTCGCCGCTTCGCTGGGAAAAGATTGGAAGGGCAAACTCTCGCCCGTGCTTTACGCCATCGCCATCGGCCTGGCGTTCGTCCAGCCGTGGATTGCCGCGAGCATCTATATCGGCGTGGCTCTGATGTGGTTGATTCCTGACCAACGCGTCGCCCGCATCATTCAAGAGTAAGAAAGGCTCACGCCCTCCGCTCTTTGATGCCCGCCAGAATATCCGCCACCACTTCCCCCTTCGGCTTCGCGCCTTGCGGGCCGCCGTGGTGCAGACGCACGCCGACCGCACCCGCTTCCCTGTCGCGAAGTGCGCAAGGCTACTGAGCGTTCAACTCCGCCTGCAATTTTTCCGCCTCTTTCAGCAGGCGCAGAAACTTCTTCCCGAACTCGGACAGCCGGTATTCCACACGCGGCGGAATCTCTGGATAGACGACGCGCTCAAAAATCCCCGCCTGGGTGAAGTGCTTCAACCGATCGCCCAGCACCTTGGCGCTGATGCCGTCAATGTGCCGCTCCAGCGCGCCCGGACGCCGCACGCCTTTCGACACTGCGCGCAACACGCTGATCGTCCAGCGGCAGCCGATGACGTCCTCCAGCAGCCTATCCACGCGGCCGGAGTTCAATTTGGGCATGATGGCCAGAAACTTTTTGTCGCTCGCAGTCATAAATTTACACCGATTTGTGGGTATCCCCCGAGTTTGTGCCCGCTATTCCGTTTCCCGAAAGCGCGTCATGGTCTCGAACGTCGCCACCCACAAGGTGGTGGCAAACTAAAACAAAATTAAGAACAAAACGAACATGAAAATTGCCATCATCATCCTGTCCGATCCCAAAGCCGGTGAAGAAGCGCTCGGTCGCGCGTTCAATGCGCTCGCCACCGCGCACGAAGCGCTGCAAGCCGGCGACGAAGTCGAAGTGGTCTTCAACGGTGCGGGCACGCGCTGGCCGGAGGAACTCACCAAAGTCTCGCATCCCGCCAACGGCCTCTACAACGCCGTGCGCGAAACGGTCAAAGGCGCGTCGTGCGGGTGCGCAGCGGTGTTCGGCGCGACCAAAGGCGTCGAGGCGTGCGGCCTGCCACTGATCAAAGACCAGGCGCTCGCGGGCACACCCGGCCTCTTGAACCTCCGGCGCTATCTCGCTGAGGGCTGGCAGACGCTGGTATTCTGAAACGCAGCAACGGAGCGCGGCAGCGATGCCGCGCTCCGAACCGAATTGCTTTATGGCCGAAAAATTTCTCGAACTGCTCGTGACGCCCGCCGTCGCCAAGGCGCAGGCACATTACTACGGTCATGCCCAGCAGATGCCCGGCGGCGCGGCGCACGACGCGCTCACGGACGACGAAGCCCAGTTCATCACCGCGCGCGATAGTTTCTACCTGTCCACCGTCAGCGAATCCGGCTGGCCCTACGTGCAGCATCGTGGCGGCAAGCCTGGCTTCCTGCGCGTCATCAATCCCACGACGCTCGCGTTTGCCGATTACAAGGGCAACCGCCAGATGCTGTCCACCGGCAACCTCGCCGTGAACGACCGCGTTTGCTTGTTTCTCATGGATTATCCGCAGCGCACGCGGTTGAAAATTCTCGGCCACGCCCGCAGCGAGGACGCGCGGCAGCATCCCGAACTTGTGGCAAGATTCGCCACGCCAGACGTGCAGCGTATCGTCGAGCGCGTGTTCCTCATTGAAGTTGTTTCGTTCGATTGGAACTGTCCCAAATACATCACGCCGCGCTACACTGTCGCGGAGATTGAAGCGCTGGTTGAGCCGTTGAAACAGCGCATCGCCGAGTTGGAAGCAACATGATATGATTCCACGCCCACCGTTACCGCCATTCACCGAAGCAACCGCGCGCCAAAAAGTCCAGGCCGCCGAGGACGCCTGGAACCGCCGTGACCCCGAGCGCGTCTCGCTTGCTTACACCGAGGACACGCACTGGCGCAACCGCGCCGAATTCCTGCACGGCCGCGCGCAGGTCGTCGAGTTCCTGCGGCACAAATGGAATCGCGAACTGGACTATCGTTTGAAGAAAGAACTCTGGACGTTCGGTGGCAACCGCATCGCCGTGCGCTTCGAGTATGAATACCACGACGACTCCGGCCAGTGGTTTCGGGCGCACGGCAACGAGAACTGGGAGTTCGACGCCCTCGGCTACATGAAGTTTCGCTACGCCAGCATCAACGACCAGCCCATTCTGGAAAGCGAACGGAAGTTCCGCTGGGAACGAAAAAGTTGATTTCTCCGACACCGATTAAGCCCTTCGCATCTTTGATGCCCGCCAGAATATCCGCCACCACTTTTCCCCTTCGGCTTCGCGCCTTGCGGGCCGCCGTGGTGGAGGCGGACGCTCACCGCGCCAGCTTCCCTGTCGCGACCGCCGATGATCAGCATCGTGTGGACGCACCAGTATTCCGCGCTGGAAATCTTCGTCTTGAACGGCGGCATGCTGAAATCCGCATCCACGCGCACCCGGTTCGCGCGGAGTTCGGCCACGATGGGCTGGGCGCAATCAAACAATGCCGCGTCGTCGTTGAGCGTGATGACGCGCACCTGATCCGGCGCGAGCCAGAGCGGGAAGTTGCCCGCGTAATGCTCGATGAAGAAGCGGATGAACCCTCGTGCAAAATTTCTGGGCGTTGTCCTCGCCCATAGAACCCTCAACGCACCGGTCGCTGGAAACGCGTTCTTGCAGCCTCGACTTTGGCCCGGACCTCGCAGCCTTCAACATGATCGTTGATCAAACCCATTGCCTGCATGAAGGCATACACTGTGGTCGGGCCGACGAACATCCAGCCTTGCTTCTTCAACTCCTTCGACCGAGCGATTGAGGTGGTGACCGGCGTCTGGTTGGTGATGAGGCCAGCGGGCATGTTGGGGTCGCGCCAGATTTCCGTGCCGTTCAAATACAGCACCGCAGCGTCGTCGCGGGTCACGCGGGCATTGAGGGTTTGCACGAGCGCGGGCTTATCGAGCGCCGTCAATTAGCCGGCCCCCACACTTTGACCAGCGTTTCGTGCAACGTCGGGTCGTGTTCCTTCAACTCGGCGCGGACGAAGGGATAGAAATCGTTTCGATAGAGATACGCCTCGGTGCCTTCGGCGAAGTATTCCTTGTGATCGGTCAGGCCATAGTGCTTCACCTTTTTGCCGGTGTAGAGCAGCACGTTGGTGTAGGATCCGGACTCCCTGGCTTTCTTGTAGGCGGCAATGATCTCCGGCTGGTCGAAGCTGAGAATCTGGTCGTGGTAGCCATGCGCCAGTTCGTGCAGAACCACCGCCGGATGCTTGAGCATCTGGCCGCGCGACAACAGCTCGCGGGCCTGCGTGATGTGAACCTTGCGCGTCAGGCGTGGGTCGTGGCCGTTGTTCACCAGCCAGTCGCGACTGGGATGGTACTGCATCGACTTGAGCTTCGGATGGTCGTGCTCGATCCAGATTTCGATGGTCTGCAACTGCGCCAGCGGTATGGCGGGCACGAGGATTTTGATGCGCTGTAAATGATTGGCCAGCATCGTGAGCGCCTTCGCGCCTTCCTCGCGGTGCGCGCCGTCCAGGAGCGATGGCTCGACATGAACCTTCCACCCCTCGATGTCGCGGGGCACGGGATCGAACCGCACGGCGGGCGGAGTCGCTGGCTTCCCGATGATTTGTGCCTTGGTTTCCTGACCAGGAAGGCGAGGAGCCGTGGTCCACACCAAGACAGCGAACAGAAGAATAAGTTTCATTAGCAAAGAAAACTACCTGGTCGGCGTGGAGGCAAGAATGGGCACATTGCAGAACGTCAGCGCGGCCAGGCCGTTCGCGCCGTTGAGCAGGGTGTCCTGCTTCCACGCGATCTCTTTGAGATAGGTGATCTTTGTCGCGGTGGATGCTTCCTTCAATTTCAGCGTGAGGACATTTCCGGTGACACTGCCGGACGCCACCTTGCCTTTCTCGCCGCCGAGATAAAACTGTCCTGCGAGCGCGTCGGTCCAGACCACGGGCTGATCAAACTCCAGGGCGATCGTGTCCTTTGCGCCACCGGCGAAAGCAGCTCGACGGAGATTGGGCGCGGTGACGGAAGCGGCGGGCACTTTGCCGTAGTGGTCGCGCTCAATGACGGGTTGAATCAAGCGCGCAAATTCCGCCCAGCCGGTCAGCGGGAAATGGCAGCCGCCGGGCGGGCGGATGCCGAGCGTGGACAGGATGCTCATGCTGGAAAACAACTGCGGCAAGGTGCGCTGCTTTTCGCGCAGCATGTCGCCCGAACCTTCCCGTCCGCCCATCGCGCACGAGTCCGGCCAGATTTGGAAAACGTAGTAGTGCTGCACGTTCGGGAAGTCCTGCTTCCAGGCGGCGGACATCTCGATGAAGAGCGAGTGGTAAGTCTCCCACCCGAAGCCGCCGGTCGGCCCAGCCGCGCCCTGATCGTTCTCGCCCTGATGCCAGAGGATGCCGCGAATCCCATGGGTCAGCTTGGCCTGCTGCACTCGCCAGAGCATCCGTCCGTAGATGGTGCCGAGGTCGGTCGCGTTGGTGGCGCTGCGCTGGTGCTGATCGATGCGCGTTCCGCCAGCGGCGGCGTTGATGATGAAGATGGGCATCTTCTGGCTCTCGACCAGTCGCTTGGCCAGTTCCATGCCCCACCAACCGAGTTCCGCCTTCTCGCCCTTGGTGGCCTTCCAGACTGGATTGCACCAAAGGTTGCCCGGCGCGGTTTTTGGATTGGCCGACGGGCGGCCATAGCTGCGAATCCAGTCGTTGGTTTCCGCCGGAGATTTCTCGCCGGTATCCGTCGCTAGCGCGTTCGACTGACCTTCGATCAAGTAGGCGTCGCCACAGACGAGGTTGCCGACACTGTGAAGCACGGTGTCCTTCCCGCCGGCCTTCGTGCCGAACTCCACGCGGTATTTGATGAGGCCCGGTTTGAGCTTCACAGCGAACGCATACGACAGGTCTTTGCCGGGCTTCGCGCTTTCGGTCTTGATGAGCTTGTCGTCGGCGTAGAGCTTGAGAAAGACGGCATCGGCGGCGACATCCAGCGCGCCGTTGTAGTAAAGAGTTCCCTCGTGCTTGTCGTCGCGCGCGTAGAACTGTCCGTCCTCGGGCTTCTCGTCTTTAGCCGGTGTGCGCGCCACCCAGGCGTCGCGCTTCGGCTCCTTCACGTCGATGGTCACGGACTGCGTGCTCCCCTTGCCGCCGTTGCTGATCGTCGCCGTGACGATGAGCTTCCCGCTGTTCTGTGCGCGCGTGAGGATGAGTTTTCCCGGCGCGACTTCCTTGATCACCGCGAACGGCCCCGCGCTCCACTCCGTCTTCAACTCGCCCGCGCCCTTCGCCTGCATCGCCTTCAGGTTGCTGATCTGCGGCACGACTTCGATCGTCGTCCGCCCATCCCACCTGGCCGGTGCCTTCAGCGTGAAGACCGGCTCCTGAATGTCCTCCTTGATCGTGATGGCGATGTCTTTCGTCTTCACTTCGGTGGGATAAACCGCCTTGAAGCGCAGCCTCGCGAAGGCATCGCCGGTCACGCGGCCCGCGTTGAACTGGAACGCGAACCGATCTACCGCCACGACCGTCTCGCGGCCATCGCGCACGAGCGACCAATAAACTTTCTGCGCGCCGCCCGCCTGTGCGGTGAACGTCGCGCTCTGTCCCTCCAGCACCGTCGCCTGCGCGGGCGAGACAGCGAACGCACTGCCCAGCTTCACCAACGGCCCGACCAGTGTCTGATGAGCCTTCTGGTTCTCGTATTGCAGCTTCACCCAGTCGGCGGAACGCATCACCTTGGAAACCCGCACCTCGTCGATGTCCCCGATGAAGTCGTAGTTGTGATACCAGCCGCCGATCCACAGCCGCGCCGGAGTCTTGATGGCCAGCGGGGAGTTCGGCGTCTTCGAGGTGTTGCTCAATTCGCCGTTCACATAGATCCGCGAGTCGCCCTTCTCGTACGTGTGCACGACGTGAACCCAATCGTTGAGCGGCATCCGCCCGACGCTCTCGATGCTCGCGCCGGAAAAGTAGCAATCCATCCTCACGTGCGGCGGGCTTTGGAACTGCATCACCACCTTGCCTTGCCCGTGCTCGTTTCCCCAGCCGAGCGGGCTGCCATTCGACTTCTCCGCGCGGAACCAAATCTCGCTCGTGTGCGGACTCGCCCCCACCGGATAGTTCGGAATCTTTTCTCCGCCGAAAATTCCCTGCTTGCCTGCAAGGTGCCGCGCCTTGCCGATCATTCCCGTCGTGGCCGTGGTGCCGACGTCCTTCGACTCCAGCGTGGCGACCTCGTCCTTCACCGGGCCGTTCATGTGCCACACGCTCAGGTAGCCATTAGACTCGTTGAAGACCGCGCTACCGCTCGACTCGCTGGCCGCATCGGATTTACCCCAGTGCAGGCGAAGCTCCTGCCGCTCGTTGCCTTTGATCTGCGGCACGCGCACCCAGATGCTCGCCGTCCCGTTGACCGCATCCCACTCCTCGATCTGGAACGCCAGCGGTGCGCCGGTGCTGGTGGAGAAACGGACATCGTCCCCATTCGCCTTCGCCTGCGTGAAATCAAACCAGTCCCGATGCAGTCGCACCAACAATGGAAAACTCACCACCGTGGCGGAAGCCGGCAAGTTTGCCCCCTCGGGCGTGGTGAGAATGTAGACGGATCCAGAATGCGTCCAGCCTTGGTACGGAGCGGCCGCCGCCGGTTTGTTCTGCCCGGTAGCCAGGCACACGAACAACACTGTCGAGAAAACGGCCGCGATGAAGGTAATTCGTTTCATTGAGTAAATTTTTGGTTCACTTTCAGCAATTAGGCAGAGAGAAGTTCAGGGTGCCAGCACTTTTGAGGAAACCTGGCGCGCTCGTTTCGTCGCAGGCTCCCGGCGGTTGAAGTTTCCCGTCGAGCGTGAGTCGGCGGATGCTCCATGTCCGGCACCCCGTGAAACGGCAGCACCACCAACTTGTCGGGAATGGGCTTGAGCAGGACGCCGTTCGGGTCCGGGTCCACTGGTATCTGTCCGCACGCGATGATTGGCAGTGCGAGCAATGCGGCGAAGAGAAGGTGCAGCGATCGCATATTTTCGTTCCGATTAACGCGGTGTGGTTTTCGATCTGACAATAATGTGCTTTCTGGACGCTTCGTGGTTCAAGCGTTTTATTCACCGGGCCATGACGGGCGCCGCTGACACGCTTCCGTCAGCCACGACGCGCTTGTCGGCGTGTCATGCGCTACAATCCATTCATGTTGCTCGAGTCAGACCCGCGTCTTCAGGCGCTTGTGCTTCGCATCGGTGCCCACGATCCGATGCCCCATCTTGTCCGTCGGCAATGAAACTTCGGAGACTTCATTGAAACGGATGCCGCGCGAGTCGCGCTGGCCAGAGACTGCTCCCGCGAGCAGATCCATTCTTCCAGCGAACAGACCAACGCCTTCAACCAGGCCAATAATTTACAATTCCCAAACAATTTTCACGGACATGCACCCAAACCCTTGACCGGAATGATGCAGTTCAACCACGAATGGACACGAAGGCACACGAATAAAGATACCGTTTTCCTGCCGCCCGACGGCGGCCGCAGCGGCCACCAGACCGTGATCCGCCCGCGGCGATCTAACTCGCTCGCACCGCTGCTGATTCGTGTCCATTGGTGTTCCTTCGTGGTTTCCGGCTGCATGGTCCCGGCTTAAAGCGCGGGGTATTTAGTGGTTCAAACATTATATGAAAACTAAAACCTCATTCCTGTCATTTGGACTCAGCATCGCAGGATCGTTGACCTCCTTCGCAGCGACCGGACCGAACGTCGCCATCACCAGCCCCGCCTCGGGGTTTTCCTCGACGCTCTCCAACATCACCGGGCAGGGCACAAGCTCGGGCGTGGCTGCGACGGTCGCCTCGGTGAAGGTCAATTTCGTGGCGGCCACTTCCACCAACGGGTTCACGAACTAGACGGCCACCGTGCCCCTCGGCTTCGGCTCCAGCGCGCTCAACGACCTCGCGTAGGTGCCCCTGACCAGCGCCGTCATCGTCACCAACGGCGCCACGTCCGTCACGCTCACCGACCTGCGCGCCACGAATGGAAACAATTGCTATCGCGTGATGGCGGCGATGCCTTGATTCGCCAGAGCTTGATCAGGAACGGAACTCGACCCGTGCGACAGACCGTAAAACTTATCCCTCTCGAAACTGCGTCGGCGTCACACCGGTCATCGCTCGAAAGGTGCGGGTGAAAGCGCTGTGGTCGTAAAAGCCGCAGGCCAGCGCGATGTCCGCTACGGATTGATCGGTCTCGCGCAACAGGCGCGAGGCGGTGGCAATGCGGGTCTTCGCGATGAACTGACTCGGCGTGAGGCCAAAGAAGCGTTTCATCAACCGGGCAAAGCGATGCGGAGCCAACCGCGCGCGTCGGGCGAGCGCGGACGGGGTGACGGGTGCCGCGACGTTGTTTTCAAAGTGATCGAGGGCGGCGGCGAACTCCACGGGGATGTCGCGCGTCTCGATCGGCGCGCGCACGTCGCGAGAGATGCCGATGAGGCCGATGATGGTGCCGCTGGCATCGCGCATCGGCAGCTTCGTGGTGAGACACCAGCCCGGTTTGTGCGGCGCGTACCAGTGCAGTTCCAGATGGTCGAGGAGCGGGCGTCCGGTTCGCAACACGGCGGCATCTTGCGCTGAGGGAATGCGGCCGAAATCACCGGGGCAGATGTCGCAGGGCCGCTGGCCGAGCACTTGTGATTTGTGGCGGAGACCGTGCCGTTCGACGAGCGAGGCGTTGACGGTAAGGTAGCGGCCGGCGGTGTCCTTGATGAAGAAGGCGACATCCGGCGCCTGATCGAAGAGTTTCTCCAGCACGGCAGCATCCACGGGAGCCGGGACATTCAGCGTGGGCGCGGTCCTGGTCGTGGGCGGATGCTTTGTTGTGCGTGTTTTCACGTCGGGGCAGGATTCTAAACCAAGACGGCGGGCCGGGCCACATGATAGATTTCAAGACCTGAATCACGAATCCGCCGGCGGGAGATCAGTCCGGGACGGAGGATCGTGGTCGGCGCGCGGTCAACATTTCAGTGTGCCGTGATACACTAAGACTCTTGTGAAAAACAAAAGCTGTTTTCAGTTCCGCTGCCTTCTCCTCGCTCTGGCGTGGCTGATGAGTGCTCCTGGTGGCGCTCGCGCCGCGGCGCCGGATCTCACGGCCACGAATCTCACCAACATTGTCACCACGTACAACTACAATCTCGGTCCCACCGGGATGCGCGGGTGGTTGTATCGCGACGGGGCCAACGTCGGGGATTTCGGGACGATGACGGGGCAGAAGCCGTGGCAGATTCTGGTCGTCACGGTCGGAACGAACACGCCGGCATCGGGCATCATGGCCAGCAACGACGTGATCCTCGGCGTGAGCGCGGGGGCGGGCAATGTTCCAGTGCCGCTGTTCACCAATGACGCGCGCAAAAGTCTGGGCTGGGCCATCGGCGCGGCGGAGGCGGGCGATGGCGTTCTGAATCTCAAGCGCTGGCGGGCAGGGGTGACGAATGATGTTGCGATTCAGTTGGCGGTCATCGGCGCCTACAGCCCGACGGCGCCGTTTGATTGTCCGAAGTCCGCGCTGATTCTTTCCAACGCGGTCAATCTCATCACGAACAAAGCGTTCAGCGGCGCTCCGGGTGGGCCGGTGCTGGGACTGGCGTTGCTGGCCAGCGGCAACACGAATTACCTGCCGATGGTGCAGACCTATGCGCGCTCCATTACGCCCGCGAATCTGGCGCTGACCGGTTGCGACACGTGGGGGTGGGGCTATCGAAATGTTTTTCTGGCCGAGTACTATTTGCTCACCGGCGACACGAATGTGCTGCACGGGATCAACGAATACACCGTTGGCCTGGCGAAGGGGCAGAGCCTCTACGGCACGTTTGGTCATGGCGGCGCGGAGCAGCACGCGGATGGCAGTTTGCACGGATCGATCTCCTGGTACGGCCCGGTGAACTCGGCGGGGTTGGTCGCGAACCTGGCGATCGTCATGGGGAGGAAGTGCATTGTGGCGAGCGGCGGCGGGGTGCATCCGGAGATTGATCCGGCCATCGAGCGGAGCGCGAAGTTTTTCGGTTACTACGTCGGCAAAGGATCCATTCCCTACGGTGAACATGAACCGTGGGCGGGCGGTCATGGCTCCAACGGCAAGGACCAGATGGCGGCGCTGCTCTTCGCAATGCAGGACGATCGTCCTGTGGAGACGGAGTATTTCACCCGCATGAGCGTGGCGGGTTACAACGGCCGCGAGTACGGCCACACCGGGCAGGGCTTCAGCTATCTGTGGGGCGCGCTCGCGGCGAATGTCGGCGGAACCAACGCCGTGGCTTCGCATCTGGCTCCGGTGCGCTGGCATCTTGATCTGTCGCGCCGCAGCGACGGTTCATTCGTCTATGACGGCAGCGAGCAATACGGCGGCAGCCCGCTTTACAACTACTGGGGCTCGGCGACCTACGCGGGGATCGATCCGACGGCGAGCTACGTCCTGACTTACGCGCTCGCGAAACAGAAGCTCCTGATCACGGGCCGCGACGCAAACCCGTCGCACTGGTTGAGCAGCGAGGTTGTGTCCAACGCCATGTGGGTGGGGAATTTCAACCTCGTCTGCGGCGGCTACGACACGAATCAACTCATGGCCGCGATGAGCGAATACGATCCGGGCGTGCGGTGGTGGGCGGCGGCCACGCTGGGCACGAACACCAACACCAGTGTGTTCGCCATGATCGGCCTGGCCAGTCACACCAATTCGCGCGTGCGCGAGGCGGCGTGTCAGGCGCTGGGCGTGATGAAGAACACCAACGCGCTC
>JANNEF010000200.1:0-51515 GCA_031378375.1 Verrucomicrobiota bacterium | reverse complement strand
GCACGGGGGGCGGCGGGAGCGTGAGGCCGGCCCATTGCACGGGCGGTTCCAGGCCAACGAAGGCGATCTCGCCGTAGAGCACGCACTCCTGGTCCAGGTCCACCTTGTCCGCGTACAGGCTGATGAGGATGACGCCCAGAGCGAACAAACTGGAGAACGCGATGCCGATGGCGGCATCCTGTTTCACGCGGGATTTTTTGTGAATGGTTTCGATCAGCACCGTCGTCACCACGCCGGCGGCGAGCGCACCGAGGAACATGACGCCCGTGCCGCGCGAATTGGCCAGGATGAAAGCGATCGCCAGGCCGGGCAGGATGCTGTGGCTGATCGCGTCGCCGACCAGCGCCATGCGCCGCAGTATCAGGAAGGTTCCCACCAGCCCGCACGCAGCGGCTACGAGGAAGCCCATGAGCGCGATCCAGCCGAAGTTGACGAAGCCTTCCGTCCACGGTGCGACGAACACGCGGTGAAACTCGAACGGTGGAATCAACGTGTTCATGGCTTGCGGATGAAGCCGGCCAGGCTGCCCGGCCCGCGCGCCGGTTCGGCGGCGGCGCGCAGATCGGCGATGCCGGGGATCGCGCGTCCGTGCGGATCAGTCGTGGCGTAGTCGAGGCGTTTCTCCAGTTCGCGCACCACTTCGTCGCCGAGGACGTGCTCGATTTTTTCCGCGTCCTCGTGGACGTGGTCGGGGGCGATCTGCGCGGCGCGCGTGAGGTAGAGTTCCCAGAGGCGATGGTTGCGCACGATGCCGCAGGCCAGTTGCCAGCCGGGCGGCGTCACGAAAATGGAGTTGCCCTCCTCGTGAAGCGTGGCGAGTCCGTGGCGATGCAGTTCGTTTACCTGGGCGCGGGCTTCCTCGACGGTTTCGCGGCGGCGCTCGGCCAGTTCGCGCAACGAAACGCCTTCGCCCTTGAAGGCGCGGTCCTCGAGGACGTGGTAGATGGACTTCAAAGTGTTCTCGCGTTGCACCCGCCGGGCGCGGGAACGATGCCGCCACCAGCGAACGACGACACCGTGGCGCGGGCCAAACAAGAACGCGAAGCCGAACACCGTGGTCGCACCCAACACCATGAACGGGCCGGTCGGCAGATTGTTGCCGAGAAAGGAAAAGAACGATCCCACCACGCCGGCGAACATCCCGAAGATCGCCGCCAGCCAGAGCATCCGGCTCATCCGGTCGGTGAGCAGATAGGCCGCCGCCGCCGGGGTGATCAGCATCGCGGACACGAGCACGACGCCCACGGCTTGCAGCGCGATCACGACGGCGAACGCCAGCAGCAGCATCAGCCCGTAGTGAATCAGCCGCGTGGGAAATCCCGCCGAGCGCGCGAAGCCCGCGTCGAAGCTCGTCACCAGGAATTCTTTGTAGAACACCACGATGGCCGCGATGGTCAGCGCGGTGATCACGGCCATGAGCCACACGTCGGCTGCGCTGATGGCCGCCGCCTGGCCGAAGAGAAATTTATCAATGCCGCTTTTGTTTCCCGTGGGCAGGCGCTGCAGCATCGTCACCAGGCAAATCCCCACCGCGAAAAACGCGGCGAGCACCATGCCCAGCGCGGTGTCCTCCTTGAGCCGCGTGGTTTGCTGGATCAGGCTCACGACGATGGTGCCAAGCAGGCCGGCGAGCGTCGCGCCGATGAAGATGGCCACCGGGTCTTTGGTGATTTTCCACAGAAAGCCCAGCGCCACGCCGGGCAGGACGGCGTGGCTGAGGGCGTCGCCGACAAGCGCCATTTTGCGCACGACGAGGAAGCTGCCGAGCAGGCCGCAGGAAATTCCGAGCAATACCGAGCCGGCCACGGCGTAGCGCACCGCCGGGTCTCGGAAGGTCAGGAACCGCAGCACTTGTTCGCGAATGGTCGTGTCGGTGATCTCGCCGATCTTCGCCGCCTCCGCGCTACACGGAAGGAACAACGCGAGGAGCACGAGGAGGACAACCACGAATGGACCCAGCGCGGCGGAGCCGCCCTTCAAAGGAGCGCGGGCCTCCGGCCCGCTTATGGCGCCCGGCGCTGTTCCCAGGCCGTGCCATTTTGCCTTGTCGGACGCACAAAGCGGGCCGGAGGCCCGCGCTCCAAAATTTTGCGCGGACGGCGCCAACTTTTCCGAATAGTAGTACGAATGGCCACGAATACAGCGTCGCGCCTCCGCTCGCCCGCATTCGTGTTCCTTCGTGTCCATTCGTGGTTGGTTCAACTCTTCAACCGCACGGCCTCGGCGACTTCGGAAAGGATCGTGAGCCGGCCGCCGTAGGTCTTTTGCAGCAGGTCGTAGGTGAAGACTTCCTCGGTCGGGCCGAAGGCGACCACGCGCATGTTCAGCAGCAGCAGCATGTCGAAATAGTTCCGCGCCGTCGGCAGATCATGATGCACGACGAGCAGTGTCTTGCCTTTGTCCTTCAGTTCGTTGAGCAGCGCGATGATGGCGCTCTCCGTGGCGGCGTCCACGCCGGAGAACGGCTCGTCCATGAAATAGAGGTCGCTCTCCTGCGCCAGTGCGCGGGCCAGGAAGACGCGCTGCTGCTGGCCGCCACTGAGGTTGGCGATCTGGCGGTTGGCGTAGGGAAGCATCTTCACCTTGTCCAGGCAGTCGCGGGCGATGTCGCGATCCCGGCGGCCGGGACGCTTGATCAAACCCAGATGCCCGTAGCGGCCCATGAGTACCACGTCCATCACGCTGACGGGAAAATCCCAGTCCACCGACTCGCGTTGCGGCACGTAGCCGACGCGCGTCAGGTTTTTTTTGTAAGGCTCGCCGAAAATCTTCACCCAGCCGCTGTTCAGCGGCAGCAGGCCCATCACGGCTTTGATGAGCGTGGATTTTCCGGCGCCGTTCGGGCCGACGATGCCGACGAGCTTTCCGCGCGGCACAGCGAGGTCAATGCCCCACAGCACGGGCTTCTTCTGGTAGGACACCGTGAGGTCGTGAATCTCCAGCGGTGGTGAGGCGGCGGGCAGATCGGGGCTGGCGGGGGGCAAGTTCATCAAGGCAACGATTGTTCGTATGTCACGTATTCACGCCGCACGCGCCACGTTTCACTTCAAGGCCTCGACGATGGTGGTCAGGTTGTGTTTGATCATCCCTTCGTAGGTGCCGAGATCGTAACCGTTTTCCATCTGCCCGGGCGTGCCCATCGCGTCCGAGAAGAGTTCGCCGCCGATCTTGACGCCCGCATCCTTGCTGATGCGCTCGATGGTCGCGTGCGAGACGCTGGACTCGACGAAGATGGCTTTGACCTTGTTGGCCTTGATGAAATCCACGAGCCGCGCCATGTCCGCCAGGCCGGCCTCGGTCACGGTCGAGACGCCTTGCAGGCCGACGACTTTGAAACCGTACGCGCGCCCGAAATAATTGTAGGCGTCGTGGCTGGTGACGACGATGCGTTTCTCCTTGGGCAACTCGGCGGATTTTTTCAGCGCCCATTCATGCAGCGCCTGCATCCGCTGATGCAACTCCGCGCCGCGCTTCTCGTAGGCGGCCTTGCCGCCGGGGTCACGTTCGCTCAGGCCCTTGACCACTGTTTCGACGCACCGTTCCCACAGCGGCACCTCGAACCAGACATGTGGATCGTAATGCCCGCCGAAGTTTTCCGGCTCCAGCAGCGACTTCTCCGGAACGGCCTCTGTGACCGCGTAAACGAACTTTTTCACGCGCGCGAGCTTGCCGAAGATGTCCTGCATCTTGCCTTCGAGCAAAAGGCCGGAATAAAAAATCACGTCCGCCTGTTGGAGCCGGCCCACGTCCGACGCGGTGGCTTTGTATAGGTGCGGGTCCACGCCCGGCCCCATCAAGCCCTGCACCTCCACGCGGTCGCCGCCGACGCTCTTGACGAGGTCCGTGACCATTGAAGTCGTGGTGGTGACTTTGAGTTTGTGCTCCGAGGCGCGAGCCGCGACGACGAGACCGGCGGCGCAACCCAGCAGCAGGAGCGCCGCGCGCAGCGAGGGTAGATTCGATTTAAGCTTCTTCATTGGGTTAAAGGGGGTGTTGATGGCATCGCCACGAGGATTTCTTAGAAGCGCCAGGACAAGCCGATGAACGGGTTGAAGTCATCCGCCGAACGTGTCACGCCGATGTTCACGCCCGCGTCGAGTTGGAGGTTGCGCGTCAGGCCGTAGGTCAAGCCAAGGTCGGCAGTGCCCACCCAAGGTGCGCCGCGCTCGGTGCTGACGGAACTGAAGAATTCCACGTAACCACCAAGCTTGCCGATGATGTCGCGGCTGAAGGTGATGGTGTTGACGAACTCCGGATGATAACCATCGCCGGCCCCGTCACGGTTATAGTCCAACTGCGTCATCACGCCCATGCCCCAGCCGCGTGGCAACTCAATCGCCAGCGGGAGAATGACGCCGCCCTCGACGGAGTTGTTGCCGAGTTGGTCCTGGTTCGTCGGCAGCTTGGCGTAGGGCATCACGGCGAAGGCGGTGCGCCCGCCGTCGTTGCCCCACAAGTTGACCTTCAAACGCGGGATGACATCGCCGAAGCCGCGCTGGCGCGTCACCGTGCCGGCGGCGAGGTCGCGGGTGCGGACTTCGTTGTAGCTCTGCACCACCAACTGGAGATCCACGCGATTGCACAGGCCGACCTTCAAGTTCACCGGCGCGTAGGCAAACGTCTCGACGCGCGTCCCGTCGAACGCCGTGTTGTGCCGGTCATACGAATAACTCACCAAGTCGAGTTCCACCTGGAAATGGCCGGCGTCCACGGTGTAGGGGCTTTCCGTCTTGTCGGGCCGGTCGGTGCTCATGTCCCGCATCAACGCCAGAGGCGTTGGATTGAAGAGATGATACCGGCTCTTGTCCGCGCCAAGTGCCGCCGCGTCCGTCGCCGTGGGTTCGGCTGCCCGACAAATTATACTTCCAGCCACCAGCGCACCGCTGGCAAGGCATTTCGTCCACTGCTCAATTATTCTGGCGTTCATATCAAGTTGCCAACCACTGCGGGCAGCATACTCAAGCATTTGTTTGAGTCAAATAAAAATGTTAGTCTCAACTATATCCTCTTTCAAAGCCAGGCCCGGTCGGGTAAATTTTGAAAATCAAACCAGATCGATCAAAAGGAACGCATTCGCCGGAAAACGTGACCCAAGCCAATCCTGCCAGATGAAATCAGGCCCGCGCGCGGGCCAAGCCTCGGTGTTCGCGGGCTACGCTCCAGAGCGAGGCTTGGCGGATCCCTCGCAATCCATACTCGACATCGCCGAGTGGCTGGGCCTTACTTTGCCCGATTTTCGACAGGCCACCCAACGCATGAACGCTGATTTGCTGACCAAAGCCAAGGCGCTCGGTTTCTCCGACCGCCAGATCGCCCATCTCACCGGGCGCACCGAGGACGCCGTGCGCGCCGAGCGCAAACGCATCGGCCTCGTGCCGAGCTACCGTCTGGTGGACACTTGCGCAGCCGAGTTCGAGGCCTACACGCCGTACTTTTATTCCACCTACGACCGGGGCGATGACGAAGTCCGCCCCTCCGCGACGAAGAAGGTGATGATTCTCGGCGGTGGCCCCAACCGCATCGGCCAGGGCATCGAGTTTGACTACTGCTGCGTCCATGCCGCCTTCGCGTTGAAGGAGGACGGCTTCGAGACGCTCATGGTGAACTCGAACCCGGAGACCGTCTCCACCGATTACGACACGAGCGACAAGTTGTTCTTCGAGCCGCTCACGCTGGAGGACGTGCTGCACATTTACGAGCGCGAGCAATGCTGGGGCGCCATCGCGCAGTTCGGCGGCCAGACGCCGCTGAATCTCGCGCTCGGCCTCCAGAAAAACGGCGTCAACATCATCGGCACCAGCCCGCAAAGCATCGAAGTCGCCGAGGACCGCAAGCTGTTCGCAGCCATGCTGCGCAAGCTGGACATTCCCCAGCCGCCGAATGGTCTCGCCACGAACGAACACGAAGCCATCGAGGTCGCCAAGCGCCTCACCTATCCCGTGCTCGTGCGGCCCAGCTTCGTACTGGGTGGGCGCGCGATGCAGATCGTTTACAGCGACGCCGAGCTTTCTCACTACATGCGTTTCGCCGTCGAGGCCTCGCCTGAACGGCCCGTGCTCGTGGACAAATTCCTCGAAGACGCCACCGAGGTGGACGTGGATTGCATCGCGGATGTCGGCCAGTTCCCCGACCCCGCGCAAGGCACCAGCGTCATCGGTGGCATCCTCGAGCACATCGAATTCGCCGGTGTGCATTCGGGCGACGCAGCGATGGTGCTGCCGCCACACACGCTTTCCCAGAAGGTGATTTCCATCATCCGCGATTACACGCACGCCATGGCGCGCGAGTTGCGGGTCGTCGGCCTGATGAACGTGCAATACGCCGTCAAGGGCGACACCGTGTATGTCCTCGAAGTGAACCCGCGCGCCTCGCGCACGGTGCCCTTCGTCAGCAAGGCCATCGGCGTGCAACTGGCCAAGCTCGCGGCCAGGGTGATGGCGGGTAAAACTCTCACGCAACTCGGCTTCACCGCCGAGGTCTGGCCCAAACATTGGTCCGTCAAGGAATCCGTTTTCCCGTTCAACCGCTTTCACGGCCAGGACATCCTGCTCTCGCCGGAGATGCGCAGCACCGGCGAGGTAATGGGCCTGGACGCCGATCTCGGCGTGGCCTACGCCAAGTCGCAGATGGCGGCGAACTGTCCGCTCCCGGTGGCGGGGCGGGTGTTCCTCAGCGTGAGCGACGCGCACAAGAAGGAAGTCGTCGGCATCGCGCGCGATTTTGCCGCGCTCGGTTTTGAACTCGTCGCCACCAGCGGCACGGCGGCCGTGCTTGAGGCGGCGGGGCTGAAGGTCCAGCGCATTTTCAAGCTGAACGAAGGCCGGCCCAACGCGCTCGATCTGCTCAAGAACCGGGAAATCCAGTTGCTCATCAACACGCCCGCCGGCCAGACCCCGCGCGCGGATGAACTCAAGATACGCACCACCGCCGTTTACACGAACACGCCCATCATGACCACCCTCAGCGGCGCGCGCGCCGCCGCGCTGGGCATCGCCGCCCTGCAAAAGAACGGCTACGCGGTGCGCACGCTGCAAGAGTATCACTGAGCGCGGGCGCGGGGGCATGGTCCAAGCCCATGCGCCTAGAAATGGAAACGCGCTCGCCAACATTGAGGATTGCAGCCGGCGGTTCCTGGCTGTTCCTGGCTGTCTTCGATGGAATGGGCTGGAGCGAGCAGCGATAATGGACGTGCCGCCCGCCCTCCGGTTCAGGGACACAAATCGCGGTTGGGTCGCGCGAGGCCGTCCGGGACTGACACCGGGCCGATGCGGCCCCGCACCCGCACTCTCGGGAGCCGTACCTTCGCCATAAGCCGCCGCACCCGCGGCAAAAGCTGCCGCACACACGCGCTGAGGAATCAAAAACCCGCGCTGAGGAGACTCAAAACGTGACATGGGGCGCCATCTCAGCAACCGTGGGCGGCTCCTCAGCAGCCTTGGACGCCATCTCATGAACAGTGGGGTGGCTCCTCAGCAACCTTGGGTGCCTTCTCAGCGACCTTGGGCGTCATCTCAGCAACCTTTGGTGGCATCTCAGCGGCTTTTTGAGGGAAAACAGCGCCCCGGCGACCCGGAACGGGGGGGGAAACTGCCGCATTCCTGGACACACGGATGGGGTAGGGATCGGCGCGCTGCGCCGTCCGTGTCGAATCGTGTGGCGCAATGCGAGCGCGGCCATCGCAGCGGGAAGGCCCTGCAAAAAAACGGCTACGCGGTGCGCACGCTACAGGAGTATCACTGAGCGGAAGGCGGGGCGGATGGAGTAGAGCGACATGCGTCGTGGGCTATGCGCCGTCACCCATTTCCGCGCCGCCGTAGCCACCGGCCCCCGCCACTCATAACCAGCGCCGTCGCCAGCAACGCCCAGGTGGACGGTTCAGGGATGGGCTGCGTGACGAACAGGGTGACCAAGCCCGCGCTGTTGGCAAAACCCGACGGTGCCGCGACGTCCAAGGCGGCGGCGTATGAAACTGTATCACCAAGCACATTGGCCGCGTCCAATGGCCCGGCTCGCATCGTTTCATGATGGGGGGGCGGCAATGCACGATAGTTTCGCACGTCCATCAAAAGATGGCCCAACGCCGGATCGTAAAAATACGGAGTGGTCAAAACGATTCTGAGGTCAAAACTAACAGGAGATCCCAGAGTGCTCAGTGACAACGGCCCTCGCCCAACCACGGTCTGCTCATTCATACCAATGTTTTCGGCGAAAGTGGTACTCAACGTGTCGGGGCCTCTGGCGGTGACAGAGAAGTTGATCTGCACATCAGGCAGTACCGTTTCAAACCCTCGTCCGGTCCCTGGATCCGCTCGAAATCTCAATTCAGTGATGTATTGGCCACCTGGAGAGAGAGTTGAAAATGCCGAAGTGCCATACACCTGTTGAAAGCGACACGACTGTATATTGAATTGTTCCAACGCAAACGGAAGAAGACTGTCCGTATTCGGTACCGAAGTAGGAACCTGAATCTGTGCGCTCCAGCCAAGTGAGTGCCACAAAACAAAAAGCAGGATGGAAAGACGGAGTTTCATAAAGGGTTCACGGAGCAAGCTAAGTTTACCATCGGCGCGGTGTCAACCGGGTGTTGTGGCGATGCCGTTACCCGCGTTCGCGCTGTGAATCCCCGCTCCGTAGCAGCCGACGTGAGGTGGATCTTATCTCCATCGGATTCAGATGGTGCCTCCTCCCGTCGGCTGCTACGGGGCTTGGGGGGCGGCCCGCGCGCGGGAAACCAGTCCGTGAACCCGTTCGGCGCGTTGTTGCACGAGTTGCGCCACCACGCTCACGGCGATTTCCGGCACGCTTACGGCCTGGATGTCCAGGCCCACGGGACACGCGACGCGGGCGAGTTCCGCTTCCGTGGCCAGGCCGTCCTGCTGGAATTGCGTGAAGATGAGGCGGGCTTTGCGGCGGCTGCCAATCATGCCGAGGAAGACGAAGGGCCGGTGAATCCATTCGCGCAACACCAGCGCGTCGTGCTGGTGCCCGCGCGTGACGACCAGCCCGAACGCCGGGCGCGCAGGCAGCGCGTCGGCGAGAAGTTTTTCCCAGTAGTCCACGCGGAAATTTGTCCCGGGCGGAAAGTGTTGCGCGTTGGCCAGCGTGGGGCGGTCGTCGAACACGGTGACGGCGAAATCAAGCTGGAGGGCAAGCGGCGCGACGGCTTGCGCGACGTGGCCGGAGCCGGCAATCCACAGGGCGCACGGCGGAGCGACGGTTTCCTGGTAGAGCCAGCCGGCGGCGGGGTCGTCCACGAGCGCGATGGAGAAATCTTTTTTCACGCCCCAAGTGATGGTCTGTTCGCAGCGCGCGAGAGTGTGCCAGAGATCGGCGGCTTGCGCGGCGCATGGGAGGATGAGGCCGGAGACCTTGCCGCCGCAGATGAGTCCGTCGTCCCAGCCGAAGTCGTGGTCGAGCACCAGATCAAACGTCGCCGGGGTCTGCGTCAGCAACGCGCGGCGGGCGCGGTCCTGGATTTCCGCTTCGAGACAGCCGCCGCCGAGCGTGCCCTCGATGCGGCCATCGGCGAAGAAGAGCGCCTTGGCGCCTTTCTTCTGCGGGCTGCTGCCGTGGATGCCGGAGATGATGCCCAGCGCGAAGGGTTGTCCCTGCGCCAGCGCGCCCGGCAGGTGGTCGAAGAATCGCGGCATACGAGTTGTCGGTGGCGATGGGTATAGCGGCAATCCGCGTCGAGTCAAGGTTTGCGCCGCGCGCCGGGCCGTGGATACTGGCGCGATGAAAACCATCGCCATCATCGGCGCGTCGGCGGACCGCGCGAAGTTCGGGAACAAGGCCGTGCGCGCGTTTCAACAACAAGGCTACACGGTGTACCCGGTGAATCCGAAGGAAACCGTCATCGAGGGTTTGCCAGTTTGCCCAACCATCGCCACAGTGCCGGTGCGACCGCAGATGGTCAGCGTCTATCTGCCGCCGCCGCTGGTGTTGAAAATCCTGCCGGACATCGCGGCGAAAGGTTGCGATGAATTGTGGCTCAATCCGGGCACGGAGTCGGACGCGGTGCTGGCGGAGGCGGAGCGGTTGGGGCTGAACGTGGTTCAAGCGTGCAGCATCGTCGGCGTGGGCATCTCACCGGGCGGACTGTGATGGTGAAGGGATTCGCGGTTTCCCGGCGCCCTTCCGGTCTGGATTTTTTCCGTGCGCCCTCCTGTTCCTTGCATACGATGGCCGCGTGTCCGCCAGCTACCAGCAACTTCTCGAAGCCACCGTGCAACACCTGCGCGGCCTGAAGGCCCGCGGCGCGCGATTTGTTTCCGTGTCGGCGGAAACCATGCACGCATTGAACACCCCGATCCCGCGGGCGACCACGGCCCGCGCTGCCGCGCCCGTCCCGGTGCATTCCCGTCCTTCCGCCCCAGCCCTTCCTCCCGCCGCGCCGCCGCCGGCGAACACCCTCGCCGCCCCCGCGCTCGACCGCGACGCCAAGGCGCGGGCGATGGCCGAATTGCGCGAACGCGCCCTCGCGTGCGTCCGTTGCCCCCATCTGGCCGGATCACGCAAGCACGTCGTCTTCGGTGTGGGCGACATTCATTCACCGCTCATGTTCGTGGGCGAAGCGCCCGGCGCGGATGAAGACGAACGTGGCGAACCCTTCGTGGGCAAGGCCGGTGAACTCCTTACGCGCATCATTCAGACCATGGGCCTGACGCGCGAAACCGTTTACATCGCCAACATCCTCAAATGCCGGCCCGACACCCCCGGCCAGACCGCCGGCAACCGCAAGCCCACTCCCGAGGAGATGAGCACCTGCCTGCCGTATCTCCACGAACAGATTGATCTCATCCAACCGCGCGTCCTGGTGGCCCTGGGTGGCACCGCCGTCGAGGCGTTGCTGGGCAAGACTGTGGGCATCACGCGGCTGCGCGGCCAGTGGCAGACCTACCGCCACACCCCGCTCATGCCCACCTACCATCCCGCCTACCTGCTGCGCAACCAGTCCCTCAGCGAGAAACGGCGCGTTTGGGAAGACATGCTCGCCGTGATGGAAACCCTGGCCCTCCCCATCACCGACCGCCAGCGCCGCCACTTCCTCACCGCGTAACCCTCGCCGAACCGTTTCGCCCGCCATCCGCTCCCCCATCCGGTGAAGAAACGACCAACCGGAGTCAATGGAGTTGCAGAATCTCGTTGGCCCGCTGGCTGACTTCGCGGAAGCGTGCGGCATGGGCCGGCAGTTTGATGTCCTCGTCGTAGGTGGGGATCATGGCCTTCATCCGCGCGTGACCTTCGGGGCTGGCGAGCAGTTGCGGGAAGCACTTCTTGATGACTTCGAGCACGATGTTCACCGAGACGGATGCACCGGGCGAGGCGCCGAGCAGCGCGGAGATGGTGCGGTTCGCGTCGGTGATGACTTCGGTGCCGTAGTGGACGATGCCCGCCTCGCCATCGGTCTTCTTGATCGCCTGCACCCGGATGCCGGCATCGATCAATTTCCAATCCTTCGCCTGCGCTGCGGGATAGAATACGTGCAGCACTTCCATGCGGGCCGCCATGCTCTGCGTGCCTTGCTGCACGAGGTAGCGGACGAGGTCGAGGTTGTGGATTCCGATTTTGCTCAGCGTGGCGAGATTGTCCGGGCGGACCGAGAAAGGCAGATCGGTCACGCTGCCTTTCTTGTGGAGGAACTTCGTTGTCCACGCGGCGAACGGGCCGAAGAGCAGCGTCTTTTTTCCGTCGAGAATCCGCGTGTCGAGATGCGGCACGGCCATGGTCGGCGCGGCGTCGAGCGCCTGACCATAAACCTTCGCCTGATGCTTGCTGACGATCTCCGGATTGTCGCAGACGAGCCATTGGCCGCCGATGGGAAAACCGCCCAGCCCCTTGGCTTCGGGGATGCCGGACTTTTGCAGCAGCGGCAGACTGCCTCCGCCCGCACCGACGAAGACAAACTTCGTGCGGTTCACGCGGACCTCGCCTGTCATCAAATCTTTGGCGCGCACTTCCCATCCCGCGCCGCTTCGCTTCAGGTCAATCACACGATGTCCCGAGGCGATCCCGCAACCTTCCTGCCGGCCGAGCCACTGCAGCAGCTTGCGCGAGATCTCGCCGAAGTTCACATCGGTTCCCGCATCCATCTTCGTCGCCGCGATGGGCACGTCGCCGCGGCCTTCCAGCAGCAACGGAGCCCAGCTCGCGATCCTGGCGCGGTCGGTGGTGTATTCCATTTCGCGGAAGAAATGGTGCGCCGCCATTCCGGCGTGCCGCGCCTTCAGAAAATCAACCTGCTCCTCGCCGTGTACGAAACTGATGTGGCGGACAGCATTGATGAATTCCTTGGGCCGCTCGGCCATGCCGCTCGCGACGGCGTAGCTCCAGAATTGTTTGGAGTGTTCGAACTGCTCGAAAATCTCGATCGCCTTGTTCACGTTCACCGAGCCGTCCGCCTCGCGCTTCGGCGTGTAGCTCAGTTCGCAGATCCCGGCGTGGCCCGTCCCCGCATTGTTCCAGCCATCCGAGCTTTCCTGCGCCAGCCCGTCGGTGACTTCATAGAGCTGGAGGGTGAGGCCCGGTTCGAGGCGCTTGAGCAGAGCCGCGAGATTGGCGGACATGACGCCGCTGCCGATCAGGATGACGTCGGGATTTTCGATGTGTGTGGGGGAAGGCATAGGCTGTATCAGTGTTTTGATTAAAAATGGAACCCTAAGGTCAACGGCCCCGTCATTCAAAAGTTAAACTGCTCGATGTTGTCCTTGTTAAAGAGGAACGGCTTGCCGAGCAGAATGTTGTCGCCTTGGATTTCGAATTCGCCGAGGGTGCCGGCCTTGAACGTCTTGTCGCCCGCCTTGAGCGTGCCGGTCGCGACCGCGTGCGCGGCGCGGACGGTGAGTGCGCCGAGATCGGTGGTCTTCCAGAGAATCACGCTCTGCGTCACGCCTTCCTTCACATACTTCTTGTTCTCGCTCGGCAGACCGAGGCCGATGACGCTCACCTTGCCGGCCTTGCCCGCCTGCTTCACCGCTTCCGCCGCGCCGGGCACGGCGGGCGAGCAGATGGCCATGATGAGTTTCAAATTCGGATTCGCACTCAGAAGCGTCGTGGCCTCCGCCTGCGCCTTGTCCTTCAAGTCGTCGCATGGACGGAGCGCGACCATTTTCATCTTCGGATACTTCGAGGCGCGGCGCGCTTCGATGTGCTTCTGCCACTCGTTCATGTTCGCCGCCGTGAGGCTCGCGGTGATGATGGCAAACTCGCCGTCCTCGGCGCACAGGCGCGCGGCCTCATCCATCAAGCCGTAGCCGATGCCCTCGGGCGTGGCCTGGTTCACGAAGAACGAGCGCGCATCGGTCACCGCGTCGGAGTCGTAAGTGATGACCTTGATGCCCTGCTGCTGCGCCTTGCGGAGCGCGGTGGAAATGCCCTCCTTGTTCTCGCACGCAGCGGCAATGACATCCACGCCGAGCGTGATCCAGTTCTCGATGATTTCGTTTTGCTTCGCGGGGTCAGGCGTCGTCGGGCCGTCGAAGATAAGTTCCACGCCGAGCTCCCTCGCCGCCGCGTCCGCGCCTTCCTTGCACGAAACGAAGTAAGCGTTGCCCTTCGACTTGGGCATGAGCGCGATGGTGATTTTCTTGCCACCACTACCGCCTGCCGGGCCGCCGGTGGAATCGGACTTGCCGCAGCCCACGACGAGGGCCAACGCGATGACGGTGAGGAGTGAAGCGAGATTTTTCATGTCAGTTTTGGTTGAGCCGATTGCGAAGAAGAATGCCGCCGGGCGCGCCAATCGGCGAGCATTTTGGGCAGCAACCCGCTGGCGAGCGCGAGCAGCAGCAACGCGCCCGTGAGCATCCCGGAAAGTTCACTGGCAATGTTCATGAGACCGGGCACGCGCGTGAGGCCGTTGCTCAACACCGCCACCGACGCCACGCCAAGCAACGTTCCCTGCACCGAGCCGATGCCGCCGAAAATGCTCGTGCCGCCGAGGACGACTGCGGTGATGGCAAACAGTTCGTAGCCCGTGCCCGCGTCAGCCTTCGCGGTGCCGAAGCGCGCCGTGTAAGTCAGCGCCGCCACCGCCGCGACCACGCCCGCCAGCACGTAAGCCATCGCGAGCCGTCGCTGCACCGGCAGTCCCGCATAGCGCGCGCCCTCCGGCGCGAAGCCGATGGCGCGGAACGACCGTCCGAACGTCGTGCGTTGCACGAGCAGCCACACGCCTTTGGCTGCCGCGAGAAGAATCCACGCCTGCGTCGGCTGCCCCGCCAACTGACCGGTGCCGTGGACTAGACACGACTCCGGGAAATTCGTGAACGCATCCACGCCCTGCGTGATCGCCTCGGCGAGACCGCGGAACAGCGAGAACGTCCCGAGCGTGACGATGAGCGGCGGCAAGCCCAGCCGCGTGATGAGCAGGGCATTGAACCCGCCGCACAGTCCGCCGATGCCCAGCGTGCAGACACCCGCGAGCCACGGGTCGAGGCCGGCGTCGCGCCACAGTTTGCCGAAGAGCACCGCGCACAGTCCGAGGATCGAACCGACCGAGAGGTCAATGCCGCCCGTGAGAATGATGGGCGTCATCACCAACGCGAGCAGTCCGATCTCGACCGAGTGCCGCACGATGTTCGTCACGTTGTCTGCCGTGCCGAAGCGCCGCCCGAAAGCGTTGAAGTAAATCACCTCCGAGATGAGCAGCAGCACGAGAATGGTCTCGTGGCGGAGCAGGAGAGCTTTGAATCCGTGTTTGTCCGTGTTCATCCGTGGTTCACTCCTTTCCAGCTTCTCAGCCCGTCGGCTACCACGGCCAGCAGGATGATCGCGCCTTGAATCGCCTTCTCCCAATATGGCTTCACGCCCACGTAGGTGAGCGCTGGACCGATGCACACGAGCAGCAGCAAACCCGCGAGCACGCCCCAGAGCCGACCGCGTCCGCCGCTGACCGCCACCCCACCGACGACTGCGGCGGCGATGGCTTCGAGTTCCAGGCCGCGCCCGCTGTTCGGGTCCACTTGCGGGGACTGCACCATGTTCAGCACGGCCGCGAGTCCGGTGAACGCGCCCATGAGGACGAACACGAGAAAAGTTGTGAGCTGCGGTCGAATGCCGGCGAGCCGCGCCGCTTCCGCGTCCGAACCGACGGCGTAAACAAAGCGGCCGGCGGAAAGGTGCTTCACCGCGAACGCCATCAGCACGAGCAACCCGAACGCGACGCCGCACACGGTGAACTGCCCCGCCGTCATTGGCAGGCCGAACCATTGCGCGCCGTCGGGCAGGTTGATGAACACGCCCTGTTGTTTGAGCCGCAGCGCCTCGCGCATCGTCACCATCGTGGCGAGCGTCACCACGATGCTCGGCAATCGCAGGCCCGCCACGAGCACGCCATTGAGCGCGCCCCCGAGCGCACCCACGACCACCGCCGCGAGCATGGCCACGGGCCACGGCAGCTTCGCCGCGGCGACGAGTCCCGCGCACGTTCCGCAGACGGCGAAGAGCGAGCCGATCGAGATGTCGATCTGCCGGGCGATGATCACGAGCGCCACGCCGCACGCGAGCACGAGCTTCGGCGCGGCGGCGGTCAACCGCGAGAGCAGCGGTTGCGGCTCGAAAAAATTCGGCGCGAACACGGCGAGCAGCAGGAGCATCACACCCAGCGCCGCCGCCACGGAGAGTTCGCGGAAGTAGCGTTTCACGCGACGATTCCTTTCTCTGACTGCCCCAACGCTGCCGACATCACGTCGTGCGCATCGCTCTTGCCGGGGAGCATCGCGGTGATCGTGCCGCCACGCAGGACGGCGATGCGGTCGCTCATGCCGAGCACCTCGGGGAGGTCGCTGGAAATCATCAGCACAGCGAGACCGTCCTTCGCGAGGCGGCGGATGATCTTGTGAATCTCGCTTTTCGCGCCGACATCCACTCCCTGCGTCGGTTCGTCGAGGATGAGGAGCTTCGGCTTCGTCGCGAGCCAGCGGGCGAGGGAAACTTTCTGCTGATTGCCACCGGAAAGCGAACCGCCGGGGGCTTCGGGGCCGCAGGCTTTCACGGCGAGGTTGCGGATGAACTCTTGCGCGAGATTCCGCTCGGCACCGAAGCGGAGCCAGGTGCCGGGAAAGTGGCGGTTGTGAATGGCCATCGTCATGTTGTGGGCGATGGGCATTTCGAGAATCACGCCGTGGCGGCGGCGGTCCTCGGGCACATAGGCGATGCCGTGCGCGACAGCTTCCGGTGGCGAAGTGATCGTGACGCGCTGGCCGTTGAGGATGCTTTCGCCGGCGTCTGCCGGCGAGAGGCCGAAGAGGACGCACGCCAGCTCCGTGCGGCCCGCGCCCACCAGTCCAGCAAGGCCGACGATTTCTCCGGCACGCACGTCGAGCGTGATGTTGCTGACGCCGCTGGCCGCGCAGCCGAGATTTTTGAGAGAGAGCACGACCTCGCCGGGCTCACTTGCGGCGGGTGGGAAGATGGACGAGACCTCACGGCCTACCATCAGCTTGATGAGTTCGGATTCGGTGAGCAGGGATTTTTCTCCCACAGATTCAGGACGACCACAGATGGGGTTTGGGATTCCATCGGTGGCCGTCCTGAATCTGCGGGAGACATCGGTGGAACCTACCTCGCGCGTCCCCACACTTTCGCCATCGCGCAGCACGGTCACGCGGTCGGCGAGGGCGAAGATTTCCTCCAGGCGATGCGAGATGTAGATGACGCCGACTCCACTCGCACGCAGGTCACGCACGACGGCGAAAAGGAGATGCTGCTCCTTCTGCGTGAGCGAGGCGGTCGGCTCGTCCATGATGACGATGCGGGCGCCGGCCCCGAGCGCGCAGGCGATTTCCACAAGTTGCTGCTCGGGCATGGAGAGCGAACGGACTTCGGCGTCGGGAGAAATGTTCGCGCCGATGCGTTGGAGAAGCTCGGACGCGCGCGAGCGGCGAGCGGACCAATCCACGCGAGTGAACGAACGGGTTTTCTCCAACCGCAGACCAATGTTCTCGGCGACGGTGAGGTCGGGGAACAGCGCAGGCTGCTGGTAGATGCAGGCGATGCCGAGTTTGTGCGCCGCCGAAGGTGTGAGCTGTGCGACGCGCTCGCCGCTGAGGTCGATGGTGCCGCCATCCGGTTGATGCGCGCCGGTGATGACCTTGATGAGCGTGGATTTGCCCGCGCCGTTCTCGCCGAGCAACGCATGCACCTCGCCCGCCCGCAGGTCGAACGACACGCCCTTGAGCGCGCGCACCGCGCCGAAGGATTTGGTGACGGAGGTGAGTTGGAGGAGCGGGAAAGTCATCCAACCTCTAGGCGAAGTGTTGGCTCGACCGCATCCGTTTCAGGAAATTTTGCATCGGCTTACCAGTGTAAGAATTCAAGAAGCCTTGCTTGCAGAAGAACTCATGGCCTGCGGGGATGTGGTTTGCTTCCCAATTGCTGAACAGGTCGTCCGGCAACGCATAAAGCACACGCAAGAACCGAACAGGAATGAACAAGTGCGGCTTCTTCGGCTCGTTTGGCTTTTCCTTATCCGGAGGAGGTGGAACTGGGAGAGACTTGCAGGCCTGCCATCGAGGAGTCTTTCCGTGGTTCGGAAGCGCGCAATCTCTACGTAACCAACTCTTCGGAATTTGGAGAAGGAGGCTCTGAGTCGACGGCATGTAGCGAGAGCGTTTGTCGTGCAGATTCGTGTCCTTGTTGCAGATCTCAATGCAGATGACGTCCACAAAATCGTAGCCGTTGAAATACACATAGAGACCATCCGATTCAGTTGTGAATAACGATGCGCCGGGCGATTTCAGTAGCGGGCAAGGAGTATCAGACTTGCTTTTGCCCGGCCTTGCTCGGAGCCAGAAGCCCTTGCCAGCGATTTGTGGCCAGAGGCTTTTCGTTCGTTCAGGCCATGAACGGAGCGCGTCGTTGACTTCGGAGACTTTCATTTTCTTTGCATGTTGGTTCTATCGTTTCAAAACATTCTTCTCATGCGCCTTCACCTTCGCCAGCCACGCTTCGCCGACGGGGACGCCTTTGCTCTCGCAGTAGTAATCCCACACGGCGCCGAAGGGGAGCGACTTGCTCTCTTCCTGGAGGGCGAGGCGGGCGGTGTGATCGCCGGCGAATTCGGCGGCGCGGATGGCGGGCGGTTCGAGCAGCGCGAGGAGGAGGGCGCGAAGCAGGTTGCGCGTGCCGATGACCCACGCGGCGATGCGGTTGATGCTCGCGTCGAAATAATCGAGGCCGAGATGGACGCGTTCAGGGCGACCAGTGGCAATGACTTCGCGGGCGATGGCCTGGAGGTCGTCGGTGAAGGTGACGACGTGGTCGCTGTCCCAGCGGACGCCGCGGCTGACGTGCAGCAGAATCTCCGGCAGGTAGAGCAGCACACAGGAGATTTTGTCGGCAATGCTCTCGGTGGGATGGAAATGGCCGGCGTCGAGGCAGAGCGCCTTACGGCGCGTGATGGCGTAGCCAAGGTAGAATTCGTGCGAACCGACGGTGCAACTCTCCGCGCCGATGCCAAAGAGCTTTGGCTCCACGGCGTCGAGGTTGTGCTTCGCGGGAAGGGCTTTTTTGAATATTTCGTCGAGTGAAGATGCGAGACGTTCGCGCGGGGCCTGGCGGTCGGCGGGCGTGTCCTTGAAGCCGTCGGGAACCCAGACATTCGTGACACACGGCGTGCCGAGCGCCTTGCCCATCGCCGCGCCGATTTCGCGCGAGCGGCGGCAGTGCTCGATCCAGAACTTGCGGATGCCCTTGTCGCGGTGCGAGAGCGTGAAACCGTCAGCGGATTTCGGATGCGCGAAGCAGGTCGGATTGAAATCAAGACCGAGGCCGTTCTTCCTCGCCCACGCGATCCAGTTCTTGAAATGCGCGACTTCGATTTCGTCGCGGTCCACGCGCTCCCCGCCGAACTCGCCATACATCGCATGAAGATTCAGGCGATGCCTGCCGGGAATGAGCGCGAGGGCCTGCTCCAAGTCCGCGCGCAGTTCATCCGGCGTGCGCGCCTTGCCGGGATAATTGCCTGTGACGGCGATCCCTCCGCTGAGCGCGTTGCCGAAGTTCTCGAAACCGCCGACATCGTCGCCCTGCCAGCAGTGGAGCGAGACGGGGATGGTGCGGAGTTGGGCGAGGGCGCGCTCGACGTTGACGCCCCATTCCGCATAGCGCTCGCGGGCGAGGTCAAAGGTGGTTTGGATTCGTCGGTTTTTGTTCGGCATAATCGTTCGGCGCGCCATGGGTCGGGCAATGTGTTACGTGATCCGGCTTGAGCGTAACAGATCCAAAGTCTGGCTACCTTCGACCGCAGGGGATTCAGCGGCAGCAATGACTTCACGCGGCGGTGCCGAAAAGCAGCGGCAGTTGAGATGACCGAAAGCAACGCAAGCAGTCGAAAAGAACGCCGTTTGGAACCGAAGCCAAAAAAGCCGCAGTTGACGTGAAAGCGAAGGATGGAAACCGCAGATGGCCGCAGATTTTCCCGGCGCCAACGAGGCGACGCCGCTGGTTCACTGTGCTAATGATTTACTGGTTCAGCGGTAGTCGAACCCACCGTGGTCAACTTTCCCGGCGAAGGGGAGCGGGCGGTCAGGCTTTTTCCTCGATGAGTTCGCGGCGGGCACCGCTGAGGAGGTTTTCGATGAAAGTGGTGGAATAGACGCCGCGTCGAAAGTTGGGGTCCTGGAGGATCGCCATTTCGAAGGGGATGGTGGTCTTGATGCCGGTGATCATGTACTCGCTGAGGGCGCGGTTCATCTTGTCCATCGCTTCGCGGCGGTCTTTGCCGTAGGTGATGAGCTTGCCGATCATGGAGTCGTAGTGTGGCGGGATGACGTAGCCGGCGTAGGCGTGGCTGTCCACGCGCACGCCGCGGCCGCCGGGGGCGTAATACATGTCAATGCGGCCGGGGCTGGGGCGGAAGTCGTCGAAGGGGTCTTCGGCGTTGATGCGGCATTCGATGGCGTGGCCGCGGAAGGTGATTTCCTTTTCGGAGAGGCGGAGGGGTTCGCCCATCGCGATCATGATCTGCTGCTTGACGAGGTCCACGCCGGTGACTTCCTCGGTGATGGGGTGCTCGACCTGAATGCGTTTGTTGACTTCGAGGAAATAGAAGTTGCCGTGGTCGTCCACGATGAATTCGACGGTGCCGGCGTTGGTATAGTGGGCGGCTTCGGCGATTTTGATGGCGGCTTTGCCCATCTTTTCGCGGAGTTTGCGGTGCTTGTTCTCGATGAGCGGGGAGGGGGTTTCCTCGATGACTTTCTGGTTGCGGCGCTGGATGGAGCAGTCGCGTTCGCCGAGGTGGACGATGTTGCCGCGGGTGTCGGCGAGGATCTGGAATTCGATGTGGTGGGGGTTCTCGATGAATTTCTCGATGTAAACGCCGGAGTTGCCGAAGGCTTTTTCGGCTTCGGAGCGGGAGGTGTGGTAGCCCTTGACGAGGGAGATGTCGTTGTGGGCCACGCGCATGCCGCGTCCGCCGCCGCCGGCGACGGCTTTGATCATGACGGGGTAGCCGATCTTGCGGGAGGCGGCGAGGGCATCCTGTTCGTTTTCGACGACGCCGTCGGAGCCGGGGGGCGGGGCGACGCCGGCTTTCTTGGCGAGGTTGCGGGAGACGGCCTTGTCGCTGAGGGCGTTCATCGCGCGGGAGCTGGGGCCGATGAAGCGGATGTTGCAGCTTTCGCAGACGTCGGCGAAGTGGGCGTTCTCGCTCAGGAAGCCGTAGCCAGGGTGGATGGCGTCCACGTCGGCGATTTCGGCGGCGGAAATGATGCGGTCAATGCGCAGATAGCTGTCACTGCTGGGGGCTTTACCGATGCAGATGGCTTCGTCGGCCATCTGAACGTGCATGGAGCTGGCGTCGGCCTCGGAATAGACGGCCACGGTGCGGACGTTGAGTTCCTTGCAGGCGCGGATGATGCGGACGGCGATTTCGCCGCGATTGGCCACTAGAACCTTTTCAAACATGACGCTTTTTGGAAGTTACCGGGTTCGAGTTGCTGGTTTCTAGTTGGGTGGGTGCCGGACTAACCAGAGACTAGGAACTAGAAACAAGAAACAGTGTCATACCGGGCGGATTTTGAACATCGGCTGCCCGAACTCGACGGGTTTGGCGTTTTCGACGAGGATTTGGGTGATGACGCCGCTGGTTTCGGCTTTGATTTCGTTCATCACCTTCATCGCTTCGATGATGCAGACGACGGTGTCGGCATTCACTTCGGTGCCAACTTCGGCGTAATTGCCGGACTCGGGGGACGGGGCACGGTAGAAGGTGCCAATCATCGGGGATTTGATTTCCAAATCACCGTTTGTCGGCGGAGCTGCCGCACCGGCGGTGGGTGCGGACGTGGCGGCCACAACGGGTAGTGTCGCGTAGCCAGTCGGCTGGGCGTCGTCTAACTGTATGACGCTGCCGCGCTTGAGTTTGATTTTGAAGTCTTGTTTTTCCAACTCGAACTCGGAGATCGAGTTCTTTTTCATCAGGTCAATGATGGCCTTAATGTCTTTCAGGTCCACAGGGTGCCTCCGGGTTGGTTAACGGCAATGCGAGGTCGTCGGACAATTCTGTGTGCGATGTTCATCAAGCAAAAAAGCAGCGACCGGCGGTGTAAGACTGCTTCAAGTATTTTCAAATGCGACGCGACGTTAAAGAGGCGGTTTCGGGGCGTCAAGCAGTAAAAAAGTAGAAAGGCACCTTGATTATTGACTGAAAGATTCAGCTTTCAGAGCGCAAAAAGACGGAATTGTCACGACTCGTTACTGTTAACGAGTGCTTCCAATGCCAAAACGTACGAAAACGCGCCGAACCCGGTTATTTGTCCCCGACAGACGGCGGCGATGAAGGATTTATGACGAAATTCTTCGCGCGCATGGACGTTGGAGAGGTGAATCTCGATGGTCGGCAGAGCGACGGCAGCGATGGCGTCGCGGAGGGCGACGCTGGTGTGGGTGTAGGCGGCGGCGTTGATGACGATGGCGTCGAATTTGCCCCTGGCCTGCTGAATCCACCCGACGAGTTCGCTTTCAGAGTTGGATTGACGGAACTCGATTTCAGCGGCGAGCCGGGCGGCGCGTTGGCGCACCTTGGCTTCGATGTCGGCGAGGGTCAGGTGCCCGTAGGTTTCGGGTTCCCGCTGTCCAAGGAGGTTCAGGTTGGGGCCGTTGAGGAAAATAATCTTCATGTTCGCCGGCGTAGGTTAAGTAACCGGATTTTCCTTGTCCACGTCATTTCGTGCTGTCCCCCAGAGCCAGCCGAGGAACAGGAACTCCAGCCACGCCACCGCCGGGATGAATAGCCCAAATTCCACGAATCCCTGCACTGCCGCTCCGCAGACCCCCAGCCACACTGGGAACCACGCCCAGTCGTCGGCGCGACGTTTCCGATAAAGCACCCCGACAGAGCCTAAAATCATCGCGCCGTAAGCCACCAGACCCACCAAGCCCGAATCCGACCCTTGCTGCAAATAATCGTTGTGCGCCAACTTTGCCATCTCGGCGTCCGGAGCTTTGAGCCGCTTGTAACCGACCGCGAAGGTGCCCGGCCCGGTGCCGAACACGGGTTGTTCCCGGAGCAACTGCGCCGCCGCCCGCCAATAGTCGAAACGCGCTCCCACGCTCGTTGCCCCGCGCGCGAAATAACCGGCGTACTTTACGAAAAACCCCGTCAGCCCCGCTGCCAAAACGACCGCCACGAGCGCCAGCTTGAGGCGGCGCGGCCATTCGAGGTTCATGAACCAGACCAGGCCGACGCCCAGCAGGATCAGCCAACCCGCCTTCGACCCCGACCAGTAAAGGCACGCCAAGGCTGCCGCGCCGAGCAGTCCCGTGAGCGCCACGCGCGCGCCCGGTTCCGCGCCAAGCCGCCACGCGCCCGCGAGCGTCACGGGCAGCAGCAACACGATCACCCCCGCCAGCGTGTTTGGATAAAACAGCGTGGAATAAATGCGGTCACTGCTGACTTTTTTGATGAACTCCGGCGGGTATGACTGCCAGTTCGGCATCTGATAGAAAAACTTTCGCGTCTCCTCCAAACCGCCGAAGTGCTGCTGCCAGCCCGCCGCGAGCACCACTGCGAAACCCGCGCACAGGCCCAGCCAAAAGAACCCCATGCGCCGCACCCGCGCGAGCGCGAAAACTCCCAGGTAAAACCACACCACGCACGCTGTGAACTGTTTCAGAGTCGCTTTGCTCAATGCTACATCCACCGTGTGCAACCCTGCGGCGACCTCCCAGCACAGCCAGGCGGCTGGCAACACCAGCGCCCACTTTGGCGCACACGTCTCCCACTGCCAGACCGGCAGGGCGCTCAACGCCACGAGCGCGAGCAGCGTGTAACCCCACGACACCGGCCACGGCGCGATGACCAACTCGAGCCAGTTCGTTGGTCGCTCGACCAAGCCCGCCATGATGACCGGGTTGCCGAACTTCAGCAGTGTCAGCCCGAGCAGCGCTCCCGCCGCGCCCGCGAACCACCGCGCCCGCCCATCCTTTGGGGCTTGCTGGCCGGCCATGCGTTCCTTCGCCGCCATCCGCGCCATCTACAGTTTGAGTTTTAACAGCCCGACCTCCAGCGCGAGCGCTTCCTGGACGTTCGAGCCCAGCAACCGTTGCGTTCGCTCCCATTGCTGCAAGTTCTCCATCGCTTCGCGCGACGAAATCCGCCCGGCGACCGCCCGCGAATGATCGCTCAACTGCGGATACGTCGCGTGTTCCGCACCCAGCCGCAGCGTTTCGAGCCACACGTCGCGCAGCCACCATTGCAGTCCCGCCAGCAAGTCCGTGCGCTGCCGCCGGTATTCCGCCTCGATGGCCGCTTTCAACTCATCATCCCACCTCTTCAGCAGCTCCGGCTCCGCGTCCTCGTGGCGTTCCAGCGGCGAGCGCTTCGTCAGCGCCTCCTCGATGGTTTCCTTCATCTGCGTGAGCCGGGCCAGCACCACCGACAACAATTGATAGCGCGTCAACAAACTGCGCGACTCCGCGCCAGCCTGCTCCGCGAACCCCTGCACCCAGGCCAGGAACGCTCCGTCCCGCTGCCGCGCGCCCTCGCCGGCGAAATTCAACCGCAGACAGCGCGACAGAATCGTCTCCAACAACTGCGCCGGTTCCGTGCTCAACAGGACCAGAATCGAATCCGCCGGCGGCTCCTCCAGCGTCTTGAGAAACGCGTTGGCCGCGTTGCGATTGAGCCGTTCCGCCGCGACGATCACCGCCACCTTGAACACGGCCTGCGTCGGCTTGAGATGAATCGTCCGTTGCAACTCCCGCATCTGCTCCACGCCGATCACGCGCGTCTTCATCTCCGGGCGCACCCAGAACACGTCCGGGTGATTGCTCCCGTCGATCTTCCGGCAGCTCAGACAGGCGTCGCAACTGTCCAATGCCAGACCGCTCTGGCCGCGGGCGGGTGGACGTTCGCAGTTCAACACCTTGGCGAGCGTGCGCGCGACCGCCTCCAGTTCATCCACGTCCGCGCCATTCAACAGATAGGCGTGGCCCAGCCGGCCCCGCTCCAGACTGCGCTGGAGCAATTGCACAACACCTTGTTGCGCGGGGAAATCTTTCAGAGACATGCGGGTGAGAATTCGCGGTTGGTAGCAGCGACAGCGGGAAGCTCAAAGCTCAAGCGAAGCTCCAAAGTCCCGCCCTACCGCAACTGGAATCATCTCGATGATTTGAATTTCGACATTTGATCTTCTCTTGAGCTTTGAGCTTTGAGCTTTGAACTTGGTTCACGCTTCCTCCTTCGGCGGCAGATGTTTCACCAGCAACGGAATGCTCCCCAACTGCCGCCCGTCCATCGCGATGTCAATCGAGTACAACCCCGCCTTCTCGAACTTGATCTGCTGGATGTTCACCACGCAATTGCGCGACAGAAAAATCGTATCCTCCGGCACCGACACCTCCATCGGCAGGTCAATCGCGGGCATCACCGGTTTGCCGTCCTCGTCCACGAAGTTGAGCTTCAGCTTGTGGCTGCCCTCCTCGACCTTGTTGAACGTCATCCGCAGCGCGATCGAGCACGACGGGTGCGACGCGGGCAGGCGCGTGGCGTGGATGGTGTCGAACGTGCCGAGGATGTTGAGCTTGCCGTTGTAATCGGCGGCGGCATCGCACAAGACAGCTACTTGAATGTCCATAAGTGACGTGGACCCTAACACCGCCGCCCTGATTAAGCACAACTTTCTTCGCGCGCCGCAGCTGTAGGAGAGGTGAGTCTTAGTTTGTGTATTGCAGCCGAGGTGCCGTGCGGCGGTAGCGCACGCTTTTCAGCGTGCGGCTGCGTGAGGCTTTCCAGTCTCGCGATAGCGTCCGCTGTAAGTTCCGCGGGACTGGAAAGTCCCGCACGCCCGCAGGCCCGAAAGCCTGCGCTACGCAACCGTGTCCGTCTTGCCATCCACTTCGTAGTTGACCCGCGCAGGCGCGTTCTGTTTCGTTGGCGCTTTCCCGGCGGCGGAAATTCCGCCCAACAAAAAGGCACACGATGAATGCGACCAGTTCAACCACGCGCGGCAAATGGCTGGTGCTCGCCGCCGCCTTCCTCGGCTGGATGTTCGACGGCTATGAGATCGGCCTCTTCCCCGTGGTGGCGCGGCCCGCCTTGCGCAGCCTGCTGACGGAACCCGGCGACGCGCTGATCGGCCAGTGGATGGGCGTCATCACCGCCTGCTTCCTGCTCGGCGCGGCCGCCGGCGGGCTGGTGTTCGGCTGGCTGGGCGACCGCATCGGGCGCGTGAAGGCGATGGCGTGGAGCATCCTGACGTACTCGCTCGTGACGGGCCTGGGCTACTTCGCGGAAAGCCCGGCGCATCTCGGCGCGGTGCGATTCGTCTCCGCGCTGGGCATGGGCGGGCAATGGTCGCTGGGCGTGGCGCTGGTGATGGAATGCTGGCCGGAGAAGTGGCGTCCGCTGCTCGCGGGCGCGATGGGCGCGGCGGCCAACGTCGGTTTCCTGCTGGTGGGGTTGACCGCGCGCCTGCACCACGTCACGCCCGAATCGTGGCGCTGGATGATGATCGTCGCGGCGCTGCCGGCGTTCCTGGTGGTGTTCATCATGTTCTTCGTGCCGGAGTCGGAACGTTGGAAACAGTCCGTGAGGACTGGCAAGAGCCAGCCGTTGCGCGAGATTTTCGCGCCGGGCGTGCGGAGCCGGTGTTTGCTGGCCATCGCGTTCGCCTCGGTGGCGTTGATCGGCACCTGGGGTTCCGTGCAATGGCTGCCGGTATGGGCCAACCAGATGGTGTCCGATCACGGTCTCCAAACGCTCAAGGTGGAACATCCGGATTGGTATGCGAGCGCCGATGCCGCCGCGCCCGCGACGCAGGAGGCGAAGCGGGCCGCCGAAACGACGGTGAAGCAGCAGGCCGGCAAAGCCACCGCCAACATGCAGATGATCATGGGACTCGGCGCGATTGTGGGCACGTTGCTCGCGCCGTTGATCGGCGCGCGACTGGGGCGTCGGCCCGCGTATTTCCTGCTGTGCCTGGCGTCGCTCGGCGTGTGTGCGTACACCTTTCGCGCGATTAACAGTTACAGCGGCGTCTTCCTCGCGTGGGCTTTTGTCATGAGCCTGACGACCGCCTCGTTCTACGGCTGGTTCCCGCTCTATCTGCCGGAACTGTTTCCGACGCGCGTGCGGGCGACGGGGCAGGGGTTGAGCTACAATTTCGGCCGCATCTTCGCGGCGGCGGGGGCGCTCACACAGGGGCAGCTCGTGGCGAGTTTCGACGGCAGTTACGCGCGGGCGGGCGCGGTGGTGAGTTTGATTTACCTGCTGGGCATGGCGCTCATCTGGTTCGCGCCGGAGACGAAGGGGAAACCGTTGCCGGAATGAACGGGTGCCGCGCGAACGTCCGCCGGCAATAAAAAACCCCGCGAGTCAGAGACGCGCGGGGGTGATGGGGAATCCGGCTGTTACTTCTTGGCCAGTTCCATGCCCTTGGGGCTGCGGACGATCTTCTTGCTGAAGGCCGCCTTCGCCGCGCAGGCTGACTGGGTGGGGCAGCATTCCTTGGCTGCCACCTTGGCCGCGTCCGGACAAGTGCCTTTGGCTTTGTCTTCGCCGGCCTGCAACGCAGGGACGAAAGCAAAGGCTGCCACAGTGAGGGAGAGGATGAGTTTATTCATAGTGCGGGCACTGAAACACAGTCAGGCTCCGTTGGCAAGCCGGTATTTTTGGAAAAAATTCACAGCGGAACCCCCGTGCTACGCCAGCAACTTCGTCACGAGTTCCCCATGCACGTCGGTCAGGCGGAAGTCGCGGCCCTGGAAGCGATAGGTCAGCTTCTCGTGGTTGAAACCCAGCAAGTGCAGCAGTGTCGCGTGCAGGTCGTGGACGTGGACTTTGTCCTTCGTCGCGTTGAAGCCGAACTCATCCGACTCGCCGAGGGTGATGCCCGGTTTCACCCCGCCGCCGGCCAGCCACATCGTGAAACAATTCGGATGATGATCGCGCCCGTCGTTGCCGCCCTGCACCATCGGCGTGCGCCCGAATTCGCCGCCCCAGATGACGAGCGTGTCTTCGAGCAGGCCGCGTTGCTTCAGATCCTTCACGAGCGCGGCGCTGGCCTGATCGGTGTGCTTGCAGTTCTTCTTGAGGTCGCCGGCGAGATTCCCGTGCTGGTCCCACGACTCGTGGAAAATTTGCACGAAGCGCACACCGCGCTCCACCATCCGCCGCGCGAGCAGACAACTGCTGGCGAAGTTCGCCTTGCCCGGTTCGACGCCGTAGAGGTCGAGCGTGGCCTGGCTCTCCTTGGAAAGCTCCATCAGTTCGGGCGCGCTGCTCTGCATCCGGTAGGCCATCTCGAACGCGTTGATGCGCGTGGCGATCTCCGGGTCGCCGACCACGTCGAGACGTTTCTGGTTGAGCCGCTTGATCGAGTCGAGCGTGTCGCGCTGCACTTGCGCGTCCACGCCCTTGGGGTTGGAAAGGTAAAGCACCGGATCGCCGGTGTTGCGAAAGAGTGTGCCTTGATGGATGGACGGCAGGAAGCCGCTGCCCCAGTTCGACGCGCCGCCGCTGGTGCCCTTGCTGCCCGTGCTGAACACGACGTAGGCCGGCAAGTCCGTGGACTCGCTGCCCAGTCCATAGGTGGCCCACGAACCGAAACTCGGCCGGCCGAACTGCACCGAGCCGGTGTTCATGAAAATCTGCGCCGGCGCGTGGTTGAAGGCGTCGGTGTGCATGGACTTCACGATGGCGATGTCGTCCGCCACCCCGGCCAGATGCGGCAGCAACTCGGAAAGCTCCGCGCCGGACTGGCCGTGCCGGGCGAACTTGAACTTCGGTCCGAGCAACGTGGAGTTGGGATTGATGAACGCCGCGCGGTAGCCCTTCAGCAACTCTGCGGGCGGCAGCTTGCCGTCCCACTTCGCCAGTTCCGGTTTGTGGTCGAACAACTCCAGATGGCTCGGCGCTCCCGCCATGAAGAGAAAGATGACGCGCTTGGCCTTCGCGGTGTGATGCGGTTGTTTGGGCGCGAGCGGGTTCACGCCGGCGGGCGCGGCGAAACCATTCTGGCGGAACAATTGTCCCAGCGCGATGGCACCCAGGCCGACGCCGCATTGCTCGAAGAACCAGCGCCGGGTGATGTGCTTCGGGTTCTGGCCGCGATAGAATTGTGTCTGGCAGTTCATGGCTTCGACTTTACTAACACGGTTTGCCAACGCGGCGCAACCATGACGTCGGACCGATTCATGGCACGTCGTCCTTGACGGCGGGTGGTGCCGTGACCTTCACACTCGACGCGGTCTTCATTGGCACCGCGCAATCCTGATGGACGATCTTCGACGGCCATCCGGGGCGCACGAATTTTGCGAAGTCGTTCAACCGTTGAGCTTCGTTTGCTTCGGCGCCTGCCGGGCGGTGCGAGTGAGAGGCCGCAGGGTTGGCAAATCCTGCCTGGCTCGTGCGCGACTTGCCTTCGGTGCAATAAAAGGTGGGGAAATCTCTTGCGCACCAACCCGGCGGTGTGCTTTAGTTCTCTCCGTAATCCCGGATTCAGAAGCCGCTTGTCATGCAGTGTTTATTATCGTCAAATGAAACCCGGCGCGGGGGCGCAGCCTCTTTCGCCAATTCACAGGAGCAGTCTATGCAAACTCAGAATGGAACCTTCGCGCACCTTAACCACTCCCTCCGCCGCTGGCTGGCGCTCGCCGCATTCGTGGCGGTTGTGCCTGGCCTGTTTGGCGCGAGCATCCCCAATCCCAGTTTCGAGGCGAACTCGTTCGGGGCATTCCCCGGCTATGTCAACCAGGGCGGTAATGGCACCATCAACGACTGGACGGCCAGCGGCGGTGCCGGCCTGAATCCTGCCGGCGGCAGCCCCTTCGCCGACAACGGCACCATCCCCAACGGCGGCCAGATCGCGTTCATTCAGAACGGCGCTGCTGCATCGCTTAGCACGACGATCTCCGGCCTGACCGCCGGCACCGCCTACAAGGTGAATTTCCGCGTCAATGCGCGCAGCGGCAACACACCGAACCTCAAGGTCGATATCGACGCGGTGAATATCATCAACACCGCCGTCACGTCCGTGGGCGGCGCGAATCCCTACAAATACTTCGCGTTCGATTTCACCGCGTCCGCTGCGTCCCAGATCTTGACACTGCGCAATGACGCCGGCGGCGACAACACCGTGGTCATCGATGATTTCAGCATCGAGACGCGGAACAGCGGCTGGTCCTACTCCGCGTGGAACGACGACGCCACCTCGGGCGTCGATGGCAGCAAGAGCTACACGCACGCCTACAGCTTCGGCGCGGCCGTGAACACGGTCATCAACGGAATCACCTTCACCGGCGTGGACGGCGGCAATCCTTCGTCAGCGGCGTTCTCCACGGCCGGTCTGCCCAACGTGTTCCCCGGCGATGCGAACAACGTCACCGGCGGAAGCCGACAACTGGCCAACGACTTTCTTTACAACGGATTTCCCGCGTCGATCACCATCAACGGATTGATCCCCGGCACGCTCTACGTGGCGACCATCTACTCGGTCGGCTGGGAGAACGGCACGCGCGCCGCCACCTTCAGCGTGGGCAACGACCGCCTCACGGTGAACCAGGATCATTTCGGCGACAACAACGGCATCCGCGTCTCCTACCGCTACGTCGCGACCGCCACCTCGATCACCCTGACCTACACTCCGCTCGAAGGAAATTCGATCCACACCTACGGCTTCAGCAACTACGAGTTCGGTCCGCCGCAGATTGCCAATCCGAGTTTTGAGGCGAACACTTTCGCCAACTTCCCCGGCTACGTGAGCGGGAATGGTCCGATCACCGGCTGGAACGCGCTGGGCGGACACGGCGTCAATCCCGGCACTTTCGGCGGGCCGTTCACGGACAACGGTGCCATTCCGAATGGCACGAAGGCGGCGTTCCTCCAGCAGGACGGCGCACTCAGCCAGTTGATCAGCGGCTTTGTTCCCGGCGCTTCCTACCGCATCACCTACGCCGAGAACGCCCGCACCGGCGGCACCTCGCCCTTCAATGAAGTGAAAATCGGCGGCGTCACCATCGTCGCGCCCCACGCCGTGAACCCCGTCGGCGGAGCCAACCCGTATCATCAGGTCACGAGCGATGCCTTCACCGCCACCAGCACGGAACTGCTGCTGGAGTTCATCAAGATCAACCCGCAGGGCGGCGACACCACGCTGCTGATCGACCACGTCGGCATCGTGCTCCCGAACACCCCCGTCACCATCGCCCTCCAACCGCAGAGCCAGTCCGCCGGCGTCGGCGACAACGTCACCTTCTCGGTGGTGGCCGGCGGCAGCGCGCCCATCAGCTACCAGTGGCGCAAGGGCATGTCCGATCTCATGGGCCAGAACGGCCCGACGCTCACGCTCAACAGCGTGACCCTCGGCGATGCTGGAAATTATTCCGTCCACGTCTCCAATCTCTTCGGCATGGCGGACAGCGCGGTGGCGTCCCTCGTCGTGCGCAGCGTGGTGGCCGGACTGTTCAACACCGGCGTGGACGACTTCGGCGTCGCTTTGGCGGACGGCTCGGAAGATCCCCACTACAAGCTGGTGGTCAATCCCGATGGTGCCTCGTCCATCGCCCTCGTCGAGGACTCGACCGTGTTTCCCATCGTTGCCGGCCCGTGGCTGGCCAACAACGCCGGCTCCAAATGGATCGGGCCGCGCTTGAATACTGATGCCGCTGCCATTGGCGATTATACCTATCGTCTGAACGTCGATCTGACCGGGTTTGATCCTTCGACCGTCACCATCAGCGGCGACTGGACCACTGACAACGCCGGCCCCGACATTCTCGTGAATGGTGTTTCCAGCGGTCAATCCAACCCCGGCAACTTCGGTGCGCTCGCGGCCTTCACCTTGAACAGCGGCTTCCTCGCCGGCATCAACGCCATCGAATTCAAGGTCAACAACGCCGGCCCTGTCGTCGGCTACACTGGCCTGCGTGTGAATCGCATTCGCGGACTGGCGGATGCGCTCCCCGCGGGCACCGCGCCGTTCATCGTCACGCAACCGCAGGACGTCCTGGCGGGCATCAATGATACCGTCACCCTCAGCGTCCGCGCCAACGGCAGCGCTCCGCTCAACTATCAATGGTTCTTCGGCCCCGACCCGCTCCCCGGCGAGAACGGCCCCACGTTCAGCGTGTTGATCGAATTCCCCGACCAGGCGGGCGACTACAGCGTCGAGGTGAGCAACGGTTTCGACTCCGTTCACAGCGCGGCGGCCCGCGTCGAAGTCACGGTCGCGCCGCTGATCAGCACCGACCCGCAGAATCGGTTCGTCGCCGCCGGCGACAGCGTCACCTTCACCGTCGTGGCGCGCGGTATCGAGCCGTTCACCTACCAATGGTGCCGCGGCGCCAACCCCATCCTCGGTGCCACTGACGCCACCCTCACCCTCAACGGCGTCACCGACGCGGATGCGGGCCAATACAGCGTCAAGGTTTCGAACGAGTTCGGCACCACGCCCAGCGGCGCGGCCACGCTCACCGTCGGTCTGCCCATTCCCGGCGTCTTCAACACCGGCGTGGATGACTTTGGCGACGCCCTGGCCGACATCATGGTGGACTCGCACTACCGGCTGGTGGTGAATGCCGACGGTCCCTCGCCCGACGCGATCGTTCAGGACTCAACCGCCTTCCCCATCGCCACCGGCCCCTGGGTCGCCAACAACGCTGGCTCGAAGTGGGTCGGACCGCGCTTCAACACGGCCGGTGCCGCCGGGCTGGCGCAGGGCAACGGGACCTACACCTATCGCCTGACCTTCGACCTCACCGGCCTCGACCCGGCCACCGCCCGCATCAGCGGCGTGTGGGCCACGGATAACTTTGGCATCGATATACTCGTGAACGGCCAGTCCACCGGCCAGGCCAACGGCGCGCAGTTCGTCGCCTTCACGCCCTTCACGGTCACGAATGGTTTCGTGTCCGGCCTTAACACCATCGACTTCACAGTGCAGAATGTGGACGCGGTGGCGGGCTACACCGGCCTGCGCGTGGACCAGATTCGCGGCATCGCCGCCAAGGCCCTGACCGTGGGCATCACCGGCATCACCGGCGCCACCAATGGGAACGAACTGGAGGCCTGCGCACCGGCCACCATCCACGCCGAAGTTTCGCCCGCGAGCGCCAGTGCGCCCGTGGTGCGTGTGGAATTCTTCGCCAATGGGGTGATCCCGATCGGCAGCGACGACTCAGCGCCTTATGAAACAACCGTCGTGGCCGCGCCGCCCGGCGTCTATACCCTCACCGCCGTTGCCACCGACACTCGCGGCATCCGCGCCACCTCGGTCCCCGTCCTGGTGAGCGTCGTGGATCGCGCCCCGCAGATCACCTGCCCGAGCGACGTGAGCGTCGAATGCACCGGCGGCCTGACCCCGGTGACGTTCACCGTCACCGCCACCGACCTCTGCGATGGACTTGTGCCGGTGACCTGCACGCCGCCTTCCGGCACGGACTTCCGGATTGGTACCAGCAATGTCGTTTGCCGGGCCACAGACAGCTCGGGCAATGTGAGCACCTGCAACTTCGTCGTCACCGTCGTGGACACCACTGCGCCTCAAGTCGTCTGCCCCTCGGACATCAGCGTGGACACCACCGACACCGCCGGCCAGATCGCGACCTTCCCCGCCAGTGCGTCGGATCCGTGCGGCATCGCCTCGTTTGGTTGTCAGCCGCCATCGGGCAGCCTTTTCCCGCTGGGCACCACCACGGTAACCTGCCGCGCGACGGACGGGGCCGGCAACCCCGGCGCGTGCTCGTTCACCGTTGTCGTCACCCTTCGCAACCGCGCGCCCCTCTGCCAGATTGAAATCGGCCCGCTGCTCAAGCTCACGCCGGACGTGACCGAGTGCGTGCTGCACTCGTGTAACAACGAGGATGCCGACGTGATTCTTGACGGCTCGCTTGCCACCGACCCGGATGGCGACACGCTCACGCACGTCTGGCTGCTGGATGGCGTGCCCTTCGCCACCGGCGCGTTGGCGACCAATGTGTTGGAGGTCGGCACGCACACCATCACATTGGTGGTGAGCGACGGACGGCTTGACTCCACTTGCATCAAGACCGTGACGGTGATGGACAGTTGCGAGGCGGTGGAAGAAGTGGTCCTGCTGGTGGAACAATCCACCGTGACGCGCAAGAACAAGAAGCCATTGCTGGAAGCGTTGAAGAACGCCTGCAAGGAATACAACAAGGACAAGTGCAAGGACGGAAACAAGAAGCTGGAATCCTTCCAGGACAAGGTGCGGCAGAACCTGCGCAAGGGGGACATTGACGCCACCACCGCCAACCGCCTGATCAACGCCGCTCAGGCGATCCTCGACGGCTGCCCGGATTGCACGAAGAAACGTCCGAAGCACAAGACCCCGACCAAAGCGCCCACGAAGCGCCCGACGCGGAATCAATAACCAAGCCGACAGCAACACGCGGCGGCGTTCCATTGGAGCGCCGCTGTTTTTTTGTCGGAGGACGCAGCCAACAGGCTGGTCCACTGTGAGGATTTGCGCCGCCGTGCAGGCTGGCAGGCTAGTAAACCTTCCGCAGGTTGGACGGGAGGATGTTCAGTTCGCTGCGATACTTGGCCACCGTGCGCCGAGCGATCTTGATCCCTTTCTCACCGAGCATCTCCACTACTTCCTGGTCGGAGAGCGGCTTGGTCGTGTCTTCTTTCTCAAACATGGCGGCGATCATGTCTTTCACGCTGGTGTTGGACATGCCCTCGCCGCTGGTGGTCTGGATGCCGGAGGTGAAAAAGTATTTCATCTCGAACATGCCCTGCGGCGTCTGGATGTATTTGCCGGAGACGGCGCGGCTGACGGTCGTTTCGTGAACGCCGACGACCTCGGCCACCTGCACCATGGTCAGCGGCTTGAGGAAGGCGATGCCCTTCTCCAGGAACTCGTGCTGGCGATGGGCGATTTCCTTGCCGATGTTCAGGATGGTTTGCTGGCGCTGCTGAAGACTCTTGATGAGAAATTTTCCCGCGCGGATTTTTTCGCGGATGTAGTCGCGCACCTCGGGTGAGCTGTCCGCCTGGGCCATGAGGTCTTTGTAGGTGTTGCTGATGCGCAGGTGGGGGATTTGCTCGTTGTTGGTGGTGACGACGAATTCATCGCCCACCTTGTTGATGAAGACTTCGGGCAGGATGTATTGATCGTTGTCCGGCATGAAGGCGCGGCCAGGGCGCGGCTCTAGCAAGCCGATGCGCGCGACGGAACGTTGCACCTCCTCCACGGTTTGATCGAGCGCGCGGGCGATTTCCGGGATGCGCCGCTTGCCCAGCGCTTCCATGTGTTCATTGACGATGCGGTATTCGAGCGTTTTCTGATGGCCTTCGCGCTCCATTTGCAGCATCAGGCATTCGCGTAAATCCCGCGCGCCGACGCCGGCGGGATGAAAGTCTTGAATGATCTTGAGCACCTCCGAGATTTTTTCCGACGGGATGTTCGTCGAGAACGCCAGTTCCTCCACGCTGGATTTGAGGTAGCCGTAATCGTCAATGTTTCCGATGATCATCTCCGCCACCTGCACTTGATCGGCGGTAAAATCCGACTCCCGGGCCTGTTCCAACAGGCTTTCCTGCAGCGACGTGCCCGTGACCAGCGAGTCGAACATGAACTGGCGTTTCTCCTCTTCTTCCTCCGACTGGCGCATCGGGATGTTCGTCTGCCCGAAATGATCGCGCCACTCCTGGTCCAGTTGGGTCAGCCGTTCGAACTCCGCCTGGAAATCGTCCACGGGGTCGGTGGTGGTTTTTTCCGTCGCGGGATCGAAGTTCACGTCCGCCGGCGGCTCGGTGGGGTCGGCGGCGCTGGTGGCCGGTTCGCCTTCGCGGTCATTCTTCTCCTTCTGCTCCTGCTCGATCACCTCGACCTCTTCGAGCATCGGGTTTTGCTGAAGCTCCTGCTCCACCAAAGCTTTCAATTCCAGTGTGGGCGCCTGCAGCAGTGCCAGTGATTGCTGGAGCTGCGGCGCCAGCACCTGGTGCAGCGACATCTTCTGAGACAAATACAGGCCCTGTGCCATGCGGGCATTTAGAACCGGAGCGGTGTGGAACTCAAGCAATTTCGCCGCGACCGCAAATTAGCCCTCCGGTCTCGCTCGCAATCGGGTCGGGAGGGCCGGGTGCCGACCGCTGGTTTCAGGTCACCGATAGATGTCCACGAGGAAGATTACCGCGTCGCCCTTGCCAACATTCAGAATCGCGTGTGGCACGTCGGCGCGGTAGCTGGCTGAGTCGCCGCGATTCAATTCCTCCGCGTCCGCCGCCGATTCGACGCGGATTTTTCCCTTCTGCACCGTGAGGAACTCGCGCGTGCCCGCGAAGTGCGCCGAGCTGCGCAGCGCCCCGCCCTCCTTCAACTGCACTTCGTAAAACTCCACGTCCTTCTCCAGATTCAGCGGCGACAGGGTGCGAATCTGGCAGTCGCGGTCGGAGCGGTAATGATAGGCGCGGTCCCCGGCGCGGATGATTTCGACCTGCGTCGTCGCGCCGGGCGCCTCGACCAGTTCGCCCAGGGACATGCCGAACGCGCGGGCGATGCGGAAGGTCACAGCCAGGGTGGGGTTGGCCCGGTTGCGCTCGATCTGGCTCAACATCGAGCGGCTGACGCCGGAGGCTTTGGCCAGCGCGTCCAGCGACCAGCCGCGTTCGGCGCGCAGGTGCTTCAACCGCCGGCACAGGTGGCTGCTGACGGGATCGGTGGGCGGCGCGGGTTTCGGGGTTTTCTTCCCCGGAGCGCGGGGTGGGGCGGCGGTGGTGGATTTCATTATACTGGAAATTGTTCTTGCATCATGGATACGGCTGTGTTCAATATCCTGCACAATCGCTCTGTCATACTGGAATTGATGCCGGCGACCGGACCGCTTGGCAAACACTTTCAGGACGGGGCCGCCGCGAAACTGAAACATGAAAGCACTCGTTAAAAGCAAAGCGAAGCCCGGCCTGTGGCTGCAGGAGGCTCCTCGTCCCGTCACCGGCATCAACGATGTCCTCATCCGCGTCCACAAGACCGGCATCTGCGGCACCGACCTGCACATCTACAAGTGGGACGCCTGGGCGCAGAAGACCATCCCGGTGCCAATGGTCGTGGGCCATGAGTTCGTGGGTGAGGTCGTGGAGATTGGTTCCAACGTAAATGACTTTCAAGCTGGTGACATCGTCAGCGCCGAGGGTCACGTCGTCTGCGGGCGCTGCCGCAACTGCCTCGCAGGCCGCCGGCAACTGTGCAAAGACACCAGCGGCATCGGCGTGAATCGCGCGGGCGCGTTCGCCGAGTTCATCTCGGTGCCGATGACCAACGTGTGGCATCACCGGCCCGATATTGACCGCGAGGTCGCGTCCATTTTCGACCCGTTCGGCAACGCCGTTCACACCGCGCTCTCGTTTGATCTGCTTGGCGAGGACGTGCTCATCACGGGTGCCGGCCCCATCGGCATCATGGCCGCCGCCATCGTGAAGCACGCGGGTGCCCGCCATGTCGTCATCACCGACGTGAATGATTACCGACTCGCGCTCGCCAAGAAGATGGGCGCGACGGTGGCGCTCAACGTCAAGACCGGCAATCTGCGCGAGACGCAAAAGGAACTGGGAATGAAGGAAGGCTTCGATGTGGGGTTGGAAATGTCCGGCAACCCGGCGGCGTTCCGCGACATGATCGAGAACATGGCGCACGGCGGTAAAATCGCCATGCTCGGCATCCCGTCCGAGCCGATGGCGATTGATTGGAACAAGGTCGTTTTCAACATGCTTACGATCAAAGGCATTTACGGCCGCGAGATGTACGAGACCTGGTACAAGATGACCGTGATGCTGGAAAGTGGCCTCGACATCCGGCCGGTCATCACGCACCGCTTCCACTTCACGGAGTTCGAGGAGGCATTTCAGGTCGCCCTGTCCGGCCAGTCCGGCAAGGTGATTCTGGATTGGAACAGCCCCACCGCATGATCGCCACCCGGGGGGGCAAGTGCCGCCGCATTCCTGATTTGCAATAATTGTCCGCAGAGATTAGAAAACAGAGTCCACTAATTACATCGTTTGTCATGAAAAAAGCTCTTGTCGCCATTGTCGTGGTCGTGCTGTTTGCCACGACGCTCCTTGTGTTTCGCCAATCACGCCGCGCCGGTGCGCCCGCCGCGCCGGCAGAACCCCGTTCGGCCGCCGCCGCCAGCGCGAGCCAGCGCGCGGTGACGACGGATCCTTTCGCTCCGGGAGCCGCCGCCCCGGCAGCCTCCGGGCCTGCGGCGTCCGCAGCCGCCGTTGCCGGCAACGCCCGCTTCGACTGGGCGCGCATCACCGCGTTTGGCGACTGGGCAAAACGCTACGCCACCGCGTCCCCGGAGCAGCGCGAGGCGATGAAGGCCGAGGGCTTGCAACTCGCCCAGTCGCGTCGCCCCGAGTTCAAGAAACTCATCGTCGCCGATCCGGAGCGCGCGCTCGAACAGGCCGTGAAGCCCGTTGTTCGTCAGGAGTTGCCGGTGGAAATCGCTGCGCAACTGGAGAAGCCCGTCAGCGCGCGCGGCGACTACAAGGTTTACATGGGCCGCCCGCAGGCGGGGGTCGAGGTGGACGGCTCGCAACTCGTCCTTCGTTACTTTGAGACGCCCGACGGTGACAGCTACCTCGCGCATGTCTTTGGCGACGTCGAGACGGTGATGACGCGCAAGGATGTCGCCGTCCGCGGCGTGGCCATTGACCGTGAGTTGGCCCTCGCTGACAGTGCCGTTCGCCAACTCGACGCGGGCGAGAGGATTCCGGCGGGTGTGCTCGTCGAGGAAACCTGTCCCGTGTCCGGCAAGACCACCGTCCTCGAAAACGGTCTGGACGAACCCGTCACCGACGAAACGCCCGCCATCGAGGTCGCGGGTAAAATCATCGTGCTCTGCGACGGCTCGCACGTCCGCGTGCTCGGCGAGAGCTACCGGCTCACCGCGAACATTTCCGCCAGCGGCGGCCCCGGTGGCGCGCATCCCCTCAAGGACAATTTCCCCGGTACGTCGTCCGAGGCCATCGGCAATTTCCGCGCGCTCTACATCCGCGCGGTTTATCCCGACCGGCTCCAGGCGCCGAACACGGAGGCTTCCGCGATGGACGACATGAAGAATTTTTCCCGCTTTTACGTGGAGAGTTCTTATGGACGGCTATCCGTCACCCCGGCCTTCACACCGCTCATCGTGCTGCCGCACACGCGCGAGTGGTATGAGGCGAAGGACACCGAGGTGGATGGGCTCGGACTCGTCCACAGTGATTCGCGGGCTGAAGCGCGCCGGCTCGGCTTCGATTCCGGCCAGTTCAACGTCACCATCGTCCGCGTCAACGGCGGGCCGCGACTCAGCGGCATCTCCTGGGGCGGCGGCGACAGCGTGTGGGTGTCGTGGGACGGCATGGACGTGATCAACCACGAGTGCGGGCACAGCATCGGCCGGCCGCACGCGAACTTCTGGAACACCGGCGGTCAGAGCGCCATCGGCCCCGGCACCAACGCGGAATACGGCAACAGCTTCGACGTGATGGGCGGCGGCGGCGGTTTCTCCGCGCATTACAACACGATTTCCAAACGCTCGCTCGGCTGGCTGCCCACGCAGAACACGCACAACCCGACCGTCAGCGGCGTCTATCGCGTCTTCGCTTACGATCAGTCCGTGTTGGAGGAGGGCAAACGCTACAGTCTGCGCGTGCCCAAGGACCGGACGCGCGGCTACAATCTCGAATACCACAACAACTACGGCATCGAGCACACCTCCCGGGTCGAGTTGCGCAACTCCGCGCTCGTGATCTGGTCTGGCTTTGGTGGCGCGGGCCACCTCATTGACACCACGCCCGGCTCGCCCGGCGGCAAGGACGACGGCGGCGTCGAAGTGGGTCGCACCTTCAGCGACCCGGCGGCGGCGGTCCACTTCACGGTCGTTGGGCGCAACGCGACTTCGCCCGAGTCGCTCGACATCGCCGTCAACTTCGGCAACCCGCCCGGCAACTCGGCGCCCACGCTCGCCCTTTCGGCCTCGGCCGCCAATGTCGGCGTCGGCGGCAGCCTCACCTTCACCGCCGCCGCCACGGACGCCGACGGGGACGCGCTCGCGTATCACTGGGATGGCGGCGACGGCTTCGAGAGCGTGAATTCGGCCACGCTCACGCGCCCGTTCACCACGGCGCGACGGCTCACGATTCATTGCACGGTCAGCGACATGAAGGGCGGCACGACTCGCCGCCACGTCGTCGTCACCGTCGGCAGTCCCGCCACGCAGACGGTAACGGGGCGCGTCACCGTCGGCGGCCAGCCCCTGCCGGACGTGCTGCTGACGGCCAGCGGCAAATACGCCTACACCGACGCGGATGGCTACTACGCGCTCTCGGACCTGCCAACCGGCGCGGCGAGCATCATCCCATTGCTCTACGGAAATTCCTTCTCGCCCAACCCCGGCAGCATCACCGTCGCGGCCGGCGTGAACACGCTGAACTTCGCCGCCACGCCGCTGGCGCAAATCAGCCTCGCCGCCGTGCCCGACGCGAGCGAAGGGGGCACGAACGGCGCGTTCACGCTGTCGCGCACCGGCGACACCACTGCGGCGCTCGACGTGCGCGTCATGGCCGCCAGCGGCACCGCGACGAAGGACGCCGACTACAGCCTCAGCCCGGATTATGTGGACGATGGCAACTACCGCACGTTCACCATCCCGGCCGGCGCGGACTCGCTCGCCGTCAGCGTTGTGCAGATAAACGACACCGCCAGCGAAGGCCCCGAAACCGTCACGCTGCAACTCGCCGAAGGCACCAACTATATCAACGGTCCCGCCGGCCTCGCGACGATCACGTTGCACGACGATGACACGTCGCTCCCGCAAATCACTCTCACCGCCGCCGACACGGAAACCAGCGAAGCACCCGGTGATGTCACGGCCTTCACCGTTTCGCGCACCGGCCCGACGACGGCGAATCTGAACGTCGCCATTGCCTACGGCGGCACCGCCACGCGCGGCGTGGATTATCCGAGTTTGCCGACCAGTCTCACCATCCCCGCCGGCCAGGCCAGCGCGACGGTCATTCTCGCGCCCATCAACGACACCTCGGTCGAAGGCAGCGAGAACGTCACCGTCACCGTCCAGAGCGGCGCGGGCTACGTCCTCAATCCCGCCGCGACCACCGTGGACGTGCTCATCCTCGACGACGACATCCCGGTTGTGACCGTGACGGCGATTGACCCGGACGCCAGCGAGGCCGGACGCGACCCCGGCGTCTTCCTCATCACGCGCACCGGTTCGACGGCGGCGCCGCTGAAAGTTTATTATGGGATCGGCGGCACGGCGCTCCACGGCACGGATTACATCGGGCTGCCCGCCGAGATCACCATTCCCGCCGGCGCGGCGAGCGTGCCGGTGTTCGTCACGCCGTATGACGACGCGCACGGCGAAGGCGTCGAGACCGTTGATCTGCTGCTCACGGTTTTCAACGGCTCCTATCTCGTCGGCCCGCCGTCCGCCGCGACGGTCAGCCTTGCCGACAACGAAGACATCCCGCTCGTCTCGGTCATCTCCACCAGTGCCACGACGAGCGAACCGTCGGACACGGCCACGCTGCGCTTCCGCCTCGCCGGCTCGCGGCCCGGCGCGACCACGGTGCGTTACGCCGTGAGTGGCACCGCGACACCGGGCGTGGATTACGTCGCGCTCCCCGGCACGATCATACTGCCTGCGCCGGTGAACGGTTTCAGCCAGGTGGACGTGACGGTGACGCCGCTCAACGACGCGCTCAAGGAAGACGTTGAAACCATCATTGTCACGCTCACGCCCGACCCGGCTTACGTGTCGTACAACGACGCTTCGACGACAATCCTCCTGCGCGACGACGACCAGTCCATCGTGAGTCTTTCGTCCTGGAAGGATGCGCCCGTCGAAGGCACGGTGAACAGCGAGGCGGCGTTCTACATCGGGCGCACCGGTCCGACGTTCGGGGCGCTGACCGCCGGCGACCTTACGGTGAATTACTCCGTCACCGGCACGGCGGAGAATGGCGTGGACTACGTTCTCCTCACTGGCGTCGCCGTCATCTCCAACGGTCTGTCGGGCGTGGATATTCCCATCACCCCCATTGACGACGCGCTGCTCGACGGCTCGGAGTCCATCACGCTGACGCTGCAACCGTCCGTGGATTACGGCCTCGGCGTGACTGCGGCGACGCTCTTCATGGCCGACAACGAGACGTTCACGCTCTCCGTCGGCTTCGTAGCCGCCGCCAGCACGAACACGGAAGCGCCGGACGCGACCAGCGGCGAGTTCCGGCTCATCCCGGTGATCCTCTCCGCCGCCAGCGCGACCACCGTCACCGCCGAGTACGTCGTCGGCAGCGGCACCAGCGCGTGGGCCGACGGCACGGATTGGGATCTCGTGGACGCGGCCAACGGCGACGCGCCCATCCAGAAGGGTACGCTGACGTTTGCGCCCGGCGTGACGAGTCAGAACGTCAAGCTTCGCATTTACCCGGATGCGCTCATCGAAGGCAGCGAGAACGCCGTGATAGAACTCCGCAACCCCCGCAACGCCCGCCTTTCCGGCTCGCGCAATCCGCACACGCTCACCATCCTCGACCACACGAACGCCTACGCGCCGGTGCGCGTGATGTTCATCACTGCCGCGTCCAGCGTGAACGAGGACGCCGGTTCCGCGCCGTTGTTGATCGCCGCGCTCGACCGCCCCGCGCCGACGACCGTGACGGTGAGCTACTCCGTGAGCGGCGGCACCGCCAGCGCCGGCACCGACTTCACGCTCGCCGCCGGGACGCTCACCTTCGCCGCCGGGGAAGTGTCGAAGATGATTCCGCTCGGGATCCTCAACGACACCGCAATCGAGAGCGAAGAAAACGTCGTCATCACTCTGTCCGCTCCGGCGGGCGCGAACCTCGGTCCGGTGGCGTCGCACACCGTCACCATCCGCGACAACGACACCGGCCCGGCAGAAGTCATCGTCACCGCCACCGACCCGACGGCGACGGAAGGCGGCGACGCGGGAGCGTTCACCATCACGCGCACCAGCGGCGGCGCGGCGGACGCGCTCACGGTGAACTATGTGGTCGGCGGCACGGCGACGCCGGCAAGTGATTATGTCGCTTTGCCCGGCTCGGTGACGATTCCCGCCGGCCAGTCGAGCGCTGCGGTCACGGTCAGCCCGCTGGACGACGCCACGCTCGAATCCACCGAAGCCGTCACGCTCACCATCATCCCCAACGCCAGCTACGCGCTCGGCGTGGTCGTGGTTGCCACGGTGACCATCTCTGACGACGAAGCGCAGCGCCAGCCGCCCGTGGCGCTGGGGCAGAGTCGCGTCGTGCCACGCAATCAGGCGACGGTTATCGCGGCGGGGGCGCTGAACCCGGGTGGCGTCCCGCTCACCTACCAACTGGTGTCGTCGGTCGCGCACGGGAGTCTCACTGGCGGCGGCGCGTCGTCCAACTTCACCTACACGCCGACCGCGAACTACACCGGCCCCGACGCCTTCACCTTCCGCGTCTCCGACGGCGCGAGCACCTCCGCCGTCGCGACAGTGACGCTGACCGTTTTCAACCCGACGCTCGTGGCCAGCAACAGCGCGTGGCGCTACAACGATCTCGGCGTGGATCTCGGCAGCGCGTGGACGGGCACGAATTACACCGACACGACCTGGAGCAACGGCGTCGCCCGCCTCGGCTTCGGTGATCCGGCGACAACGGTCGTGCGCGGGCAGCCGGTCATCACTTATTACTTCCGCCAGAAATTTGTCGTGCCGGCTGGGATCGCCTTCACGAGCCTCCTTGCCCGCGTGCAGCGCGACGACGGCATCGTGGTTCACCTGAACGGCGCCGAGGCGTTCCGCGACAACATGCCCGGCGGCCCGGCGAGCTATGGAACGCGCGCCAGCGCCAGCGTCGGCAACGCGGACGAAACCGCGTGGTTCCCCTTCAGCGTGAATCCGGCGCTGCTCCAACCCGGCACTAATGTCATCGCGGCGGAGGTTCACCAGTATGATTCGGGCAGTTCGGACATCGGCTTCGCCCTCGAACTGACCGGCTCGGGCGTTCCGACCCTCGCCTCGTCGGCTACCGTCATCCTTGCCGCGACGGACGACGCAGCGACCGAGGCCAGCGACAACGCCACGTTCACCGTCACGCGCCTGGGCGACACCAGCGGGGATCTCACGGTGAACTACGCCGTGTCCGGCACAGGCACGCCCGGCAGCGATTATGCGATCCCCGCGTGTGTGGTGACCATCCCCGCCGGACAGAGCAGCGCGGCCGTCACCATCACGCCGCTGGAAGATTACGACGCCGAGCCAGCCGAAACCGTGGTGCTGACGCTCGCCGGCGGCCTGGGCTACGTCCTCGAAACGAACCTCACCGCCACCGCCACCATCGCGGACGACGACGTGTCGCGGCAGCCGCCAACGTCGCTCCCGCAGACGGTGTCCGTGTGGAAGAACACGTCCGCCGCCCTCACGCTCGCGGCGACCGACCTGGAGAACGACCCGCTCACTTACCAAATCGTGACGGCACCCGCCAAAGGCAGTCTCAGCGGCACGCCGCCGAACGTGACCTACACGCCGAACAACAATTACGCCGGCGCGGACGGCTTCACCTTCCGCGCGCACGACGGCGGACGGTGGTCCGCGCCCGCCGCCGTCAGTGTCACGGTGGTTGACCCGGCGGCGTTCATCGCGGCGAACGCGGTGTGGCGGTATAACGACCTGGGCGTGGACCTCGGGGCCGCCTGGCGGAGCAACAACTTCAACGACGCGGGCTGGAGCAGCGGCCCGGCCCGGCTCGGCTTCGGCGGCGACGGGGAAGTCACCACGCTGCGCGGGCAGCCGGTCATCACCTATTACTTCCGCAAGACCTTCGTCGTGCCCGACAACTACGCGGTGACGAACGCGACGGTCAGCGTGGCGCGCGACGACGGCGTGGTGGTGTACGTGAACGGGGCCGAGGCGGCGCGCGACAACATGCTTGGCGGGCCCGTTACCTACTCGACGCGCGCCGAGGCCAACGCGGCGGACGAACAGTTGTTCTACAACCTCCCGGTAAACGCCGCGCACTTCCGCGCCGGCACAAACGTCATTGCCGCCGAAGTTCACCAGATCAACAGCGGCAGCGGCGACATTGGTTTCAACCTGAGCCTGCGCGGCGACGGCTACTTCGCGTCCGCGATGCCGTCGCCGACCTTGTCCGTCGAGATGCTCCCGCCCGATGTGGTGCGCATCTGGTTCCCGGCGTCGAACGGCGTTCGTTGCGCCATTGATGCCAGCGAGGATTTGCAGACGTGGCAGCCCATGATCACGAACACGGTGATCGGCGGACTGTTCGAGTATTCCGCCACGTTCACCAATCCGCCCGCCCGCTTCTTTCGCGCGCGGCAGGTGCCGTGAGCATCACGGGCGATCGGTAGCCGGACCAGGCTCGTGGATGTGCCATGTATTTTTTGAAGGCATTTTCTCCTCTCTCGCTCGGCGTCATGGCGTTGAGTCTCGTTCTGAGCGCCCGCGCTGACACCGCATCCGACTACGCCGCACTGACCGCCGGACTCACGAACATCCCCGGCAGTGGCGGCACGCGGGGACAGTGATGATGCACGGGCGCAAGGCGTTTTCGGTCTTCACCGAGAGCGCCAACGGCACCGTGCCGGTGGTCGCGGCGGGACATTGGAATGACGACACGAACGCGGGACGCGGCTTGGCCTATTCGCACACGGGCTGGACTTCGACCACGGGCGACATGGGCGTGGGCATGGCGAACGCGCTGCGCTGGGCGGCGCGCGGGAAACCGAACGCCGTCATCGCCAATGGTGCGGGCGTGGAAAAACCTGGCGACCACACCAGGCGGTGGGAGAACGTCGGAGCTTGCGCCTCATAGCCAGGCGGAAGGATTGTCGATCGTTAGAACCCATCTCACGGACTTCTCAGCCGGAAAAACCTCTGGTCAGTGGTGGTGTCGATGGTCACCCGATGAAAGCCTCCCGATGGATTATCCGTCTCCATCACTGTGCTCCACGAAGCCGTGCTCAAGTTGGTCGTTGATTCGAGCGTGTAGCCCGAGGACGGGAACGGCCAGGCAAGTTCAAGTTGCGACCCAGCCAGCCGGGTCAATTCAAGTGGCGGTGCCGCCGGGAACGACACGGTGAAGTTGTCGATTCCCAGTGCTGTGTCTGGACTGCCACTTCCGTTGTCATCGGCCCACAGCAAGTAGAGGAGATCTCCGACTGGCCATGAGACAAGATTTAACATGGCGCTCTTCGTGTTTGTGCCAGCGGTGTTGTCATTGGTCTGGGCCGAAATCGAGGGGATGATCTGCCAACTTCCCGGTGTTCCAGACAAACTGTAATAAACCATGTGCCCGAACACCTGTTCGCTCACGGGAAGCTCGATCCGTAAATCGTACGAAATCGTGATCGCGCTGCGTTCCGCCCCGGAATCATTCACCAAAGCAGCCATGAGTGGTGTCCATGACTTTAGCGTCGGACGCGTCATCAAATAATGGCCGGCGGACGCCCATTTCGCATTTGCCGACGCTGTCGGGGGAGAACCTGCGTTAGCCAAAATAGGTGTCGTAACAAACAATGCGTTGATTGACTGCACTGCGGAATCCAACTCGCCGGTGCTGGTGATGCCACTCGGGCTTCCGCCAATCGTCAACGTCGCCCAGTCATTCGATGTCGGTGCTGAATCAAATTGCAATGGCCCGAGACCGGTGGCTGTCACGGGGTTTGGAGGGTCAGTGAACAGGGCGACGAGGCTGATGTTCGTCGTCATCGCGAATTGGAGAGGATTATTCGTGGCGGTGAAAGTGCCCGTCCATTTGCGGAAAATCTTGCCGGCACTGCCGGAGGCAGTCAGCGTCACGACCTCGTTCAGCGTGTAGAATGCCTTGGGCGGATTGGTAGATACGGTGCCGTTCACGGCCGACGCGCTCAGTGTCAAATTGAAGGACGCCTGGTTCGTTGGATTCGTACCCGTCAAGTATTCGTTCAGATTTGAAAAAGCGTCGCCATCCCAATCACCCTCGCCATTCTGCCCCCATGTCCCGCCGAAGTACAGGTTCTCCCAAAGATCGGGCAAACCGTCGTCGTCCTTGTCCTCGTCGTCCGAGTTGGTCGGATAGACATGGCCCGATTCGGATGTCACCACTGCTCCATCCGGAAGGATGATTTTCGATAATCGGCTGAAGACATCGAGGTGTTGGTAGAAATACGCGCCTGTCATGACCGGCCCAGCCAGGCCCCCGCCCCCTGCCAAGCGGCTTTCAACGGTGAGCGGAACGCCATTGGTAAACCGGATGGGGCCGAACGTGAAACTCTTGTTCGTGGTAACTGGCGTAAAAAAGCTGTAGTCGTTGATGATAATTTCCGCAATGCCCAGCGTGTTGGTCGTCACGCCGCCCCACTCGAACGTAAACGCAATGTCATGATAGTTGCTCGAAGCGCCGGTGATAGTCAGCCGGTCGCTCCATGTGGAAAGGAATTGTGCGCTCGAGTTTCCGGCGCATTCGAGGGGAAAATAAGCGCCGCACGGGTAGTGGGGGCCGGTGATGGTTCCCGAGGCATGATTGCTTCCGTAATTGGCATACGCGCTCCCGGCCGTATTGGGGAGGGACAATTCCACCGTGGCGGGCACGATGAAAGCGATGTTGGTGGCGGCGGCGACCTTTGCTGGGTCATTCCGGTCGTCGTAATAGATGTATCCCGAAGCGTGGAGACGAGGTTGCGCCAAGACGATGGGTGTCGCGAGAAATGATGCCGAGAGAATCCCGAAGCAGAGATAGGGCGCGACTTTTCACCCGTCATCCTTATTCAGACCGGCTCTGAGTTTCTCGGAAGGTTGTTCGGTTTGCGGCGTGGCTATTTTCATAAATTTACGAGTTCGGATACCTCCGGGAGCGTGGCTACAGCGCTGCGCCACCAGTACTGACAGAGCGAACGGACGGATAGGTTCTTAAATGCATTTGGCGCACTCATCAGCTTGGATTTCTGTTTGTACTCGAAAAGCGGGGCTAGAGCGAGACAATTCTGCAAGGCAAATTGCGCTCAGAGTGAGCCCCAATGTGAGGACGAATGTTCAACAACCAAACAAGCCGGGGGTGCCTGCGGAGCACGCGCGTTGGGGTTTTGCTGAAGTTTTTATGAAGTTTGATATTTGGTGTTTGGTGTTTAGCCTTTCGCCCCATGCAACTCTGGCTCGAACACTTCGGCGTCTGCGTCTCCGCCATCTCCGGCGTGCTGGCGGCCCGGGGGAAGCGTGTGGATTTGTTCGGCGTGCTCGTGCTGGCGCTGGTCACCTCGTTCGGCGGCGGCACCGTGAGGGATCTGCTGGTGGGCGACCTGCCGGTGGTTTGGATTCGCGAACCGGCGCTCCTGCTCAATGCCACCGTCACCGCGTTCGTGACGTTCTTCGTGCGCCGCGTGCGCGAACTTCCGCGCGGCTTCCTGCTCGTGGCCGATGCCTTCGCCCTCGCGCTCTTCACCGTCGTCGGCACGCGCAAGGGCGTGGCACTGGAGTTCGCCGCGCCCGTGGCGGTGATGCTCGGCGTCATCACCGGAGTCGCAGGCGGCATCCTGCGCGACGCGCTCACGGGCGAGGTGCCGATGGTTTTCCGACCGCAGATTTATCTCTACGCCACGGCGGCGCTCGCGGGCGCGGTGGTGTTTGTGGTGTGGAATCATTTCGCGCCGAATCAGCCCGCCGCCACCTTCGTCTGCACGGGACTGATTCTCGCGCTGCGCCTGGCGGGCATCCGGCTCAAGCTCTCACTGCCGGTGCTGGAGGAAACACAGGAAAACAACAAGCGATGAAAACTAATTTGGAATCAACATGCCGGAGTTTGGACAAGGGAATGGGGACAAAGGAATTGTTTCGGGGAAGCTTCATTCCCCTGTCCGCATTCCGTTGTCTCAGTCTGGTCTGGTTGTTCGCGGCGCTTGTTCCGCCCGCCGGACTTGCGCAGGAAACGAATTCCGCCCGCGCCGAGATTGCGCCCAAGGTATCCGCCGCGCGCGCCATCCTCGATCCGTGGCTCGCGGCGAATCCCGAGCCGGCGAAGAAGAAAGTGCATCTGGTGCTCTGGACGCCGAAGGATCGCGAGCCGGCCCCGCGCTATCGCGAACGACTCTCGGCCATCTTCGTGGACATCCAGAAATTCTACGCGCGCGAGATGGAACGCATTGGCTTCGGGCCGCGCACCATCGGGCTGGATGCGATGGACGACGGACTGTTGCGCGTGCATCTGGTGCGCGGGTCGAAGGACTACACGAATTACGCCGTGGCCAGCGGCAACGCGATTCGCAAGGAGTGCCTGCCCACGCTCGAAGCCGCCGGTCTCAATCCCGCCGAGGAACTCATCGTGATCTTTTGCAACATGTCGAACTGGGATGAGGACAAGCGCACCATCTCGCAGAACAGTCCCTACTACGCGAGCGGCTCGCACAAGGGCGGCACGGCCTGGCAGGTGGACTCGCCGATTCTCGATTTGGATTTTCTCACCGAGAAGGGAAAGAACGTGCGCGACGGACAGTATGGAAACATTTCGCTCGGGCGCTACAGCAGCATCTTCATTGGCGGTGCGTGCCATGAGCTCGGGCACTCGCTCGGACTGCCGCACAACAAGGAGCGTACGGATGAGCGTGCGGCGTTCGGCACCGCGCTTATGGGCAGCGGCAACCGCACCTACGGCGAGCAACTGCGCGGCGAGAGCAAAGGATCGTTCCTCACGCTCGCGCATGCGCTGCGGCTGGCGGCGCATCCGATGTTCAGCGGCTCGGCGAAGGGCATCAACTTGCCGCGCTCGGCGAAGCCGGAGCAGTTGGCCATTCAGCCGAAGGGGAAAGGTCTAGAGTTTTCCGGTCGCGTCACCACTGCCTCGAACGAGCCGCCGGTCTATGCCGTCATCGCCTACATGGACCCGTCGGGCGGCAGCGACTACGACGCCACGACTACGACCGCCGTGCCGGATCAGAATGGAAAATTCACGCTCGACTGTCAGGCGCTCGCGCCGGGCAAGACCGGCGAGTTGCGCGTCGTGTATCTACAGGCGAACGGCCAGGCGTCCGGCTTCCTCTCGTCCACGCCGTATCGTTATCCCTACGTGGTGGCGAAGGATGGTGCGGTGGACTTGGCTCCCGCGTTCGCGGTGTTGAATCGCAACGCACGTCCCGCCGCCAACACGGGCGGCGCGAACGCGGTCACGAATGTTCCTCCTTCGCTGAAGGCGCTGGCTGGCAGCGAATGGGCGCTGAAGGATTTGTGCGGCACGCCGGTGCCCGCCAATTCCCGCGCCAGCCTCAGCATCGCGAGCGATGGCGGGCTGTCCGGGAACGCCGGCGTGAACCGCTTCAACGGACGCGCGCGCGGTAACGACGAAAAGATTCAGACCGCCCCGTTCATGTTCACGAGGATGGCCGGGCCGCCGGAGGCGATGACGCTGGAGACAAAGTTCCTCAAAGCCCTCGAGGTCGCGACGAAGTTTGAAGCCGATGGCGACACGCTGCGTATCACCTGCGCCGGGCACGAGAAGCCGCTGGTCTTCACGCGAAAGGCCAAGCCGTGAACGGGGAATTGAGACAGGAAAATGAAGAGAAAAATCTTTTCCCATTTTCCTGACTCAGTTCTTTTCCCACGTTACACTGACTGTGACCAACTCGAACTCGCCATGAAATTGAAATACCTGATTCTTTGCTCCCTCGCCGGCACCGCGCAGCTCGCGTTTGCGGCGGAGCCTTTGCGCGTCCCCGCGTTCACCGCCTACACCGATCCCGATGCGAACGGCGCGCGCATCTCGCAAAACTCCGGCGTGACGCGGTGGACTGACCCCGCCATCAAGGTGAGCTGGTTCGGCGACATCATGGCGGCGACCACCATTGAAGCGGCGGTGGAATTGCGCCTGCCGACGAACGCCACTTCCAAACTCCGCCTCACCGTGGCCGGGCAGTCGCATGAAGCGGAAGTCAAAGGCGCGGGCACGAATGTGACCACGGCGCGCTTTGGGAAGTTCACCATCAAGGAGCCGGGCTACCAGCGTTTCGCCCTTGAATCGTTGAATGCAGCGGGCCAGCCCTTCGGCGACCTCACGGCGCTGGTCCTCGACGGCCTGAGCGCGACGAACGCGCACTTCAATTACAAGCCGCGCCGCAACGCAGCGTCGGTTCATCTCACCTATGCCAATCCGAAAGGCACCAACGTCGCCGCGTTCTATTGCGAGATGACGGGCGTGGAGGAACCGGTCGCCACCTACTACATGGCGTGCGGCTGGCATCGCGGTTACTTCGGCATGCAGGTCAACAGCGAGACCGAGCGCCGCATCATCTTCAGCGTCTGGGACAGCGGCAACGAGGCGGTGAACCGCAATAAAGTGGCCGACACCAATCGCGTCATCCTCATGGGCAAGGGCGCGGGCGTGAACTCCGGAGACTTCGGCAACGAAGGCACCGGCGGGCACAGCCATTTGAAATACAACTGGAAGACTGGTGAGAAGCAGAAGTTCATCGTCACCGCGCAGCCGACCAACGAGACGTTCACCATCTTCACCGGCTATTGGTTCCATCCCGAGAAGAAGGAGTGGATGCTCATCTCCTCGTGGCGCGCGCCCAAGGATGGCGGCTGGCTGCGCGGGCTGTATTCCTTCAGCGAAAACTTCGGCGGACAGAACGGTCATCTCCCCCGCAAGGCGCTCTACGGCAATCAATGGCTGCGCACCGAGCAAGGCGAATGGCTGGAACTCACGACCGCAAGCTTCAGTCACGACGGCACAGGCAAGGCCGACCGCCTCGACCGCTTCATGGGCGTGGAGAACGGGCAGTTCTTTCTGCACCACGGCGGCTTCGTGAATGGCTTCACCAAAATGCGCGACCCGTTCACACGCCCGGCGGGTGGCAAACCGCCGTCGGATATCAACCTGCCCGTGTGGGTCGTGAATTGAACCAGCCAGTTGTGAAACGGGAACCCTGGCTCGATTTGCCTTATCGCAGGTAACTGGTCTGGCACATCGCGATGGCCGAATCTCTACTTCCGATTCGCCCGACTGCCGCGACGTTATGTCGAAAGGGGCGAAGGTCGGCGAGTTGACAGTAGCTGCATGGTGGGTC
>JANNEF010000185.1:0-1659 GCA_031378375.1 Verrucomicrobiota bacterium | reverse complement strand
GGAACTTGAAGACACCACGCGCCGCTTTGACGCCGGCACCGTGCCCCGGTTCAACGTGCTCCGCGCCGAAGTCGAGGTCGCCAACGCCCGGCCCCGGCTGATTCGCGCGAAGAACACCTACCGCATCGCCAAGAACAATCTGGCGAACCTGCTTGGCAGCCATGTCCCGCACAACGTCTGGGAAGACATCCCCCTCACGCTCGCCGGCAAACTCGACGCGGAACCGTACGACATCGCACTGCCCGCCGCCGTCGCGCAGGCACTGGAGAAGCGCCCCGAACTCGGCGCGCTGCGCAAGGCCGCCGAGCTGCGCGAGGAAGACATCACCGTCGCGCGGGCCGGCGCCAAACCCAGCGTGCAACTCTTCACCGGCTACGGCGCGCGCAACTCCAGTTTCAGCGACGACCTCACGCGCGATGTGTCGGGTTGGAACATTGGCGCACAGGCCACCTGGGACTTGTTTGACGGCCAGTTTACCAAAGGCAAGGTGGAACAGACCACGGCGCAGCACCGGAAAGCCCGCGAGGAATTGAACGACGTCACGCGGCGCGTTGAACTCGAAGTCCGCACGGCTTACTCGAACTTCATCGAGGCGAATGAGGTTTTGGAGTCGCAGAAAAAAGTTCAGGAACAGGCGGACGAAGCTTTGCGCCTGGCCACGTCCCGCAACCAGGCCGGCACCGGCACGCAACTGGATGTGCTCAACGCCCAGACCGCGCTGACCGAAGCGCGCACCACGCAAATCCTGGCGTTGCGCGACTATGCTGTGGCTCGCGCGCGGCTCGAACGCGCCACCGGCTTGAGCGTCGAGGTGGAGAAGTCCGCCGCGAAGCAGTGACGCGACTTCCGCTCTGGAAACCACAGGAGTCCGCCCGCCGACTTCTCAAACGCAAATTCCCGATTGTGTCCCCTCCGGCAATCGGCCACAACTGCGCCATGCGTGCCACCGCTCTAATCCTCACCCTCGTCTTTGGTTGGAACTTTTCCGCGCCGTGCGCCGAGTCGCGCATGACTGCGCCGCTGCGTACCCGCGCCGAAGTGGAGGCGGTGCTGAAAGCTCCACCCGGACCACGGCTGGAAATCCGCAATTCTCAATTGAACATCGTGCTCGTGGCCAGCAAGCAGGATCACGGTCCCGGCGAACACGATTACCCCGCGTGGCAGACGAATTGGACGAAACTGCTGGCGCAGGCCGAAGGCGTGAAGGTTGCGACGGCCTGGAAGTGGCCGACGCCGGAGCAGTTCCAAACTGCGGACGTGCTGGTATTTTATTTCTGGAATCACGCCTGGACACCGGAAGTTTACGCCCAGCTTGATGCCTTCCTGGCGCGCGGCGGCGGCGTGGTATCGCTCCACTCGTCGAGCATCGCGGACAAGGAACCCGAACCGCTGGCCGAGCGAATCGGCCTCGCTTTCCAACCGGGTCGCTCCAAGTACCGTCACGGCCCGCTGGACCTGAAACTTGCCGCATCGAACCATCCGATCACGCGCGGCCTGCCGCCGCAGATACATTTCCTGGATGAGTCCTACTGGCCGATGTTCGGCGACCTCGGCAAGGTCGAGGTGCTGGCCACGGCGGAGGAGGAAGGCAAGCCGTGGCCGATGCTGTGGACGATCCAGAAGGGCAGGGGACGGGTGTTCGGTTCCATCCTCGGTCAC
>JANNEF010000179.1:0-30241 GCA_031378375.1 Verrucomicrobiota bacterium | reverse complement strand
GGCGTCTCCATGCAGTGGAACATCTCGTAGATGGCGAGGCGGAGAATGTTGCGGTCCACGGCGGCCATGCGGTGGAGGTCCCAGTTCTGGGCGAATTGTTTGATCTGCGCGTCCGCCTCGTCGCGGTGTTCGAGCGCGCCGCGGATGAGCGGATCGGCGAACTTGCGCACGGCCACTTCTTCGGCGGTGGCGGGGGGCAGTTCGACTTTCTGCCCCCAGGTGGCGTCGCCCTTGTCCTCGGCGAGCGCGGCGGCCTGCTGGGAGTTCCAGAAATGATTCAGCGCCTCGTCGAGATTTTCCGGCGGATTCAGGTCGTATTGAAATAGGAATTGCACGGCACGCTCCCGTGCCTCACGTCGTTTGCCCATACCGGCAGGATGACGGAGCAAGTGGGGAAGTCAAACAATGCGTGTGACCGGGAGCGCACGGCGGGGTCGGCGCAGAATTTGGGATTGATCGCCGGCACGCGGTTGGTAGCCTCGCCGCAACACAACGAACATCGCTATGAGCAATCTCTTCCCAAAACTTCACAACGCCATGTGGCCCGGCCTCGTCGGCAAGGGCAGCCCCGGCGCCGAACCGTGCCTGGACCTCGACACCATGCTCGACCTCACCGCCAAGGCCGAGGTCAACGGCGTCAAGTTCGACGGCGTGGACATCTTCCTGTTCGACCCGCACGTCAGCATTGATGCCAGCGACGACGATCTCAAGAAGCTCGCCGACAAAGTTCGCGCGAAGGGCTTCGTCGTCGGCTCGGTCGTCGCTCCGATCTGGCCGCCAACGGGCGGCGGTTCCGCGATGGGCGGCGAGGACGAGCGCAAGAAGTTTGTCGAGCAGGTCCGCAAGGGCTGCCGCATCGCCCAGCGGCTGCGCGAACTGGGCGCGCGTCCCTACGGCGTGGTGCGGATTGATTCGGCGTGCGGCGTGGGTGATTGGGACAAAGACCCGAAGGCCAACACCAAGCGCATCGCGACCACCTTCCGCGAGGCCGCGCTCGTGGCGGAGGCCCACGGCGAGCGGCTGGCCGCCGAGGGGGAGATTTGCTGGGGAGGGATGCACAGTTGGCGCGAGATGGTGCGGCTGCTGGAGTTGGTGGATCGCCCGCAGACGGTCGGCTTTCAGGCGGACATGGCGCACACGCTCCTTTACACGATGGGTTACAACGCGGAAAAGGACGCCCTGCTGCCGCCTGGCTACAATTGGAAAGACGGGAAGAAGTTTGACACGGCGCTCAAGCAGCTCACTGCCGCGCTGCGCCCGTGGACGATTGATTTCCATGTCGCGCAAAACAACGCGACGGTGCATGGCTCCGGCACGCACGACAAAACGGGGCGGCATTGCCTCGTGAACGCACCCGACGGGAAGTTGAACATCCCGCACCACGCGGGTTACTGGCTGCGCGACGAGAAGGGCCGTTTGACGAAGAAGTTCATGCACCTCTGCTGGGATGGTTGCATGTTCCCCAACGAAGTGATGATGCAGCAGCAGACATGGAACAACATCCTCGCCGCGATGATCGCCGTGCGGGAGAAGCACGGGTGGAGCGATTTGAGCTGAGCCCGCCGCCTACGCGCGTTGCCCCAGTGGCACGACCCGCCGCTCCGCCGGACCGGTGTAGTGCGAGAGCGGGCGGATGAGTCGGTTGGCCGCGAGTTGCTCCATGATGTGCGCCGTCCAGCCGGTGATGCGCGCCATCACGAAGATGGGCGTGAACATGTCGCACGCGATGCCCATCATGTGATAGGCGGGGCCGGAGGGAAAATCGAGGTTCGGATGAATGCCCTTCTGCTCCAGCATCGTCGCTTCGAGAATGTCCGCGATGTCCAGCCACTTCGTCTGGCCGGTGAACGCCGCCATCTGCCGCGCGTATTTCTTCATCGTCGGCACACGCGAGTCGCCGTTCTTGTAAACACGATGGCCGAAGCCCATCACCTTGCGCTTCTCGCGGAGCGCCGCGAGCAGCCATTCGCGGGCGCGGGCTGGCTCGCCGATTTCCAGGAGCATCGTCATCACCGCCTCGTTCGCGCCGCCGTGCAACGGGCCTTTGAGCGACGCGATGCCCGCCGTCACGCCGCCGTATAGGTCCGCCAGGCTCGACACCACCACACGCGTGGTGAAGGTGGAGGCGTTAAACCCGTGCTCCGCGTAAAGCACCAGCGACACATCGTAGGCACGGACAACCTCCGGCGCCGGCACTTGGCCGAAGCAGACGTGGAAGAAGTTTTCCGCGATGCCCAGATCGCCGCGCGGCGCGATGAATTCCTGCCCCAGGCGAAAGCGGTAGAACGCGCCGATCATCGTCGGAATCTTCGCCAGCAGATCCACGGAGCGGCGCAAGTTGGTCGTGGCGTCCTCCCGTTCCGGCTCCGCGTCCTCCATGCCGAGGAAACTCACGGCGGTGCGCAGCACATCCATCGGGTGCGCGCTGCGCGGGCACTGGCGGATCACGGCGAGCAGGTCGGCGCTGAGGTTGCGGCGCGAACGTTCGTCCGCCTGGAAGGCGGCGAGTTGTGACGCGTTGGGCAATTCACCGTGCCACAGCAGCCAGGCGACTTCCTCGAAGCGGCACTGCTCGGCGAGTTCCTGCACCGGATAGCCGTAATACACCAGCGCGTTGATCTCCGGCATGACCTTGGAAATGCGCGTGGCGTCCACCACGACGCCTTCCAACCCGCGATGAATGTTCGTATCGGTGGCGCTCATGGCGTCATCTAAGCCGAAATCCCGCAGTCGAGTCACGTTTCAATTCAACGCGGAGGACGACTTGCCGGGGGTTTTCCAAACTTCGGATTCACCTCAGAGGACGCGAAGGTTCTCGCAAAGGACGCTGAGAACGGCTGCTCTTCTGCGCCACTCTGCGAGAACCTTTGCGTCCTCTGCGTTGAGGTGAAGCCTTGTTCCGTCACAGTGCTCCGATGGAGCCAATCACTCCCGGTTTAGGAATTGCGTGATGCCGGAAATTCAGTCGCCGCTTGTCACGACCGCCGAGGAGCGATTTAATGACACGATGAATTGTTCAACGCCACCGGGGCCGTTGCCCTGTGGCACACGCGGCTCTGTGTTGCAGTTCGCGATCTGTCTGGCGCTTGGCCTCGTTGCCTCAGCGCCGGCGCAACCCGTGAAGTACGATCCGGGACTCCTGGTAACTTACCGCGACGCCTCCGCCCATGTCGCCGACACCGACACTGTGCCGAACGTTCGGCTCCATGTCGCTCCGGGCGAAGCGCCGACACCCTTCCTGCCTGGCGGGCAATTCAGCGCAACTTGGGAAGGCGCCATCAGCGCCGACCTGCGCGGCACTTTCTTTTTCCAAGCGGAACTCAACGGCACCTTCAAGCTGGAGATCAACGGCGCGCCCGTGATCGAAACCACCGGCACCGGCGGCGCGTCGCCCCTCAGCAACGCGGTGCGCCTCAACAAAGGGACCAACGCGTTCAAGGCCACCTTCACCAGTCCGGCCCGCGGCGACGCCTTCGTGCGGCTGGGCTGGACCGAGAAGGGAACCCTCACCACGCCGATCCCGGCGGCGGCGTTCTCGCACGCGCCGACGCCCGCGTTGCGCACGGCGTCCCAACTTCGGCTGGGCCGCGAACTGTTCCTCGAACTGCGCTGCGCCAAGTGCCACGCCACGCCGGTCACCACCGCGAGCGTGCCGGAGTTGACGATGGACGCGCCCGCCTTCGAGGGCATCGGCGCGCGGCGGAAGTTCGACTGGATGGCGCGATGGATTCTCGACCCGAAGGCGCTGCGTCCGGCGGCACACATGCCGAAGCTGTTGCGCGGTACCAACGCGCAACCCGACGCCGAGGCGATGGCCGCTTATCTCGCGTCGCTCCAGACCGGCGGCACCGTCACCCTCGCCGCCACCAGCTACGCGACCAGGCAAAGCCCGGCGCAGGACGGCGACGAACCCGTGCCCGCCGCCAAACCGCTCTACGAACGCCTGCGCTGCGACGCCTGCCACAACCCGCCCAACGCGACGGAGCCGGACCCGAAGAAGCTTTCCCAAAAGCGCGTCGCGGAAAAATTTCCGCCCGGCAAGCTCGCCGAGTTTCTCCGCGCACCCGAGGCGCATTACGCCTGGACGCGAATGCCGAACTTTCATCTCACCGCGAAGGAGGCAAAGGAGCTGGAGGACTGGCTCTTCGCCGCCGCACCCAAGCCGCCCGCCGTCGCCGCGCCGGCGGACGCCGCGATCATCGCGCGGGGCCAGAAGCTCGTCCAGACCAGCGGCTGCTTGAACTGCCACAACCTGAAACTGGAAAACCAATTTCGGAATCCCCCGTCCGACATTCTGTTCAGCCGCCACCTGAAAGATCGCCCGAAGCTTCCGGCGGGCGATTGTCTGGGTTCAACTCCGGCGGCCGACTACCAGCTCTCGGCGGAACAGCGCGCGGCGCTGAACGCTTTCACGGAGACGGGACCGGCTTCGCTCACGCGCCATGTGCCCGCCGAGTTCGCCGGGCGTCAGACGCGGACGCTCAATTGCGCCGCGTGCCACGGGCCGATCGAACTGGTGCCGCCGCTGGAAATTCTCGGCGGCAAGTTGAAGCCCGAGTGGGCGGCGAAATTCCTCGCCGGCGAAATACCGCACAAGATGCGTTACGACGATCATCCCCGGGGCGAGCCGTGGGTGGACGCACGGATGCCGGCGTTCAAATCGCGCGCCACCTGGCTGGCCGCCGGCATGGCCGCGCAACACGGCGTGCCGCCGCGCACTCCGCCGGAGCCGCCGGTGGACCGGAAGCTGGCGGAGTTGGGTCGCCAGCTCACCGGCAAGGACGGCGGGTTCTCGTGCGTCTCCTGTCACGCCGTCGGGCCGCAGCCGGCGCGGGAAGTCTTCGACAGTGAGGGCATCAATCTCGCCGACTCCGCCGCGCGTCTGCTGCCGGACTATTACCGCCGCTGGTTCCGCAACCCGGTGGCCATCGATCCCCAGACCAAGATGCCCGTCTATTTCGATGAGGGCAGAAGTCCGCTCACCGAAATCCTCGAGGGCGACGCGGAGCGGCAGATGGACGCGCTGTGGCACTATCTGCGGTTCGGCGCGGAGATGCCCGCGCCGGGCGGGCCGCAGTAGGGCGTGTCCGCGTGCAGGGCTGCTCTAAAGTCCGAAGGCCGAAATCCGAAATCCGAAAGAAATCCGAGACCCGAACTCCGGGACGCGTTCCGTGACCGCTGGAGTTTCCATCCGCCGGCGGGGGCTTTTCGGATTTCGGTCTTCGGCCTTCTTTCGGATTTCGGATTTCGCGTTTCGGATATTATCCTCCGCCCAGAGTCACCGCAGACTTTAGAGCAGCCCTGTCACGCACCGGGCGGGGCGCAATAAGGATTGCCAAACGCCCGCTGCCAATTTCCAATCACTCCCATGACACACTTCATTTCCCGTCGCCTTTTTCCGTTGTCCGTCCTGCTGGCGTTCAGCTTCGTGAGCCGCGCGCTGGCCGCCGACGCCGCGCCCAACACCCTCACCGCCGCGGAAAAGGCCGATGGCTGGCGGCTCCTGTTCAACGGGAAAAACCTCGATGGCTGGCGCAACTTCAAGCAGCCGAAGATCGTCACCACCAACGGCTGGATCATCGCGGACGGCTGGTTGAAGAAACCCACGGGCGCGAAGGCCGGCGACATCGTCACGGTGGACGAGTTCACGGACTACGAGTTCTCCTGGGAATGGCGCATCCCGGCGGGCGCGAACAACGGCGTGAAATATTTCATCACCGAGGAGCGCGCCAGTGCCATCGGCCACGAGTATCAGATGATTGACGACGCGCCGGTGAAGAACAAGAAGGCCGCCACGGCGTCGTTCTACGAGGTGCTGCCGCCGCGCGAGCACGCGCCGGTGAAACTGGCGCCGGAGATCAATCAGTCGCGGATCCTCGTCCAGGGCCGGCACGTCGAGCACTGGCTCAACGGCGAGCGCGTGCTGGAATACGAGGCGGGCAGCGACGCAGTGCTGGCCGGCGTCGCCACCAGCAAATTCAAAACGGTGAAAGACTTCGGGACGAAGATCAAAGGCCGCCTCCTGCTCACCGACCACAAGGACGAAGCCTCCTTCCGCAACCTGAAAATCCGCGAGCTGCCGGCCAAGTAACGCCCCCGCCCCGCGCGCGGCGGTCAACCGCCCAACAGCCCCCGCACCAGCTCCGCCAGACCGGACGCCTGGTAGGGCTTGCCCAGAAAACGGTCCACCCGCACCGGCGCGCGCAGAATCACTTCCGCGCCCGCCGTACCGCTGAGCACGATGCTCTTGAGCGCGGGGCACGACTGCTTGCACCGTTCGATCAACTCCAGGCCGCTCATCCGGCCCATCGCGAAATCGCTGATCACCAGATCGGGCTTGGCGCGGGCGGCGCGAAAACTTTTCAACGCGGTGAGCGGGTCGTTGAATTTTTTGAAAGTGTAGCCGCCGTCCTTGAGCGCCAGCTCGGCCAGGTCCAGCAACAGCGGCTGGTCGTCCACCAGATAAATAAGCGGCTTCCTGGCCCGCCCCGCGCGGGCCTTGGATTTTGCCGGTTGACTCATGCGCACCGCCATTCTGGGCGCGAGTAAACACCCGGCCCGCCGAACCTGGCAAGTGAACAGTTGCCCGCCCCAGCCCCTCCGCAGAACTGCTCTAAAGTCCGAAGGCCGAAATCCGAAAGAAATCCGAAACCCGAGATCCGAACTCCGGGACGCGTTCCGTGACCGCTTGAGTTTCCATCCGCCGGCGGGGGCTTTCCGGATTTCGGTCTTCGGCCTTCTTTCGGATTTCGGGTTTCGGGTTTCGGATTTTATCCTCCGCGCAGAGTTACGCGGACTTTACAGCAGCCCTGAGCCCCTCCGCAGGGCTGCTCTAAAGTCCGAAGGCCGAAATCCGAAATCCGAAAGAAATCCGAAACCCGAGATCCGAACTCCGGGACGCGTTCCGTGACCGCTGGAGTTTCCATCCGTCGGCGGGGGCTTTTCGGATTTCGGTCTTCGGCCTTCTTTCGGATTTCGGGTTTCGGGTTTCGGATTTTATCCTCCGCGCAGAGTTACGCGGACTTTAGAGCAGTAGGCCCCTCCGTCACCGCAGAGCCGGAAGCGCGCAGAGGTTTTCGGGCCGGCGATCTCGGTGTCCTTCCCGTCTCTGCGGTGCCTCCGTGTGCTTCCATTGGTTGCGGCCTGACCGCGCCGGGTCCATCCGTGGTTGAACTTCATCGTGACCGCGGTGTCGGCGGCCCGCATTTCAGTCACCCCGCGCGACTCGCTCCCACGCCTCCGCCCCACCCCGCGATGAATCACCGGGCCAAGCTCTTTCACCCTCCAGCCGGACCCGCGCCCCCGGCCACCGGGAACCACAACGACCCAGCGAGCCGCCGACTTGCCCCGGCGCGTGCCCAAACTGCACCAACCGAAGGCATCACACACTCCAGGGAAGGTTTCGTACGCCACCAACAACGTCCCGGGAGCCGACGCCGGTCTCACCGGAGTCGTGATGCGCTTCACCGGAGCTTACGTGGGTCTCCAAGGAGGCGATGACGGAAAGGACTGCCCTGTGAAAACCTTCACCGGGCGTGATGACGGAAAGGACTACCCTGTGAAAACCTCCGTCAGGCGTGATGACGGCAAGGACTGCCATGAGAAAACCTTCGCCGGGGCTGTGAAAGGAAAGGACTACCCTGTGAAAACCTTCAGCAGGCATGATGACGGCAAGGACTACCCTGTGAAAACCTCGCCGGGAACTGAAGCCGGCAGGAATTGCCCAGCGGGAACCGTCGTCGGGACTGGCGGTGGTGAGGATTGCCCGATGTTGGTGGAACGACCGCCCTCACCCCGGCCCTCTCCCCCAAGGAGAGGGAGCGCGCCTCGTCGCGTTTTTGGCCGTTCCGGCGGTGCGGTTGCAATCACTGTCGTTTGATTCTCAGTGCCGGAGCGGGCGGTGAACCGGAGCGCGTCCATCTCGCCTGAGCGCAGCATACGTTTCTCCCTCTCCTTGGGGGAGAGGGCCGGGGTGAGGGCGGACGTATTCCATAATGAACGGCGAGAAATTGCGAAATACCCTGAAAACAGGCTTGACGCGAGGCCTCGAACAGCCCATGATGACGCCATGATCCCCGCTGCGTGCCAGGCTTGCCGCACCAATAAGTTCAGGCGTCACTTCACAACTCCCGCGCTCTGGATGTCTGTGGCGACGCTCATTTGCCTGGGTTCCACAGTTCAGTCAGCACCGCTCACGTTCGCTTTTACTGATCCTGTCGGACAGGATGACACGGTTTTTCCCATAGGAAATGTGGATTTGACCGGGATGACTTTCACCTTCGACAACACCACGGGCGCTTACGAGATTCTGTTCACCGCCGATTCAGCGCATCCCTTTCTCGGAGCATTCCGCCTCAATGTAAATCTATTCAATCCCGACACCGGCACGACCGCACCCGACCCCGCGCTCTTCCATGACACTTTTAACGACTTCAACCTGACATCGCCAAACACCACAGTCGCGCTTTCGGGCACCAGTTCACGACTGCTGGCCTGGGATGCGGGTGACCGCGTCGCGGCCAGCGGCCCCGTGCCTCTGGGTGTGCCGGATGGTGCCTTCAGCTTTAGGAGCGGCGTTTTTGATTTGCCACTTTCTCCCACGAAAGAGGACCGCATGGCCGATGGGAAGTTCGCCACCATTGTGGCGGTGCCCGAACCCTCCATCACCCTGCTGCTGGGCGCTGGCATCGCGGGGTTCTCACTGTGGCACTGGAGGAGAAGCGGTCGATAGTGCAAGGCGTTGGCGCGCGTCCCAATGAAAACATCAGACCCAAAAATCACACGGGCAGTTCTCTGTTTCGCCGGTTTGCTCGGCGCATCCAGCATGCAAGTAGCAGCCCAAACACCCGGCACACTCACTTACTATGCGGAGATTGAGATTACCAAGAGCCGCCTGCTCACAGTCGAGCAACTCGAATTCGCCAAGACTCTGCTGCCCACTCAGTACCACTCGACGGCTGACTTTTACATCAACCAAGTGCGCGCGGGACATCCTTACGTGTACGAAGCCAACGTTTGGGCTGATCGGGGCGTGAACTTAGCTACGAGAGCGACAAATGTCTTTCTGACATTTCCAAACGGGCAGACGCGAGTGGGAACACTGAATGCCGGAAATGATCTTGAGTTTCCGAATTGGACAAACCGAGTCTATTCCTTTGCTGAGTTAAAGGCAGCCCTTCCGCCGGGAACCTATCGCCTAGTGGCTTTCTTCCGGGATGGGGCAGGCACAAACTACACTGCAGTGTTGCCCGACTATTCCGAGGACAACTTTCCTCAATTCATTCCTGGCGTGTTGACATGGACGGGAACTTCAAATGCACCGCTGGTTTTGGAGTGGGACACGATACCGGACGTGGAGGAGTACGAAGTTTCGGCGGACGTATTTCCGATTGGCCCGGATGTGTACGCCACTGGAAACACTTTTCCGACCTATCCGGACAAGGTCACGAATGTGCTATCCGGCACCGTGGTCAACACGAATTTTTACAGCGTTTACATTCAAGCCGAACGGGATGTGGATTCCGGGGATTTCCATCACGAGTTCAGCTCCTACACAGACTACTTTTTTCTCCCTGCGAAGCTGGCCAACCCGAGTCGGGCCGTTGATGCTCCCTTCCAGTGCGATGTGGTGGGTGGCAACGGCACCAGCTACCTTGTTCAAGGTTCAACGAATTTGTCTGATTGGACACCGCTGGCCGTTGGCACTGTCCGCAGCAACGGATGCTTCCGCTTCACGGATTCGAGTGCCGTAAGTATTCCGCGCCGCTTCTATCGTGCTCTGTGGTCTCCGGCACCGTAGCGCAAAAGAAACCAATGCGGCGTACACTGCGCTGGAGCCCCGCTTCTACGTTCCACCCACGCGGGAATTCGAACGTGCGCCGTGCGCTCCACCCTTCCCACCGGCGGCTGCGGTTCGGCATGCGTTCGTTAGGCCGCAGCGTGTGCTTCCCACCGGCATGGTGCCTCTGTTACAACTCGCCCGTGAAATCCACGCGCTATTTCGAGACGATGCGTCAGCGCCCCGACCGGAGCTTCATCCGCACCGAGTGGATTCAGCAGGTCATCACGCATCCGGCCCGGGAGGTCGTGCAGCTTGATGGCCGCATTCGCCGCTGGGCGCCGATCACGGAGATGGACGGCAGGTATTTGCGTGTCATCTTCCCGACAGCGAGACCGTTCACAACGCCTTTTTTGACCGCTCATTTACGCGATGAAGATTCAGTATTTTCAAGACACCGACACGCTGCACATTGAGTTCCGAGCCGCCGATGTCGCCGAGACTCGCGACCTGGACGAAGACACGTTGCTGGACATTGACCGCGAGGGGAACATCTGCGGCATCACCATCGAGCACGCCAAACAGCGGACGGACATCCCGAAGTTTTCCTACGAATACTCCGCCGCGTAGCACCGCCAGCGACGTTCCGGGCACCTTGCCGGCGGTGGTTTGCAGCGCAGGTGTGGGTCAGGCTTCCAGCCTGACGGTTCACGGGGCATCCCTGCCCCGTGTTTCTGCCCTCTTCCTTTCACCACCACCTTGAAACGGGCGGCAGGGATGCCGCCCCAACCGTCAGGCTGGAAGCCTGACCCACGCGGACGTGCTGGCATTCCATTTGCTGAACACAGCTTGGCCTGGCCGTGTGTGCGGCCTGGCCGTGAAGTGAACGTATCGCAAACAGCAATCGGGATGGGCTGCCCCGCCGCAAGCGCGGAACGGGCGGCTCATTCCATCCCATAAAGGAACCGACCATGAAATCATACCGTCAACGCAGCATCAACGACCGCCTGGAATCCGCGCGTGTGGCCATCAAGAACGCCGGCAAGGCCACCCTGCAACTCAAACTGGCGCCTGCCGGTTATCCGCCTGCCAAACTGGCCATCGGGCAGACCCGCTACAACGCCGCCGCCGCCGCGGTGAGCGAATCCACCGCGAAACTGGGCGAGCAAAAGCTCGGCACGCAACTCGTCGAGAAATTAACGGGGGAGGTTAGCACTCAATATCAAAGTTTCGCCAAGGTGGCTCACGCGTTGTACCTGGGCGACGCGGGCACGCTGACGTTGCTGGGGCTGGACACGGAGATGCCCAAGGCGCGGGCGGATTTGAAGGTGGCGGCGTTCACCTTGTTCAACACGAGCAATTATTCGGACGCCATGCGCGCGGCCTTCGCCGAGCACGGCTGGACCGATGTCAAGTTGTCCGAGGCGCGTGGCACGATCTGCGTGCTGGAACTGGCGCTGGACGACCAGGCCACTTGCAAGTCGCTCTGGCAGGAGGCCAAGGAAACCGAGCGCACGACGCTGGCGGCCATGGACAAGTGGATGGCGTGCTTCATCAAGATCGCGCGGGAGGCGTTCGCGGCGAACAAGCAGGCGCTGGAACAGTTGCGCGTCGTGGCGCGCAGCCGGCCGACCAAGGCGCAGCGCGAGGGCCGCCGCAAAGCCGCCGCCACGCGCAAGCTCAAGAAGGCCGCCCGCGAGGCCAAGCCGGAGTTGAAGGTGGCGGCGTAGCTTGACACTACCCCCCGGCGCGCGGCCTTCAGGCCGCTTCAAGGTGCGAACGGCCACCGTGAAGCCTTTGTCCGTGGGCGTGAGCGCGGTGAAGCGGCCTGAAGGCCGCGCGCCGTGATGTTTGCGTGCGAACTTTTGCATTTCGTGCGCGGCCCGGATCGGTAACGCTGGCCGGCGTCATGTCGCTGGGTGCTTCCAACTTCCGCTGGCTGCCCACCGGCGAGGCCGCGCTCGGCGCCATGCTCGAAGCGATTCGCGCCGCGCGCCGCTCTGTCCGCCTGGAGACGTACATCTTCACGGCGAGTCCCATCGGGGTGGAGTTTCTGGCGGCGCTGGTCCAGGCCCGCGAACGCGGCGCACGGGTGCAGGTGCTCGTGGATGCCTTCGGGTCCATGAAGTTGCCGGAAAGTTTCTGGGAGCCGTTGAAGCGGGCGGGCGGGGAATTCCGCTGGTTCAATCCGCTTACGCTCAAGCGCTGGAGCTACCGCGATCACCGCAAGCTGCTGGTGTGCGATGACGCGGTGGCGTTCGTCGGCGGGTTCAACATCGCGCAGGAATACGCGGGCGACGGCGTCACGCACGGCTGGCGCGACCTGGGCCTGCGGATCACCGGCTCGCTCGTCGCCGAACTGGCGGGCACCTTCGACGCCTTCTTCGCACGCGCAGAAGCCCGGCACAAGCTCCTGCAACGCCTGCGCCATGCGCCCAACACCATCACCGCCAGCGACGACTGGAAGTTCCTGTTGAGCGGACCGGGGCGGTTGCACGGCACCCTCCGCCGCACCTTGGCGGACGACGTGGCGGTAGCGCGGGACGTGAGCATCATCAGCGCGTATTTCCTGCCGACGTGGCGGCTGAACAGGGAGCTGTTGCGCGTCGTCAAGCGCGGCGGGCGCGTGCGCTTGATTCTCGCCGGCCAGTCCGACGTGAAGCTCGCCCAACTGGCGACGCGCCGGCTCTATACGAAGTTCCTGCGCGCTGGCGTCGAGCTGTACGAATACCAGCCGCAGATCCTGCACGCGAAGCTGTTCATCGTGGATGACGTGGTGTACGCCGGCTCCGCCAACCTGGACACGCGCAGCCTGCGCATCAACTACGAGCTGCTCGTGCGCCTGGCGGACCCGCCGCTGGCCGCCGGGGCACGGGAGATCTTTGATGGCGACCTGACGCACTGCCGCCGCGTGGATGCGAAAACGTGGCGGCAGTCGCGGACGTTTTGGAACCGGTTGCAGGAGGATTGGGCGTACTTCGTACTCGCGCGCGTGGACCCGTATCTGGCGCGGCGGCAATTGAGGACGTTGCGCTGATGCGTTTCCACCGAGTTTGCTGGAACGGTTCGGTGGCGGACGGCGGCGCGTTTCCATTTGCGATCCGGCTCCCGATTCGCTAATGAGAATTCATGCGCAACGTTCAGCACCCATCCGGCGGCACCGGTCAGGCCCACGATTGATCATTGCCGGAACATGAATCAGGAGAACCCGTTTCCCCGACCAGCCGCCATCGCGGCACTGCTGGCGTTCACCACCCTGGTCGCCTATTGGCGGGTGACGCAGCACGAATTCATCATTTACGACGACCCGATGTACATCACGGAGAACCTCCGCGTGCAGCGGGGACTGACGTGGGACAACGTGCGGTGGGCCTTGACCACCACGCATTTCAACTACTGGCATCCGTTGACCTGGCTCTCGCACATGCTGGACTGCCAGTTGTTCGGGATGCGCGCCGGAGCGCACCATTTTGTCAACGCCCTCTTCCATAGCGCGAACACGGCGCTGCTGTTTCTCGCGCTGGCGCGGATGACCCGGGCGGTGTGGCCGAGCGCGATGGTGGCGGCGCTCTTCGCGTGGCATCCGCTGCATGTCGAGACGGTGGCGTGGATGGCCGATCGCAAGGGCGTGTTGAGCGGGTTCTTCTGGATGCTCACGTTGCTGGCCTACGCGCGTCACGTCGAGCGGCCGGGCGCGGGACGTTACGCCACGGTGTTGCTCTGCTTCGCCCTGGGGCTGATGGCCAAACCGATGGTGGTGACGCTGCCGTTCGTCTTGTTGTTGCTGGACTGGTGGCCGCTGCGGCGCTTCCAAGGGACGGAACCGAACGGCGACGCTTCCGCCAGTGCGGCGGTTCAGAAAAGCTGGCGCGGCCTGATCGTCGAGAAGTTGCCGTTCTTCGCGCTGACGGTGGTGTCCTGCGTGATCACGTATTACGCGCAGCAGTCGGCGCGAGCCGTGGTCTCGCTGGCCAAGATGCCGTTTGCCTCGCGCGCGGCCACGGCACTGGCGGGCTATTTTGACTATGTCGTCAGCACCATCTGGCCGGCGGGGTTGGCGGTTTTTTATCCGCTGCCGGATGCACAACCGGGATGGAAAGTGGCGGCGGGGGCGGTGATGTTACTGGCCGTGTCGGCCCTGGCCATCCGTTGGGCGCGCACACGCGGGTGGTTTCTGGTGGGGTGGTTCTTCTATCTGGGGACGCTCGTGCCGATGGTTGGGCTGGTGCAAGTGGGCGACCAGTCGCGGGCGGATCGCTACGTTTACCTGCCATTGATCGGGTTGGGCATCATGCTCGCGTGGGGCGGGGCGGAGCTGGCGTCGCGCGCACGCTGGCTGTCCGTGGGCATCCGCCTTGCCGCCGTGGCGCTGGCGGGCTTTTGGATTCTGGCCATGGGCGTGCAACTCAGTTACTGGAAGGACAACGTCGCGCTCTTCAGCCACGCGTGCGCCGTCACGAGCCGGAACCACGTCGCGCTCACGGTGCTGGGCAGCAGCCTGGTGGCGGATGGAAAAATCGCCGAAGCCAAGTCGTGTTTCATTCAGGCGCTGGCAACCCGGCCCAATTACGAAACGGCCATCGCCGGACTGGCGGACGCGTTCGTGGCCGAGGGCCAGCCGGAACAGGGCATCGCGCTCTACGAACGGGCCATCGCCCTCAACCCGAAGCTGACCGACGGCTACAACGTGCTTGGGGTGGTGTTGATGCGCCAAAACCGCGTGACAGAAGCCACCGCCCGCTTTGCGCAGGCCGTTAAAATCGACCCATACCACGCCGAGGCGCAGTTCAACTGGTCGCTGGCGATGGAACGGCAAGGTCGCATGGCCGAAGCACTCACGGGTTACGCACGGGTGATGCAGTTGAAACCCAACTCGATTTCCGCACTCAGCCAGATGGCGTGGATCCTGGCGACGTGTCCCGATGAACAACACCGCAACGGCCCCCAAGCCATCCGCGCGGCCACACGCGTCTGCGAACTGACGGGCTACCAGGACGCGCACAGTCTGCTTTCACTCGCGGTCGCCCTGGCGGAGACGGGCCGGTTCACGGACGCCACCGCCACCGTCCGAAAGGCGATCGCGCTGGCACAGGCCGCCGGGAACAAGGAACTGGTTGAACTCGGTCAGAAAATCCTGGCGCGCACCCAGGCCGGCGAGCCGTATCGGGAAACGGGGAAGTGAAGGTTGGCGTCAGCACGCGAGTCACACACCGCGCACCACGTCACTTCTTCTCCGCCCAAACCGTCATCGTGGCTCCCTGCCGGAACAAACCGAGCAACAGGGTTGCCGGCACGCTCAACATTCCCAGCGGCGCGGCGAGCAGCAGCGTGAGCGCGATCTGCAACCGGCCGGCTTCGTTCGCTGAAAGCACTTTCGCGCCGCGACCCCGGAGCACGTTATAGAGGAGGTTGTGCCGGAGGCCCGCGCGGCTTAACAGCGACTGAACGAAGCTGAAGCAATCGTACTCCGGCGCGAAGCCGGATGCCTGACGTTCGTGCAAACCGGCGGCAGCCAGCCCTTCGCGCAAGGCGGACCAGGTGAAGTGCGTAAGATGCCGCGGCGCGTCGAGGTGAAACCATTTGTCCCGGCACGAGCGCGCCTCGAGACCGCCGAAGTTCGGCACGCCCACCATGAAAATCCCGCCGGGCTTGAGCACCCGCGCCACGGCCGCCAGCGCCACGCGCGGATCGGAGACGTGTTCGAGCACATGCCACATCACCACGGCATCGAAATGGCCGGCGGGAAATTCGAGATTATCCAGCGTGCCAATGCGCACGGGCAGTTTCAAAACATCGCGCGGATACGCGGCGGCCTGTTCGCTCAATTCCGTGCCCTGCCCTTCCCAGCCGCGCCGGCGGAACTGTTCCAGCAGCAGCCCGCGTCCGCAGCCCACGTCGAGCACACGACCCGGCCGGCCCCTGTTCAGCTTTTGAACCGTCTCCGCGCGATGGCCGTAGAGCGCATCCTGCAACCGCTCCATGACTTTGGGAAACCGCTTGCCGCCCGCGCTGCCGTAGTAGCCGGCGGGATAATAGCGCCCCATCGCCTCCGGGCGCGGCTGCGGGGTCGTGACGGTGAAACCGCACGCACCGCACCGGGCGATGACGAAGCGGTCGCCGGTGATGTAATCTTGAGCGGGGAACAGCGGCGTTCGTTGCGCCTCCGGGTGTGAGCAAGCCTGCATCAGGGCGGCAAGCGTAGCGCGGGCATTGGCGGGACGTCAACCCGCGCTCAAGCGCCCGCCTGTTCCAGATAATGTTCCAGCCCGCGCGCGACCCCGTGGCCCCACGGCTGGTGGCTGACGTAGCCGTTCTGGCGGCGGACGAGTTCCTTCACCTGCGGCACCGCGTTGTCCGGTGCCACCACGCAACGCGCATGTTCGCCGGACAGCATCGGCAAATCATTCAAATGATCGCCCGCCGCGAAGATGTGCTCGCGCGCGACGCCCAGTTGCCGCGCGATTTCCGCCAGCGCGGTGCCCTTGTTGTAGCCGACGTGGCTGAACCGCGCGTAAACGTCGTTGCGCACCACCGTCAGGTCGGGGATGCCACGACAGTAATCGTCGAGAAACACCTGGATGGCGTCGGCGTCGGTGTTGTTCCCGGCAATCATGCAGAAGGGCGAAAAATCATCCTCATAGAGCGTGGCCGAGAAACGCGCGCTGACCCATTCGATCAGGCGCGGCACATCGGGTTCCACGCGCGCGAACAGCGCCTCATGCGCCCGCGTGCAACCCGCGTTCCACTCCGCGCAGGCGGTGTAATGCGGACCCTCATGGAAATAAATATCCCGCTCCACCGTCACCAGGAAGTCCGGCTTGATGGTGAGCCGCGCGCGGGCGATGCCCTCCATCACGCCGGTCAGGTCGCGTCCGGTGTTGATGACCCACTTGGCACCCTGGCGCTGCAAGTCGCCGATGAGCGCCTGCAAATCCAGCGGCACCGGCGGGTTTTCACCGTCCGCGTGCAAGGTGCCGTCGAAGTCCGTCGAGATGAGTTGAATGGGCAGGGACATGTCGAAGTAATCAGTGTTCAGTTTTCAGCGGGCGATCAAGGCAGTTCACGCGTGTGTTGCCGGACACTGAACACGGAAACCCGGATACTGAACACTCAAAACTGACCTTGCCCGCTCACCAACTGTTACTCCGCGAGCGCGCGATAAAAACGCTGGCCGGAATTCGTTCCTGCTCCGTCCCGGAATTGAACCGCGCCGAACCGATTCGTCACCACACCCAACGGCCACCAGTCGGTCAGGTTCGTGGAGCCGAGGATTTGATACGCCGTGCCGGACTCGCCGCGCAGCGTGAATTGAAAGCCATCCTCGCCCGCCCCGCCCAGGCACGGGCCAAGCGCCAGTTCCGGTCGCCGGGTGAAGTTGGCGGTGATGACCTTGTTCGTGTTCATCGTCACCGTCAGGGGATTCTGCGTCCCGTTCGTATCGCCACTCCAACCGAGGAACATCTGCCCCGCGTCCGGCAGGGCGTTCAAGACGACATTGGTGCCCCGCGCGAAACGGTTGCCCGCGGGCGTGGCGGTGGCCTGTCCATTGCCGTTCGGGATGACCGTGAGCGCGAAATTCTGTGAACCACCCAGCGAGGCAAAGACGGCGGTTACGGTCGGGTTGGCACTGGTGACGGTGAAACTCAGCGGATTGTTCGTGCCGCTGGCGGCGTTGCCCCACAGCGCAAAGTAACTCCCCGGCTGCGGCACCGCCGTCAAGCGCGCCACCGACCCGTAGGGATACCACTCCGCCGCCGGACTGCGCACCACGCTCCCGCTGCCGACCACCGTGTTGCTGAGAGCCGTGCCAAAGACCGCCTGCACGCATTTGTCCCGGCTCATGGCGACGCTGGCGGTCGGGCTCGTGCCCGCGGCATCGCCAAGCCATTGCAGGAACGTCCAACCCGGCGCGGGCGTGGCCGTGACCACCGCCGTCCCGTTGCTCAAGTAAGCGCCGGACGGCGGGTGCATCGCCACACTGCCGCCGCCCTCGGCGGTGGCGGTCAAGGTCGGCAGGATGATGATTTCGAGCGGGTCGGACTGGACTGCCTGCGTGAAGTCCGCGTTGTAGGCAATCGCGCGCAGCGTGGCCGACTTCTTCACGACGAAGGGGCCGTCATAGAGCCGGGCTGTAACGTCGGGGTCGGAACCGTCCAGCGTGAACAACATCGTGGCGTTGGCGAACGTGGTGAACAGCGAAACCGTGGCAGAACCGCGTGCGCTAACGCCCGCTGCCACAATGAACACTCCATCCACAAGCAACGCCGGCATCCCAACCGGAGCCAGACGCGAAACACCGCCAAGCTGCAACGTCTCCAAAGGAACGGCTGGAACAAAGCTGGCGGTCAAAACCAAGTTCGATTCGACCGTGACGAAACGCGGGTTGTTGGTGACGCCATCGTTCCAGCCGTTGAACTGGTGCCAGCGATCCGGGACTGCCCCGATGGTCACAACGGCACCGAGCCGGTGGCGCGTCCTGACCGGCGCCACCGATGCGGTTCCGTTACCGTTGGTCGCGGCGGCGATGGTGAAAGTGGGAAGGAAATGCGCGGTCACGATCCGGTTGGTGACCATCGTCAGGAGAAATGGATTCTCAGTTCCGGTCACATCCCCAGACCAATGGGTGAACTCCCAGTTGGTGCCGGCGGTTGCCGCCAGCGTGACCGAGCCTCCATTGGTGAAGATTGTCTGAAGGGGATCAATCCCGACCGTTCCGAAACCATCAACCTCACTTGTCAGTGAACTTAGCACCGTCAGCGTGGCCACCTGGCTGGTCACGGCCCCCGCAATGTTCGTCACCTCCACGCGATAGCCGCCCGCGTCGGCAGTCTGCACTGCGCCCAGATTCAAGACCGCAGCGGTCTGCCCCTCCAGCGCCGCGCCATCCTTCCACCACTGATAGCTGAGAGGCAACGTCCCTTCAGCCAAGACGCGAAATAATACGGCTTCGCCCACCTGAACGGTTCGGCTTCGAGGTTGCCCATTCAGTTGCTTGCCGCCACTGCCAGCGGCAAAGACGGTGGCAATCTCGTCTGCCGACAGAGCACGATCATAGATGGATACCTCGTCCAGCAGTCCCTGGTAACGGCCGTTGTACCAATCAGGGTCATTCCCAAGGCTCCCCGAAGGCACCACCGCAGGTTGCGGGCTGGTGATCCCCGTTCGCACCCACACCCCATTCACGTAGAGGCTCGGCTGCTTGTTCAGATACACTACGGCGATGTGCGTCCAGTCCGTGATCACGCGGTCATACACCAGTAGCGATGGTAGGTAGCTGCCACCGTGCTCACATACCGAGATCCCATTGTTCCCCACGGAAACACCCGCCCCCGCGCCACTCAGACCATAAACCGGTCCATGCTGGGGCGTGATCGCATACCGTTGCCCGCCGAGGCCCTCAGTGCCTGAAGTGCTCTCGGTAGTGTGAGTCCGGCTTGCTGTTGGCCAGGCCCAAAATTCCATCGTGAAATTGTTGAGGATCGACGCAAATGGCCGATGGAAAACATACTCGTTGCCCCCGCTGAAACTGAACGCCTGCCCCACCATTCCACTCGCAAACGAAACCCCGTTGACGATGCCATGGTTGGTGCCCGCCATGTCCTGGGCATTCCCCTCCGCCGGCCACCAGCTTGCGATCCCGGCCGTAGTCAGAGTCGAAATTGAAATCGTTGGTGGCACATTGACCGTCAGCCTCGCCACCGCGCTGGTGACCGCGCCGTAAGGATTGCTCACCACCACGGAGTAATCGCCGGCCTTTATCGGCTGGGCGCTGGCGAACGCCAACGTTGCGTCGGTTCCGCCGTTGACCGCTGTGCCGTTGAAGTGCCACTGATAACTCAGTGGAGTCGTTCCGGTCGCCACCACGCTGAACTGCGCCGGCTGGCTGGCGACAACCGTCTGACTCATGGGCGGCTCGGTGATGCCCGGCGGCACCACCACCGTCAGCGTCGCCACCTGGCTCGTCACCGCCCCGTATGGATTGCTCACCACCACGCGATAGCTACCCGCGTCGGTGAACTGCACCGCAGTCAGGCTCAAAATGCCGTTCGTGCGTCCTTCCAAATCGGTGTCGTCCTTGCGCCATTGGTAGCTCAAAGGCGACGTGCCGTTGGCGGTGACGCTGAACGTCGCGTTGCTGGTCAGCAGCACGATCTGACTGGCCGGCGGCTCGGTGATGGTCGGCGGCAGCAGCACGGTCAAGGTCGCCACCGCGCTGGTCATGGCACCCCCCAGATTCATCACCACCACGCGATAGCCGCCCGCGTCAGCTTCCAAGACTGACGCCAGCGTCAGCGATGCGGCATTCTGCCCGTTCAAATCAATCCCATCCTTCCGCCATTGGTAATTCAGCGGCAAGGTTCCAGTGGCGGAGACGTTGAACGTGACCGGGGCACCGAGCACGATGCTTTGACTGGCGGGCTGTTCCATGATCGCTGGCGGCACCAGCACCGTGAGCGTAGCCACCTGGCTGGTCACGGCCCCGGCAATGTTCGTCACCACCACGCGATAGCCGCCCGCGTCCGAAGTCTGCACCGCGATCAGGTTCAAGTCGGCAGCGGTCTGCCCTTCCAGTGCCACGCCATCCTTCCACCACTGATATCTGAGAGGCAACGTCCCCTCAGCCCGGACGCGAAACAATGCGTCTTCGCCGACCCGAACGGTCCGGCTTTGGGGATGCCCATTTGATTGCTTGCCGCCACTGCCGGCTGCAAAGATCGTGGCAATCTCATTGACCGGCAGCGCACGATTGTAAATTGAAACTTCATCGAGCAGCCCTTGATAAGGACCGTAATACCACGAGGGGTCATTCCCAAGACTCGCCGAAGGCACCACCACAGGTTGCGGGCTGGTGAGCCCCGTTCGCACCCACACTCCATTCACGTAAAGGCTCGGCTGGTTGTTCAGATACACCACGGCGATGTGAGTCCAACCCGTGATCACGCGATCATATACCAGCAGGGAGGGCAGATAGCTGCCGCCGTGCTCAAACACCGAGATCCCATTGGTCCCCACGGATACCCCCGCCCCCGCGCCAGCCACACCATACGCCGGCCCATGCTGGGGAGTGATCGCATACCTCTGGCCGCCGAGGCCTTCAGTGCCGCCGGTGCTCTCGGTAGTGCGGGTCCGGCTCGCTGCTGGCCAGGCCCAAAATTCCATCGTGAAGGTGGTGGCAATCGTCGCGAAAGGCTGATGGAAAACGTACTCGTTTCCCCCGCTGAAAGTGAACGCCTGCCCCACCATTCCACTCGCAAACGTTACCCCGTTGACGATGCCGTGGTTGGTCCCCGCCACGTCCTGTGCGTTCCCCTCCGCTGGCCACCAGCTTGCGATCCCTGCCGGAGTTTGAGTCGATATCGTTGGCGGCACATTACCCCCCGCCGCCTGATTCGTAGTTTGAGCGACACCCAAATGAGCGGTCGCGAAAAAGCAGCAACCCAGGAAACAAGTGAGATGGCGCATGGCGTTCATGGTTTATGGAGGATTCTGGCTACAGCTTACGCATGAATCGCCCGCCGGTGCAACGCTGATTTCAAGCTGATTTTCGCGCGCGAACCACCTCGCCCAGCCCGATGCGGATCGGATGCGAGCATCAGTCCGTGGCGAGTGACAATGAGCGTTTCGCGACCGGGAAAATGCATCTGGAGATCGGGAACGGGCTTCTTCCGATCAGGAAAAGGCATTTGCCGGCTGGGAACGGGCGTCCGCTGATCGGGAAAATGCATCTACTGATCGAGAATAGGCGCTTTCAGATCAGGAACAGGTGTTCCGAGATCGGAAAATGGTCCTTCGCGGACGACCCATTCCACAATTGGGACACTCCACCCGTCATTCCTCGCGCGTCGGGAGCGTGGGGGCGGTCTCGAAGCGCCTATTGTCGAGGTTGGAGGAGTCATTTTCGATCTCGGATCGTCTTTTGTCGCACTCGGAGAGGTCATTGTCGCAGGTGTTGTCTCTATTGGCGCACTGGGATGACTCATTATCGCAGTCCGGTGGATGATTTCTGGACAGGGAGGACGGAGGGAACGTCCGCCCTCATTTGGATTGGAAGGCTCAGGCGTGTTGGTGGACGAGGCAGAATCTGCCGGACTGCCCAAACATCACGTTCCGTTTCGGCGAGCGACCTTCGGCGCGATGGAAAGGAAATCGCGCCGGCGGCGGCGGCGTCCGGAACCACCCGGTCTTCCTGCCTTGGCCCGCCCCGGCCCCGCTTCGGCTGCTCCGGCCCGTGGCGCATGGCGCACCCGCTCTCGCTGTGCGCGGCGGCCCCTTCTCTGAAACGGGCTTGCTGCCAGCGGCGGCCCGTCGTAGTTTTTCCACCATGAAAACGCTCACCATCAACGAAGCGACCAGCAATCTGGCCGAGTGGCTGCAACAGGCCGTCGCCGGCGAGGAGATTGCCATTCGCACCGGCAATACGCTGGTGGTGTTGCGCCCGCAACCGGGGGCGGGCAACGGGCCGGACCCTGAGCCGCTTTCTCCGCGCGAGGCGTTGCGGCGGCTGCAACAGGACGCGCGGTTGACCCCGGCCCAGGCGGAAAGCTACCTGAATGAAGTTCGCGCCGAACGGATCGCCGCCGAGGACTGCAGGGCGGCATGATTCATCTCGACACGAACTATCTGATCGGCCTGCTGGTGCGTGGTTCCGCTCCCGCCGCCAATGTGGACCAATGGCTGGCGGCGGGTGAGGCGATGGCGGCGAGCGCGGTGGCGTGAAGCGAATTGTCGAACGGGCCGGTGACGCCTGTCGAGATCAGCCGGGTGGAAGCGGTGATTCAGTCGCGGATAATTCCTTTCGGACAGGCTGAAGCGGCGCTCGCGGCGGACCTTTTCAACCGGACGGGACGACGACGGGTTCGCGGTTCGACTGCTTCATCGCAGCCACGGCGATGCTGGCAAACGCCGGAGTGGCGACGGTCAACCAATCAGATTTCAAAGCATTCCTCCCTCACGGATTGAAATTGGTTTAGCCGCGTACAGACGGTTCAGCCCCGACAATCACCCCTCGACGCGACGGAAAAGGAAGGCGCGTTAACGGCGGCGTCTTCGGCAACCCGATCTTCCTGCTTTGGTCCGGCCCCGCTCTGGCTGTTCCGGCCCGTGCAAGGGCATGAGCTTCAAAGCGCGGCGACGCCGTTCAAAACTGATCAATCAAGCGCAAGCGCGGCTTGCGCCTGCCATCGCGGGTGCGTTAGCGTGGCGCGTGGAATTTGCATGAGCCTTCAGGAACAATATGACGATGCGATGTTCGCCTTCAGCCAGGGCGACTACGCCGCCGCCGCCGTGCAACTCCGCGCGCTGCTCGTCGCCGAGCCGGCGCACTTCGAGGCGCAACTCGCGCTCGGCATGGCCCTCTACCGCCAGGGCGATTACGCCGCCGCCATCGCGGAGGGGCACAAGGCGGAGCAACTTCGGCCCAGGGAACAACTGGTTCACACCAACCTGTCGCTCTTTTACATGAAGGCCGGCGACAAAAAAACCGCCGAGCATCACGGTCTGCAAGCCCGCATCGCGTCCTGGAAGGACAACATGACCCCGCCCGGCGCGACACCCACCGGCGATCCTGAACTGCAAATGGCCCAACCCAAAGCGCCGCCGATGAAACCACCGGAGAAGTTCCCCGACATGCCTTGGAAGAAGAAGGGCAGTGTCACGGTCAACCCTCCGCCCGCGCCGAAATCCGACGCGCCCCCGCCCAAGTCATGAGCGAGTTCGTCTCCGTCGCCGACGCCGCCAGTCTGCCGCCGGGCCACGGGCGCACGGTGAACGTGCGCGGACGCGAGTTCGCCGTGTGGAATCTGGACGGGCAATTTTACGCGATGGACGATCAGTGTCCGCATCGCGGCGGTCCACTCGGCGCCGGAGCCTTGCAGGATGGCCACGTCACTTGCCCATTGCACGGCTGGGCGTTCGACCCGCGCACGGGTGCCTGCCACAGCAACCCGGAGCGGCCCGTGAACACCTATCCGGCCCGCGTCCTGGATGGGCAGGTGCAGATTTGCGTTTGAGCCGGGCGGGATTTGAGTTGTGGGCGGAACGGCGGGAATCCAGAATACCGGCTCAAGTGCCCGTCAACACTCAAACAGGTTTATGAAATCCGCCTACGAACTGGCGATGGAGCGGCTGAACAAGTCCGCGCCCGTCACAAAAGTCACCGCCGCCCATAAAAAGCAGCTCGCCGAACTGGACGCGAAGTACGCCGCCAAGATCGCCGAGCGCGAAATCTTCGTGAAGGGCGAACTGGCCGCCGCCGCGAACAAGGGCGACTTCGAGGCCTACACGCAGTTGGAGAAACAGCTCGTGAGTGACCGCAAATCGCTCACGGCAGAGTTGGAGGAGAAAAAAGAAGCGGTGCGCCAGGGCAAGTGACGGCCAGCGCGGGAAAGCCGTTCGCGCCCGGCAGGGAAGCAAATCTGCAAAGTGACTTCAGCCGCCGGTCTTGAAGGTCTTATGTAGCAGCGCCGTCACCGGCGCCTCCACGTCGCGGAGCGTGATAAGTCTTTCGCCCAGATCGTTCAGCGCCATCCGTGTGGTGTCGAACCGCTCTGCCAGGGTGTTGAAGATGCCGTCCAGGTCATACTTGCGCGCCAGCCGGTGATCGCCGGCGATGCGGTAGCTCGTCCGCCCCAACGACTCGTAATACTTGAGCGACGGCGCTCCCCGGCGTTCGGTGCGGAACCGGATGCGATCCGGAAAAATTCCCGACATGAACAGTGAATGATTTCCGATATGCGCGCGGATGTGGAAGCTGGTCGTGTCATCCGCCGTTTGCAACGCCGCCAGCATGTCCACAAAGTAGTCGAACGGACGAGGCTGGCCTTTGATCGGGCACTGGGTTCGTTCCACTCGCGAAAACTCGGCCAGCACCTCGGCGACGTAGTCGGCCACGGCCCGCTCCTCCAGGCCGGAACGCCGGAACACCTGGCGAACCAGCACGTAAAAATAGAAATGCGTCGAGATACGCAGGCAACTCCGATGCTCCAGGATGGCGCGGAGCAGCAGTTCATCGTCGAGAATCAGGTCGCGCGTCTCCTCGTCCGCCAGCAAACGCACCAGGCAGTCGGTTGAGTCCACTCCAGGCCGGAGCACGCCAAGGATGAATTCGATGTCCTCAGCGGTGAACTGGACACGGCAGTTTGGCAGAATCACGTTCATCTCTACACCTATGCAATCGGCAGAATTGGCGACTTGTTCACAAGATACGCTGGAAATTCGTTCTGACAACGGGCGCGGGCGCACGTTGCGACTCTTTCGCCAAACTTCTCCGCCCGTGGTATAAGCTTCTCGCAGTGGAACACACGTCCGCCATCATCCCGGTGCGCTCGCAACAACAAGCGATGGACTGGAGCCTCGTGCTCGTCAGCCAGGGCATTGAGGTGGTCATTGAGGCTGCGAATGACGAGCACGGCTGGCAACTGGTGCTAGCCGCGGCGGATTCCTCGCGCGCCTTCGCGGCGCTGCGTCATTACCATGCGGAAAACCGCCGGCGTCCCTGGGTGCAAACGCTCCCGTGGACGGGCCTGGCGTTCGACTGGCGCAGCGCCGTCTGGTTCGCCTGGCTCATCGTGATATTTTTTCTCGGCGAAACGCGCTTCCCCCACTTGCGCGCCGCCGGCCTGATGGACAGCTCCGCAGTGTGGGCCGGCCAGTGGTGGCGTTTGTTTACCGCCGTCTCGCTGCACGGCGACCTGGCGCATCTCATCGGCAACGTCACGACCGGCGTGCTGCTGCTGGGCTTGGCCATGGGCGGTCATGGCGCGGGCCACGCGTTGCTCGCGGCGTATCTGGCGGGCGCAGGCGGCAACGTCGCGAACTTGCTGCTGCACCCGGACGCGCACCGGAGCCTGGGCGCGTCGGGCATGGTGATGGGCGCGCTGGGCCTGCTGACCGCGCAATCGCTGACCCTGCTGCGCGCGGGCCTCACCCCGCGTCAATTCGCCACGCGCGGCCTGTTGGCCGGTGTTTTGTTGATGGTGCTGCTCGGACTGAATCCGGACACGGATGTCGTCGCGCACGTCGCGGGCTTTCTCGCGGGAGTGTTATTGGGTGGCCTGCTGGCGCTGGCACCGACGCGGCTGTTGCAAAGTCCACAGGCCAACCGATTCGCGGAACTGCTGTGCGGTGCCCTGATGATATTGACGTGGAGGCTGGCGCTCCACTGAAGTCGCTCGACTGACAATTTAGAAATGGTCGGGGCGGTGAGATTTGAACTCACGACCTCTTGCACCCCAAGCAAGCGCGCTACCAAGCTACGCTACGCCCCGACCGGGCCACCCGGACAGGGCCGAGTGAGGCTGGATACTAGGGTGCAGGCGGACGAATTCAATCTATTTCGTTGCGACGACACACGGAACTTGCACCACTCCCCGGAAGGTCATGGAGCCGTTTTGGGCGCAGGCCGTGGGGCGGCTGGCTTGGGCTGGCCTTTGGGATCGAGGTTCTCCTTCATCTGCTCCGGCGTGACGGCGGAGGACACGCCATCGGCGGGCACGTCCATTTTGGCGATCCACAAGAGCGCGTTGAGCACGAGCTTGCGGAAATTGTCGTCCGCCCAGTTGCGATGGAAATGCGCGCCGGTGACGCCGAAGCCGCGTCCGCCGTCGGGCCGCTCAGTCGCCCACATCACATGCTCCGGCTCGCCTTTGTGCTTCTGCACTTCGGGGTTGCCGCCGTGCGGACTGTTCACGCCTTCCTTGCCGCGCGTGCTGTCGGGCGGCACGGCGGTGAGGATGGGCGTGGTGCCCTTCATCCCGTCCGGGAAGCGCATGTGGTAATACCATTCGTCGCGCACCTTGAATGGTTTCACGCCGCGTGTGATCGGATGTTTTGGAAATTCCTTGAAGTCCGCGTCCCAATGCGGGTTCACCGACCAGAAGGTCTCGAAGTAGCCGCCAATCCATTTCAAGAACTCCGGCCCGCCCTTGTCCTTGGGCACTTCGACCGCGTAATGACAGCAGCCGAGGCCGACGCCTTTGCTCATCAAGCCGCCCAGCGCCTCAAGCCGCTCCGGACGGATGGCCGGATGGCCGCCGCCGCCGTCCGAATAAATGAAGATCGCATCGGCTCCCGTCAGCACGGTGTGGTCATCCACCTTCTTGCCGTCCACGATTTTGCTGGGCCAGCCGTTGGAGTAAACCTCCGCGGTGACGCCAGGAATCTTGTCGAGACACGACTTGAGCAACAGGCAGCCGGCCCGATGCTCGTGGTCGCCGGGGCCGTGGCTGGGGTTGCCGGCGATGAGGACGATGCGCTTGTCGGCGGCGAACGTCGTGAAGGTGGCGAGCACCAGGAGCGCGCCGAATGTGAGTGTGAGTTTTTTCATAAGTGTTAAATGGAAAATGAAGGTTGAGGGATTCAAATGCGCGGGAGCGGGAGCCTCACTTGAAAGACACGCTCGAATACCAGTCATGCGGTGCGGCATGTTTGACACCGTTGGGTGCGATCACAACCGTGACATGTTCGTAGATGCGGATCTTGCCGGAGGTGAACGAAGTAAACGCGGCGGAGCCGGTTTCGCCCTGCCGGGGCCGGGGCCGGTCCCAAAGCTGGCAATGAATAATCTGGCCCTCGATCAGCGGTGCCGCCGCCGAACCGCAACCCGCCAACCCCGCCGCCAGGAGACACCAGGCAAGATTGAAAACCTTCTTCATGCGGGTGCCAGGATCAGGTTCACTTCAGAAACTTGATGCGCAGATCGCGGAACCGCACGGTCATCGGTTCGCCCCGGTGCAGTTGCAGCGCGATGACGCCGTGGAAGGCCCGCGCGCCTTCCTGCTCGTCGGTCGCATCCGCCGTGACGCGGCCATTGATGGCGTGCGTGAGGCGGTTGCCGCGCGCGATGATTGTATAATCGTTCCAGTCGTCCGCCTTGATCACGGACTGGATTTCCGCGGGCGCGCCCAGTGAGGCGACGGGATGCACCGTGCCCGTGGAACTGACGCGCGTCATCTGCCCGCGCCGGGCCAGGATGCCGCGACCGCCTTCCTCGTGCAGCATCCCGCTGTAAGTTGGCCCCGCCTCGATGTCCGCCTGGTAGCCCTTCACGACGAAGTTGGAATTGGTCACCTCGCGGCTGCGATACTGGACGCCGGAATTGGCGGCGCCTTTCTCGTTTTCCGCCGTGAGCTTGTAGGCGAAGTGCATCTCGAAATCGTGCGGAGCGGCGTGGGTCCAGATGAGAAACGTGTTCGTCTTGAGCGCGCGCTCGGCGGTGATGCGTCCGACGATGGTGCCATCCTCAACCGACCAGCGGTTGGTGTCGCCCTTCCAGCCTTTGAGATCCTTGCCGTTGAACATGCGCTCAAACTCCGTGCCCCCGGCGGCGGCGTCATTGGTGGCGGCGGAGACGGAACTGGCGCAGAACAGCGCGGCGCAAACCAGAAACAACGGCGCGAGTTTTTTCATCGAGTCAACCGGAAGGACGCGGTGAGGTTACTTCAGCGACTTGATGCGCGGGTTTTTGAACTGAACGGTCATCGGCGGGCCGACGTGAATTTGCAGCGCGAGCACGCCTGATTTGGCCGCCTTGTCTTTCTGGTCGTCCGTCACGTCGGCGGTCAACTGGCCATTGATGAAGTGCTGCAGGTGATTGCCCCTGGCGATGATCACGTAGTCATTCCAATCCTCGTGCTTCAACCCCGCCTGAATTTCGGCGGAAGTCTTGCCCGTGTCGCCGGTGACTTCGACCTTGGTTTTGCCGGCCTTGTCCGGGTCTTCCTTGATCACTGTCTTCTGCCCGCGTTGTGCGAGGATGCCGCGCCCGCCTTCCTCGTAAAGAATGCCGCTGTAAGTCTTGCCCGCCTCGAAATCCGCCTGGTAGCCGCCCACGATGGGACCGAACGCGCCCTGGCCCTTCACCTTGCTGCGATACTGGATGCCGGAGTTGCCGTTGACGATCCGATAGGAGACGCGCAACTCGAAATCATCCACCGTCCCGTTGGTCCAGACGAGGAACGTGTTGTGCGTGAGCTTCGGGTCGGCCTTCGTCACGCCCGTGATCGTGCCGTCCTTGACGGACCACAAATCGGGATTGCCCTCCCAGCCGGTGAGGTTCTTGCCGTTGAACAAACCCTTGAAGCCCGGCTCCACCTCCTGCGCGAGGAGCGCGGTTGGTTGGTTGAAAACGAAGCCGCTCAACACGAGCGCGCCCAGAATGCGAAGGATTTTTTTCATAAAGTTAATTGCTGGCGAACGCTCACTCCGACGACGCGTCGGTCAATGACATTCACGCAACGATGCCGCTCGTTCTAACCCCGCCTGCCAACTTCGCCAAGCAAATCTCGCGGGAATCCCGCCAGCCGGGTGTGATTACAAGTGGGTAAGAAGGTGGCACCTGTCGCGCTGCGAGAGGCGCCCGCGTTCAGCGGGCGAAAGCGTTGCGCGTCGCGACCGATTGTTGGTTTCCGCGCCTGAACGGCGCGGGCCTGTCGCAGCGCGACAGGGTCCACCCCAAAGCCTCCGGTTATTCGACTCGCCAACCATCGGGCCGAATTATCTCACCCGGTTTTAATCACACCCGGGGGGTGGTGGAATGAAAGACCGGCCCAGCCCGAAGGGCAAAAGGGAATAGCCCGGCGATTTATCATCAGTGGTTTGCGCCGTTGGCACCACACGGAGCCGGCTTCTGGGGGAGCGGGGGTGAACAACCCAGCCGCCCCCGCTCCCGAACCGGAAGATCAAGTCGGTTCACTTAATCTCCGGAATTGATGTCTCTGGCCGGGACAGGTCGCCCCCGCCACTGCCGATAGTGGAAGATCGGCGTTGCGGGAGGCGCCCGTTTAAGACCGGCCTTGGGACATCATCCGTGATGCCCGGCGGCTGAGGTTGCCCCGGGCGGGCATGGCTATTTCTTTTCCTTTTTCGCACAGACCTTGCAGATTTTGGTTTCGCCCGCCTTGGATGCCTTGGTAACGGCTTCCTTGCAGCAGGCTTCGGGCACGCATTTCTCGCAAACTTTGCCCGCCTTGGCGGATTTGACGGCTTTATCGCAACAGTCAGCTGCGACGGCGCTGGCGGAGCAGGCGAGGATGGCGGTGAGGACGGCGAGGGACTTGATCAGGTTTTTCATGGTCGTCTATTTATGTCTTTCGTGCTTGCCGGCTTAACGGTGATGAAGGGCCGCGCAAGCAGGGGGCCTTTCGTGGCAAGCATTCATTTGCTGACCGCCTTGACCATACAAGAGGGAGCGGGGCGGATTCCATACGGTGTTACCCTACCCACGCTTTTGGTGCAGCCAGAAACAGGAAGGGAACAAGTCGGAGGGGGCCGGTTGCCACACTGGAAGCGGGAGCCGCCCGGCTGCTACGCTTCCGCCCAGGGCCGGACCGGCGCGGTGCTGCGGCTGGCGTGGCACGACATCATCAAGGGCCACACCGTCATCCCCTACCCGGACGGGGTCTCGGAATGGGGCAGTTTTTTCCTCTTTCGGGACACTGGGGCGCTATTTTTCCATAAAATGCCGCT
>JANNEF010000170.1:0-3448 GCA_031378375.1 Verrucomicrobiota bacterium | reverse complement strand
CGGGTGTTTTCAGACATGGCCGGAGTGGTGCGCACTTTGGAGGCTGGCCTGCCACGGCTGGCTTCGGATCGAGATCGCGTCCGGAGCATCTGCGCCTGGCCCTGGATAGTTAGTCTCACCTTGAACGCGAACTAGAATAAGGCGGACTCGTAGCCGACGTGATTCCGGTCGGTTGATCATTAAGGAAGATGTAGCCAATGTCATCCGCAGCCCACCGGCCTTTGACGGATGCGCTGTTCGTGCAAGGCAAGTAGAAGCAGAGCCGGTACTGATAGAGGCCGTTGATGCATTGGCTGTTGAGTGCGCCGCCAATCCAGCTCGAGTTCGGGCCGTTGGGAACCCAGGAAAGATCTGTCACGATCACCTGGGCCGGGCCGGGGCAACCGCCCGGCGGCACCGAGACGAGGGTGTAATTCGTGTCGGTCTCGCCGGGATTCAGAGGTGCGTTGCCGGACGCTCCGGTCATTCCGGTGTTCCAGACGCGCGTGGCATTCGGTGCCACCGTCACGGTGAACGAGCACGAGGCCGTGGTGCTAGAATTATCTTGCGCGGTGCAGGTAACCGTCGTCGTGCCTGCTGGGAAGGCGGAGCCGGAAGGCGGCGTGCAGGAGAGGCTCGTGACCGTGCCGCCACACCGGTTGGTGACGCTGGGCATTGGATAATTCACCACCGTCGCCTGGCCGAGTTGAGGCGTACACTGGTTCGCGCAGGCCATTTCGAGACATCCCGCACAGCCCGGGCCGCGGCAAAATGTCCCCGTCAGTTCCGTGCGCAGGCCCGTGGGGGAGAGGCTCGGCAGGTTGGTGACGTAGAACACCAAGGTGTTCAAACCCGTTTGGAAGCCCGAGGTGATGGCCACCGGTTTCCACTTGTCGAATCCCCATCCACCGGTGATGTCGTTCGGTGTATGGATGCCGTTAAGCCAGATTGAGCCGCTATCATCCGCCGCCCAGCGGCCCTGTATCGTCGCCGCCTGGAGACACGGCAGCAAAAAGCGGTTCGTGTAGGCATACACGCCACGCACGCCGTTGCTCGAGGCGGTCCCGTTGCCAATGCCAATCCATTTCGAGGCGGGTCCGTTGGCCAGCCAATAAGGATTAGGGGACGACGGCACATACGGATTGGCCGCCGGGAACGGAGGCATTGCGGTGTCAAACTGCAGATCCTGCGCGCCGCCCGGCAGCAGGACGGGCAAGACGTTGGGCTGGTTCGCCCCGGAAAAAAGCCGCAGGAATGTTTGTTGATCGGGACATGCCAGCCCCCTTGGTACGTAGAGGATTGCGCCCTCGCCGGCCGCAGCCGCCGGTTCGCCGAGTTGCCAGGCGCCGCCGGTGAAGCGGTTGGTTTGATAGGACTGCGTGGCCGCATTCCAGCGAATAAACAAAGCGCCTTCCTCCGGCGCGAGGCTGGTCATGTCCACGTAATAGGCGGGGGCGATGACCGGGCCACTGAGATAGTGCAGGTGTTCCGGCTCCAGCACGGGCGGCGGCGGCACGTTCGCGCGCTGCTGCCCGGCGATAACCAACGGGTAGGCGGCACCGGGATTGAACAAGAACGCGGCTTCGTACAAGTCCAACTTGGTGGTGGACGGGCTGCCGCTCGTCGCATCCAGCCACAAATGGTCCGCATCGTCAAAAGTGTCCGTGTGGAAGGTCCCGGTGGCTTCGTTCCACTTGAGGAGTTGCGACCCGTCCGGGACGGACGGAAGAACTTCGGCCAGCGTGTTGGACCCCTGATCCAGTTGATTGGCGATGAGGTTCAAGCCCGGCAGGATGGTGTTCGTGTAAGAATCGCCAGCCGGTTGGGCGGCGGCCTGGCGTGGGTTCAGCGCGCCGCAGCCGATGGCGGCGAGCAAGAGGAGTTTGAGGAATGATGTTTTCATAAGTGTTTCGAGGTTCCGTGGCCGGGGATTCTTGGCAAATAGCATTCAGGAGGCGGGGGCCGGGGCGTTCGCCCGACGGGCGGCTCCCAAGCCAATGGTGCAAGAGGCGATTTGATTTGCATGCGACACAGGTTGTTTTCGTCCATGCGGAGCCGTGCCCGATCCGTGGCGAGTCATGAAACATCCGCACGCTCAAGACCGCACCAAACCACCCCGTGGGAAGGAGGCGAACCAGTAATGCAAAACACGGACAGTCGGTGCTGGAGCGATTCCCGCCGTTGGTGTAAGTGGTAAAGGTGTGACAGAACCCGCAGCCGGTGTCAACCGGATTTTGGCACTCAGGCAAACGCTTGGGCGCATCCCAGAATATTCCCCAACGCGGATGAGGATTGTTTCGCCGTTTGGATCGCGAACGACCATGACGGGGAAAATAGTTCCAGAAACCGGCTGGCGCGGCGCCGCTTTCGGTGGAGGATTCCGGTTTCGGTGGGACGATTGAATCCCGTCGGAGCGCGAAAACCCCGGGATTTACGGGCGTTTTCACACTGGCCAAAAAAAGTTCGCCCAAAAATACGCCGCGGGCGTTCGCTGGCAAAATCTTTGCTGAGTAGCATTCGTTGACACCTTCATGTTGAAGGCATCAACCGGTGACTTGAACAATACGCAATGGTCGCCGAACGCAGTGGTCAGCGCACAACAGGATACGAATATGGCAATGCAGGTTGAATATCGAAGCATGTCGCGGCCCGGTCTTTACGGTCTGGGGCGCAAGATGGAGAAGGCGATTACGCGGTTCCTCAAGCCGGGGTCGGATTTCATCGATCTGAAACAGACCAGTCCGCAGAAGTTTTCCGCCGAATATCAGGCCGTCACGGCCGCCGAGGATGAATTCCAAACCTGCCGGGTGGTGAAGTCCGAATGGATCGCCGCACGCCGCACGGCCGCGGACGCGGTGGATCGGTTCATCGGCAAGGTCAAGGGACTGCTGGAGGATCACCCGGCGTTTGGCATCCGCTGGAATGTGGCCTGGGTGCAACTGGGCTTCAAGACGCCGGGCACCATCGAGACGCCGTCGGACCTGGACGCCAAGATGGAGGTGCTGCGCAGCACGGCGTCGTGGCTCGCGAAGAACCCGGACCAGGAGGTGTCGGACGAGAAGATCACCATCACGCATCAGAAGGCGGGGGAACTGGAGCAGGCGCTGGCGAACGCGATCTCGAAGATTGACGAGTTTGACACGAAGGTGGGGCAGTGTGATCGGGATCGGAAGATCGCCGAGGATGTCTTCAAAAAACGGATTGGCGTGGTGATTGATGAGCTGGAGTTTTTGCTCGACGCGCTGGACCCGCGATGGACGTCGTTTGGTTTGAACCGGCCGGGCGAGACGCAGCGTCCCGACCAGCCGGAGGACGTGCAGGCGACGGTGGTGGCTCCCAACCGGCTGCGGCTCGCGTGGGCGCCGGCGGCGCGGAGTTCGCGCTACAAGGTGCGTGTGCAGGTGGTGGGCCGCGACGCGAAGCTGGAGACGGTGACGGAGGTGTACGAGGAGGCGGCGGAGCTGACGTT
>JANNEF010000113.1:0-12633 GCA_031378375.1 Verrucomicrobiota bacterium | reverse complement strand
TGTTCCCGCCAGCGTCCGTCGCCGTGCAGGTCACGGTCGTCACGCCCAGGGCGAACGCGCCGCCGCTCGCCGGCACGCACGCCACCGTCGGGTTCGCGTCGCACGCATCCACCGCGCTCGCGGTGAACGTCGCCGTCGCGCCATCCGCCCCGGCGCATTCCACCGTCTGGTTGTCCGGGCAGGTGATTACCGGCGCGGTCGCGTCCGCCACCGTCACCGTGAAACTGCATTCACTCTAGTTCCCGCCCGCATCCGTCGCCGTGCAGGTCACGGTCGTCACGCCCAGCGCAAACGCGCCGCCGCTCGCCGGCACGCACGCCACCGTCGGGTTCGCGTCGCACGCATCCACCGCGCTCGCGGTGAAGGTCGCCGTCGCGCCGTCAACCCCGGCGCATTCCACCGTTTGATTATCCGGGCAGGTGATCATGGGAGGAGTCACGTCGGTGACGCTCACCACGGCGACGCAGTTGGTCGCGTTGCCGGATTCGTCGGTAATCGTAATCGTGACTGGGTGGTCGCCGAGACCCACCATCGTCCCTGCGGCGGGACTTTGAATAATTGTTACCACGCTGCAAGCGTCGCTCGCGCCAACTTCGGCGACAAGATTGGGAACGACCGCCTTGCAATCGGCATCAGCGTTCACCGTGATATTGGAGGCGCAGGTTTGAATCTCCGGCGTGACGGAATCAATCACTGTGATGATTTGCGCGCACGGGACGGATTGCATGGCGTCGTCCTCGACGGTGTAAGTGCGGGTGATCGTCGCGCCAATGGCTCCCGGCGTCAGTGGCCCGTCCACCGACGACACCGTCACGGGCGCGTCGGACACAATCGTGCCGCCAATATCCGTGAAGAGAGTCCTGCTGGTCGCGGCGGAGGGAACCGGGGCGCCGCACGCGATGGTGATGGCGGGCGGGCAGGTAACCTCCAGAGGCGCGGCGGTGAGACCGGGCGGTTGGAGCGCCAGGGCGGCCAGAGCAATCAGCGCCAGCCGGCCAAGCGTGGGCCGGGCGGAGCGCTTCAAGCGAACGGGAATATCAGCGACAACGAAGGGATGATTGTTTGCGCACATAGAATTTGAAGTTTGAGGACGCTGGCACGAACACATAATATTAATAGGTGGAAAGCTCACGAGCCGTTCTGATTTCTGATTTTGAAAAAATTGATTGAGCCACGGAATTGAACATTGCGAACACACAACTACGCGCCAGGCGACGTTTCACGCCGGGCACACTGACAGTCAAAGCAAGTAATTTTGAATTCATTCGCCGGAACTTCGATGGCCTTCCTTGGCCTCCCATGTTACACGACACAACCACCACGCAGCCAAGGCATGAAACTACGCTCACGCCATTCAGATCAGTGGAATCTCTATTGGACGGGAAAGTTTGTATCAGGCCGTGACTTGCGGTTCAAGCTATTTTTTTCCATTTTTGGATCCCCATAAATGCCCCGGCGCGAAACCCGACTGCCACGGCCCCCGTCAATCTCCATGCCGGTCGCCGTAATCGACAGCACCTGCTCCACAACCAAGACCATTCGCGAGCAGGTTTCCCCTGCCCTTACTCCACCGCTTGCCATTACCTTCTTCAGGCGTTGCGAAACGCCCCTTTAGTTAATGGGGGGCGACGCTCACGATGGCGGCGATGTCCGCCAGATTGATGACGATCGAGCCGGGTCCGCCGCGTGATTTTCCCGCTTCGGCCACGGGATACGGTTTGTAGGCGCGGATGCCAAGGTCGAGAAATTGCAGGTAGTCCTTCACCAACTGGTCGTTCTCCAAAGGGATGTCAATGTAGCCGGTGCCGTTGTTCAGGTTTTTGAGGTAGATGGTGAAGTAGATCATGGTCTGCGGTTGGTTGCTGTTTGACTGCGTCTCAGTAAACGCCTTCGACAATCGTCTTCTCCATCGCGCCGAACGGGCGGACTTCCGCCACGCCGTCCCAGGCGTAGGGCACGCGCGGTTCACGGCGGATGGCTTCGTCGCGTTCGAGAAAGCGCGGGATAAAAATCTCCTTCGTCAGCGTGGTCAGCTCGACGCGGCCCCATTCGCCGTAGTTCTTCAAGTGCGTTGTGTTGTTCGGATCCACCACGCGGAGCACGGCGCGCGGCTGCGGCGCGTAGTAGGTGATGGAAAACTTGTCCTCGGGCCGGAGCGGTACGCTGGCGGCCAGGCCCATCAGCGTGTTGCCGTAGGTGGGATAAAACCCGATGCGGCCTTCAAGCACTTCCTCGACGATGAAGCGCACGTACTGCGGCGCCATCGTGGTGCCGCCGCAGAAGACGCCGCGAATGCCGGCGTCGTGGAGATTCACTTTCTCCGCGAGCGCTTCGAGCAGCTTGGGCGTGGTGAACAGACCGGTGACTTTGCGATGCTTCAGAATCGTCACCGCCTGGTCCACGACATGTTCCATGTAAGCCTTCGCCTGATCGAAATGCTTCGCGCTGATCACCTTCTTCACCCAGCGCGGGTCGAGGTCCACGAAGTAGCACGAGCTGCCGCGGAAGTTCGCCAGGTGCTCGATGGCCAGGCGCAACCGGCGCGGACCCGTGGGGCCGACCATCAGCCACGCGCCGCCGCGCGGAAAATGTTCGTCGGCAATCTTGCCGGAGAACTCCTCGTAGTCGGTCTTGTAATCGTCCCAGCCGATGCGCTGCTTGGGCATTCCGGTGGTGCCGCCGGTCTCGAAAATGTTAAACGGACGGCCCTTGTACTTCGCCGGCACCCAGACTTCCGGCTGGAGGTCGCGCAGCGATTCGTCCTGGAAGTGCGGAAACTTCGCGATGATGTCGGCGAAGCACTTCACCTCGGCGCGCGGGTCAAAGTTTTTCTTCGCCCACTCCAGCCAGTACGGGCAGCCGGTGTCGGGGCTGAAGTGCCATTGGATGATCTCGCGCGTGTGCGCGTCGAGTTTTTGCCGGGCGGATTGGATTTCAGAATCAGGGATGGACATAAGGATGTTGGTTGGAACTATTTTTTCGGCAAACCGAGCTTCACGCGGACCTCGGCGCGTATCGAGCGGCACGCCTTCAATGCGGCCTGGGCATCGGCCCGCGTGACGACGTGCCCCGGGTAACGGAACTTCACAGCGTAGTTGTTCAGCAACAGCAGAGCGGGATTGAAAGAAGCCCACAGCGGCTCAACCGGCAGAAGCAGTCCCAGGAGCGCGGTCAAATTATGCACCTTGGGAACGGGCAAACCCGCTTCCTCGAGGCGCGCCTTCAGAGATTTCTCAACGCATTGTTGACAGTGGAAGCCGATGGAATTCGCTGCCGTGTTCGTACGGCGGCGCATCAAAACGCTCGCCACGTCAAAGCCCTCTTCGGCGAACCGCACCCATTCACGAGTATCAGCCTTCATACATGAGTTGGCCACGCGTCAGAATTCCGCGCGTAAAATAATCCGTTCGTTTCACGCGGGCCGGTTTCCACAAGAGCATATCCATCGGGAAGGGTGCCCCCACACGCATCTGCATCTCCACGACCTTCTCCGTGTCCGAACCGCGAAACGGCATGATGACCACCAAATCCACGTCCGAGTTCTTCGTTGGCTTCCCATGCGCGTAGGAGCCGAACAGGATGATCTTTCGCGGTCGAAACTCGCGCGCCAGCACGCGGCAGTATGTCTCAATCTGACTGCGTCGCACGCGCCGCGTCCCGTCCCAGAGCGGGCCGGGCACGTCGGGATGCCAAAGCTGGATGGGCTTCGGCTCGTTCGCGTGTCGTCCGTCTGGCTTGCGGTGCTTGATGGCCATCGTGTCTCTGGCGTCAGTCTTGCGCGATGGCGTTCACTGCTCAAGCTGTTCCTTCGGCTCGGGCAACCAGTGTGTCAGCAGCGCGCCGAGGAGCGTGTAAGCGCCCGCCACGCACGCGCCGACGACCGCGATCTTCGCCGGGCTGGGCGGAGTGGAGGCGGAGAGGGTGATGGTAATCCACGCCGCCGCCGTGCCGAGCACACGCCCGCCGATGTTCGCGGCGAAGCTCTCGCCGGTGCCCCGCAGGTGCAGCGGAAAAACCAGCGGGATGTAGTTCCCCCAGAAACTGAACTGGGCGATCACGAGAAAACCGGCGATGAAAATGCCCAGCTTGATCCACTGCAAAGAGGCTGCGCTGCCGAGACTGGTGGAAATCCACCAGAACAGCAACGGCACGAAGATGAGCGCCGGAATCTGAAACACGCGCAGCAGCAAACGGCGGCTGATGATGTGAACGGCGATCATCGCGAAAACGAAGCGACCGACCAGTCCGCCCACCTCCTGCCACAGGGTCACCTTGGCGACGGCTTCATCGGAGGCGTTGCTGGCGACCTGCCGCTTCCTGCCCGCAGGCAGTTCCGGCTGGCCGGCTTCCCGAGCGGTGGCGGCGGCTTTGCCCACGGCGGCTTTCGCCGTCGCGATCATGGCCGCGTGCCCGCCTTCCTGCGGCGTGCCGACTCGTTGAGCGCCGAGGATTTGCGGCAACTGCTGGATCGCCCCGAAGGCGATGCCGTAACTCGCGGCGAACACGAGTGTCGTCAGCACGGTGGTCCGCCACAGTTCCGGACTGAACAGCGCGGCGAGGCTGGGGCGCTTGAGCTGGCCCGCCGAGCGTTTGCGTTCCCACTCGGGGGATTCGGGCAGGAACGGTCGGATGAGTATGAGCGGGATGGCCGGAATGACGCCGGAGATGAGTGTGTAACGCCACGCCTCGTGGCCGCCATGAATCCCGGGCAGGTCGATCGCAATCTTGGCGGCGAGCACGTTCATCGCGCCCACCAGCAAGCCGCCAAACGATGAAAACGCCTGAGTGTAGCCGAGCACTTTCTCGCGTTGATTCCGGTCAGGAAACAATTCCGCCAGCCACGCGACGGCGGCGACGAATTCCACGCACACGCCGATGAACACGAGGCAGCGGCACACGAGCAGTTGCGTCAATGTCGTCGCGTAGCCGGCGGCACAAGCCGAAAAGGCGTAGAGCAAAATGCTGAACGTGAGCACGCGCCGCCGCCCCAGCCGGTCGGTGAGATAACCGCCGAGCAATCCAAACACGCCGCCCGCGATGGCGGGCACGAAGAACAGCGTGCGCGCCCACTTCACGTATTCCGCCGAACCGGGCACGAGCAACGGCAGGCCATCCGGCCCCAGGCCGCCCAACGACGCGAGCGCGGGCTTGATGATGAGCGGCAGCATGAGCAGCTCGTAGATGTCGAAAGCAAAGCCAATGGCGGCGATGAGGCAGATGAGCCATTGCGTGCGAGTAAGGCGAAGTGGAGTGGACATGGGTCAGCTTGAGGAGTGGAGATGAGTGGTTGCGCCCGTTGCGATTGAGATCCCGGAGTGATTTGGACGACGCTCGGCTCCGTTACAGTCAGAAGCGAGCCGGGTTGACGGAGAGCCGGTCACCCAATGATTTTCGAGTGCGCACATGGCAATTCTACTTCAGCCCTGTCCGCTCATACTTGAACGTGGCCTTGGTCATCGTCGAGGCGTAAAAGATGTTCGCGTTCGGATCCCACGCGTAGTTCGGGCCGACGCGGCCCGCACCATAACCGGCGGGCAGCGGCGCGGCCAGTTGCCAAGTCTTGCCGCCGTCCCTCGTTTCGTGAAAGCCGCTCTTGCCGACGACGACGAAGTGCAGCGCGTCCTTGCCGAAGTACGGGCCGAAGGTCGCGTCTACCGGCGCTCCCGCTTCCGTCCATGTCGCGCCTTTGTCTTTACTCACGAGGATGCCCTTGCCCGTGGCCCAGTAACCGACGCCCTTGAACACAACCGGCACGGCGGCAATGGGAGTGTTGGTGGAAACCTGTGTCCAAGTCGCGCCCGCATCCGTGCTGTGGAAAATGCCTCTCACCTTCTCCGTGGTGGCCACGAAAGTTTTGCGGTCGAAAACGCCGAGGCCACTGAAACCCTTTCCCAGGTCGCGCCACGTCGCGCCGCCGTCGTCGCTGGTGGTCAGGACGCCGCCGCTTTCGTGGCGCAGCGCGAGCAGACGTTTGCCGGTGTCCTCCCAATCCACCGCGCCGAAATCGAGATGGCTGGTTTTGGATTTTGCCCAGGTCTTGCCGCCGTCGGTGGTCAGCGCGCTGCTGCCGTAAATCATGAAACAGAAGAGCCGCTTGCCCGCCGGATCAAAGTTCAGCGCCCAGCCCGTCTCGCAGCGACCGCCGATGTTTTTGTCGTCCACGCGCGCGAAGGTCTGCCCGTGGTCGCTGCTTTTCCAGAGACCTAGATCGCTGACCACGAAGTAAACGTCGCCGGACGCGCGGTCCACCGTCACACCCGCCGTGGGGCCGCCGTAACCGGGTTTCAATTGCGAAGTCACGCCGTCGGAGATGTTCACCCACTCGGCGGCGAAGGCGCTCGTTGCCAGCGCGCACAGGACATGGATCAAAAGGTGTGTCTTCATGGTTTGGCTCCGATGCAATGGAGGTTCTTCAACCCGGCCAGAAACATTCTCCCGTTGGCGACGGCGGCGGAGGCGTGGTTACTGTCGCCCAGATCATTCACCGCCAGCACGCGGAACTCCGGGCCAGTCTGGATGACGTGAGTCACGCCGGCATTGGCGAAGAACAGGCGTCCGGCGGCGTCGGCGATGGGGCTGGCCCACGTCGTCATCCCTTCCAACCGTTCCGCATAAACGAGTTTGCCCGTGGCCGCCTCCCAGCACTTGAGGACACCCGGCGTGTGCAGGCGATACACCAGCGGGCCGACGATGACCGGCGATCCGATCGCTTCGGGCACCTGGCTGACGGTCCAGCGGATGTGCGTTTCGGAAACGTCGCCCGTGCCTGCCGGGTCCACCGCCACGCCGGCCCCGCCGCGCCCGCTGTCAAAATAGACGACGCCCGAACTGTAAGCGGGCGAGGAAGCGTCGCCCCCGCCGCGACACCACCAGCGGATTTTCCCATCGGCCGGGTCGAGGCTCTGGAGCGCCTTGGCGGAATTGCCGCCGCCGGAACCGAGCACGAGCATTTGAGGTTTGGCGTTGACCTGGATGATGACCGGCGTGCTGTGCGAGAAACCCATCTCGGGAAATTGCTGGCGCCACTTCTCTTCACCGCTGGCCTTGTCGAAGGCGAGGATACGCGAATCGCCCTTCTTCGCCGACGCGCAGAAGAGGATGACGGTGTCGCGGTAAAGAATCGGGCTGCTGCCCAGCGTCACGTCGAAGGTGTAAGGAACAATTTCCTTCCGCCAGATTATCTTCCCCTGGAAATCCAGCGCAGCGAGCACAGAGGAACCGAACGCACAATAGATCAGCTTGCCGTCGGTGACCGGCGTGGGCGCCGCGTAGCCGCCGCCCGCGCCGCTGCGGAAATCCTTCCGCACCCATGGTCCCGGCGGGATGAGTGTGTCCCAAAGCGGCTTGCCATCGCCGGCCTGATGGCAACTGACATGGTGCTCCGGAATCACCTTCTCGCGCTCGGCGACCTCCGGCGGCCAGTAAGCCGTGCAGACGACGACCGCGTCGCCCCAGACGATGGGGCTGGCGTGACCGGCGCCTTTGAGCGGAGATTTCCAAAGAACATTTTCGCCAGTCTTGGCGCTCCACTTCAGCGGTAGATTTTTTTCTTCCGTGTAGCCAAGTCCAGTCGGGCCGCGAAACTGCGGCCAATCGCCGGCACCGGCGACCTGCGCGCCAGCGAGCAGGAACAGCGTCATGCTGAAACGCGCAAACCTTCCTCGCTCTTTACGCGAGAGGGTTTGATCCAGATCAATGAGGCGTTTCAACGGCATCGCGCCAGCTACGGTTTCTTCGGCTTGAGTTCCACCTTCGGCACTTCATCCGTGGCGGCGCGGGCCGAGTCGTGAAAGCCGAACAGATGCGTCTGGCTGCTGACGTAGAGGACGCCGTTGGCGACGATGGGCGTGGAATAGACCGACGCGCCGAGATTGATCTCACTCAACACTTTCTTTTCTTTGCTCGCCGCAAGCACGGTGAAGTCGCCGTCTTCGTCGCCCACGTAAACCTTGCCATCCGCGACCAGCGTGGAACCCCACATGTGCGCCTTCATGTCGTGGACCCATTGCAGCTTGCCAGTCTCGGCGTCGAGGCAGTGGACGAAGCCGGAGAAGTCCGCGAGGAACAACAGGCCCGTCACCGGATCAATCGAGACGCTGGACATGGTGCGGTGAACGCCCTTGTAGTCCCAGATGACGCCGCTCTTGGTGATGTCACCGGTCTTGGTGGCGTCGAGACAGACGAGCCGGCCCACGCCCTCGCCGTGCTCCGGATCCTGGCCGACGGCGACGTAGATGCGGTTCTTGTAGAAGACCGGCGTGGCGTTGATCTCGCTGGGGCCGGAGGCGTCGGGATACTTGATGGGCTTGCCGTCCTTCATCTTGTATTCGGGCGGATTGCAGTCGGCCCAGAACACCCGCTTGAGGAACTTGTCCTCGCCTTCCTTGACCGGCTTGGCGTCGAAGGCGTAGAGCACGCCGTCGCCACCGCCGTGAAAGACAAGCTGTTTGCCGTTCACCTTCGCGGTGGAGGGCGAACTCCAGATGCCGTGAAAGATGCGCGGGCCGATCTTCGCGTCGTCTTCGCCGAGCAACTCGCCAGACTTTTTGTTCAGCGCGATGAAACTGGGTGCGAGCGGCGACGGGATGTTCGAGTGCGTCCAGTCCTGGCCGTTCGACGTGCAGGCGAAGAGCACGTCGTCCACGAGCAGTACGGAACAGTTCGAGGCGTTGTGCGGGAAGACGCCCAGTTCGTCCATCATGTCGTACTTCCAGATGATGTCCGCGTCCCGGGGGCCGGGTTCGGCCTTGGGCTTGCCGGGGCCGACGTAATACTGACCTTCGTCCTGGAACGCGCCGTCGTTGCCGTTGGCAAATCCATTCACATCGAGACACATCACTTCGCAGCGGCTCGTCACCAGGTAAACGCGGTCGCCCTCGACGGTCGGCGCGGAGAGCAGGCCGAGATATTCCCAGTCGTTGACGCGGCCCGACGCGAGTTTCGGCACGACCAGTTGCCAGAGGAACTCGCCGGTCTTCTCGTCGAACACCATCATGATGCTGCGGTCGCCGGCGTGCTTCTTGTCGCGCGGCGTCTCGTTGTTCGTACCGACGAAAACCTTGCCGCCCGACACGGTGGTGTTGCCATAAGTCTGCGTGCCGACCTTGGCGATCCACTTGGTGTTCTTCGCGGTCTTGAGATCGTAATCCTCCGTGCCGGGTTTGAGTTTGCCGGGGTCGAAGTTGACGGGCAGCCCCTTGGCGGGCGAATACATGTTGCGGCCGGGATCGTTGCCACCCCACTGGGGCCAGTCGGTCGCGTTGGAGACAAGGCCGCAGAGGACGAGCGTGGCGGTGAGGATGGGAAGTGTTTTCATGGAGTAAAGTTACTGTGTAGTTGAAACCATTGTTCAGATGAGAATCGGATCTGGCTGACGGCCTTCGATGAAGTCGCGCCGGTCACTGCGAAGCGCGGGCGGAACCACCGAGGGCAATTCCTCCCAGCCGAACCACCGGCGCAAGGCGTGGAAACCGACCGAGCCGGACACCGGATATTTGTCGAACACTGGGCGCAACGTCCGCAACGTGGCCACCACGCCCGGACTCGGCGGGATGCCGAAATCGTACGCGCCGCAGACGCGATGCACATAGTCGGCGGCCACCCGCTCGTCCCGCAAATCCAGCGGGGCGGGTTCATCGGGATACAGGCTGGCGTCAATTTCCGGCTTCATCAGTCAGGAACTCAGTCAGGAACCACCGCCGAACTTCTCCGGCTTCGCGGCGTTCGTCGAGATTGGAAATGTCCTCCAGCGGCCGGCGGCGAATGATGGCTTCCAGGCTCGCGCGAATGAGCGCCTTTGCATCCCACGGGGTGCGCCCGGAGTTTTTTTGACGCCACAACCGCCAAAGCTCCTGGATCGGAATACCCAGGTCGCACGCGGCCCGCCGCACGTCCCGGAAATCGCGCGGAGAACCGCGGTCCACCAGCGCGGACATTTTGGAAGCGAGATTATCGGCCAGAGATTCAATGAGCACGCCACCCCAGCCGGAAGGAAGATACGGTTCGAGCTGAACATCGCGCACCGCAATCTGAAAACTGAACGTCACCTGTTCACCGGCCACGACTTCCACCGATTGCACTTCGCCGAAATCCCGTCGCCGAATCTCGCAACCGGGATTCTGCCGGCCCAACGCGCCGGCCACTTCGCCAACCATGGCCCGGCGTTCGACGGCCGTGGCGGACGGATGCCACCAGGCGTCGCAATCTTTTGTTGGACGAAAATCCAGGTAATGCTTCAAGGCCACTCCGCCGCCGAGCACCACTCGATCAGCCCACGGCTGCGCCCCCATCCATTCGAGGAGCCGTTCGGCGCGCGGGTCGAGGGTCGCGGGTTTTTGGGGCTGGGGCATGGCGGCGGGCGCTTCAACAACTAACTCTCGGCGGTGCAGTCTCAATTCGCTGTCACAGTCACGTTGTCTATGTGAACGCGCATGTCGTTCGGCGCGAAGCCAAACAAACCCGGCGAGCCGGTCGTATGCGCGATCTTATGCGGCACCTCAACCGTCCACCCCGCCGGTTCGACCTCGTCGCGTTTCCACGCCTTGGCACGCACGACGCCGGTGCCGTCCGCCGCCACGTCCACGCGCGACTTGAGGCGATACCAGACGTTGGGCGACCACTTGAAGTTCGATGGCTCCTCGGCGGCGGGCACGCGCAGCCGCTCCAGGTTCGAGTTCACCTCGATCTTCTGGTCGTTGCCCTTGAGCACGATCAGGTAACGCTGGTTGATGACACCGACCTCGGACATCTTGCGCCGGTTGCCCTCGCTCATCACGTCCGCCTCGATGGTGTAGTTCTTCATGTCCGGCTCGCCGATGAACACGAAGGCGCGCTGGAAAAACTTGTTGTCAATCGTCTTGGTCAACACCTTCGAGCCGTCCTTCTCGCGCACCTCGAATTTGAACCGCGCGCCAATCCACGGCAACGGCGGATACGCAAACGGCGTTGCCGGCTCGAAGGTCAGGTTCGTCGTCGTCTCCGCCAGCGTAAAACTCTCGAAGTCCTGCTTGAGCGGCAGCCCCGGCAGCACGCGGCCGCGGATGTAGCCTTTCAATTCTCCGAGGGTCGCCTCGAAGGCGCCCGCGGACGGTACCGGATCGTTGGCGGCGACCAGTTGGCCATCGGCATTGAAATTCCCTTTCAACGTGGAACGGACGCGCGCGGTCGGCGGGATATACGACGCCCACTTCACCGCCTTCACATCCTTGATGTCCGCGACCGCCAGCCCGTTCGCATCCAGCGAGCGCACGCGGAACGACGCGGTCTGGCCCGGTTTCACCAAGACTTCCGACGGGATGATTTGCAACGACTTCGCCGGGCCGGGCACGGGCCACTTCGCTGCGGCCGGTTCGGCGGCGAGACCGGAGTTGTCGCCGGACTTGCCGAAGCAATACAGATGGCGCGTGGTCTGCACGTAAACCTTTCCGTTGTAGGCCGTGGGCGTGCCGAAGCAGCGCCCGTCCAGCGCGACGTGCGAAAGAATTTCCCCGGCCTTGTCGCCCGGCTTGATGATGTAGAACGCGCCCGTGCTGCCCGCCTCGCCGCCCGCCTCCGCGCCCTTGCTCGCCGGGTCGTCCAGCATCGGCACGTAAAGTTTTCCATCCGCGTAAATCGGGCAGGCGTTGCGCTGTTCGATGCCGAGCTTGAGCTTCCAAAGAATCTTTCCCGTATTCGCGTCCACGCAGCACAGGTCGCCTTTCTCCACCACCACGTAGATGCGGTCGCCGACGAGGATGGGCGAACTGGTCGAAGTGGACAGGTCATTGTTCCAAAGCTCCACCGCCGCGCGTTCCAGCACCACGGGACCGGTGGCGGGGTTCGTCGGTGCCACGTTGGAAATCTTCACCGCCACCATCGCGCCTGGTTCGTAGGGCGTGCCGAAGATGGAAATGACCTTGTCATTATTATGCACGAGCACGGTCGCGTTGATGCCCGCGCGGAACAGCGGCACGCGCCAGAGCGGCTCCCCCGTGCGCGCGTTCACGCACACCACGCTGCCGTCGCCGCTGGCGCAATAGAAGACGCGCTTGCCGCCGAGCCAGCCGAGGATCGGCAATGAAAAGGAATTGTCCTTGGGCCGGTCGCCCGGATTCGAGGCCCACACCAACTCGCCGGTCTTCTTGTCGAAGCCGTAGAAGCGATCCCCGCCCGGCCCGTGCGCGCCCCAGTTGGCGGTGATGCCGTGTGCGATGACCAGGTCGCCGTCAATCAGCGGTGACGCCGTTCGGCTGTTCGGGAAAGTGAGCCGTCCGTACACCTCCATCATCGAACGCTCCCAAAGCTTTTTCCCATCCGCCGTGAACGACGCCAGGATGCCCTGCGTCCCCTGGGTGAACACGTCGCCCGTCTCGCCGTCCACCGTCGGACTGGACGTGGCGTAGCGCAGGTAGATCGTGTCGCTCAGAAAATCCGTGTAACGCTGCTCCCACAGTTTCTTGCCCGTCTCCGCGTCGAAGCACGCCACGCCCTCCTTCAACTCCGCGCCCTCGCCCAGGTAGCCCATGATGTAAAGCTTCCCGTTGGCGATGACCGGCGTGGATTGCCCGGGGAAATCCGCGGTCCACAACGGCCTTGAGGCGTCTATCTTGTCCGGGAGGTTTTTCTCGATTGACGCGCCGCTCTGCTGCGGGCCGC
>JANNEF010000060.1:0-25565 GCA_031378375.1 Verrucomicrobiota bacterium | reverse complement strand
GTTCGTTCTTTTGAAAGATCATGAACCATTCTCCCTGCCAGAACCGGCAAGCGCCGGCCCAATTCTTGGCCGGAGGGGTTCGCCCCATGAATTCCGCATAGAAAGCATCCAGCTCCTGCATCGCTTTTCCCACCGCTTGGGGTTCCCCATTCGCCGCCCACAGGCGGAGGACTGGAATTCTAAGCCGAAAATCCTCGCGCGGACGTTTGAGCTGGTTGTCGGAGACCCGGGACAAGAGCACGGGGATCATCTCGGCCTGTCGCAAAGCAGCCGGGAAATCGTTGAATTGTTCGGAGAGGATCCTCGCCAATCTGTCGCGCAATTCGACCTCTGCCGCCGGGGCATTGGACAGGGTGGACGAAGCCAGCTTGTCCACTTTGGCGATCAACGCCCGTGCACCGCGGACATTCCCCTGCTGTAGCAGCGAGGGCAACTGGTCCGACAACAGGCTGTCGATGAAGGTCGTCACGGTGTCCGCCCGGACGGATTCCGTGCGCTCCCGCACTCGCGCGGCCCGCTCGCGCACCAACGCCGCCATCGCGAGTCCCAGACCCAGGACCAGGGCCAGCGCCACGCTGGCGACCGCGACGGTGGCGGCCTTGTTCCGTCGCGCCATTTTCTGGAGCCGGTCAAGCTGACTGGGCGGCCGGGCGAGGACGGGCTCGTTCGTCAGGTGCCGGGTGATGTCCGCTGCGAGACCGTTGGCCGTGTCGTAGCGGCGCTGGCGGTCCTTCTCCAGGCACTTCATCACGATCCAGTCCAGGTCGCCCTTCAACTGGTGCAGCAGCTTCGAGGTGTCGGCCGAGCGGCGCTTGGCCGTGGTGGTGAGTTGATCGGCCCCGAGCGTCGCAAGACGCGTGCTGGGGCGCTGCGGCTCCTTCTCCCGGATCGTCTTGCGCATCGCGTCGAGTCCCGAGGCCATCAGCTCCTTCGCATCGAACGGCGTGCTGCCGGCCAACAATTCATAGAGCAACACGCCCAGGCTGTAGATGTCGCTGCGGGTATCAATGTCCAGCCCGCTCATCTCTGCCTGCTCCGGACTCATGTAAGCCGGCGTGCCCATGAACTGGTGCAACTGCGTGTAAACCGTCGCGTCCGTCAGCCGGCCTTCCGTCGCCTTGGCGATGCCGAAGTCGATCACCTTTGGGACCGGCACGCCGTCGTGCAGCGTGACGAGGATGTTGGACGGCTTGATGTCGCGGTGGATGATGCCCTTCTGATGCGCGTGCTGGATGGCGTGACAGACCTTGATGAACAGGTCGAGCCGTTCCTTGGTGCTGAGATTGGCCTGGTCGCAGTAGTCGGTGATGCGGATGCCGCGCACCAGTTCCATCACGAAGTAGGGCCGGCCCACGTCGGTGGTGCCCGCATCGAGGACCTTGGCGATGTTGGGATGGTCCATCATCGCCAGCGCCTGTCGCTCCGCTTCGAATCGCGCGACCACCTGCTTGGTGTCCATGCCCAGCTTGATCACCTTCAACGCCACTTTGCGGCGGACCGGCTCCTTCTGTTCGGCGACATAGACCATGCCGCAGCCGCCCTCCCCGATTTGCTCCAGGAGTTTGTAGCGTCCCAGCGTCTGGCCCACCGACTCGTCGGGCGCATCGGCGAGATCGAGCTTGATCGTGGGGCGCGCAGTGTCGGCTTGCGTGGCGAGATCGAGCTTGATGGTGGGGCGAGCCACTGCGGCCTGGGTGGCCAGCAGCGTTTCCGGTTGCTCGTGCGCGGCGAGCAAGGCTTCAAGGCGCTGGCGCAACGCCGCGTCGCCGTCGCATTCACGATCGAGCCATGCGACCCGCTCGACGGCGGGCTTGGTCAGCGCAAGCTGGAAGAGAAGTTCTTCGCGGGTGGGGTTCATGGCTTGGCGGTGGGGGCGGGCATTTGCAGCAAGGCTCTCGCTTCCTTGCAGGCCAGCCAGAGGATGATGACGTCGTGGAATTCGTTGGCTGCAATGACGTCATGGTCGGCGGGGGGGAGAGGCTTCTTCATATTCGCCTCGGTGGCGGTGAAGAGGGCGCGGGCCTCGGCGGGCTTGCCTTGCTGGAAGAGACTCATCGCGCGGAAGAAGTTGGCGGTGCCTTCGAGGCGATCGTCAAAGGGTGACACCGATTGCGCGGCGATAGCCAGGGATTTGTCGGCGGCAGGGTAATGGCCGCTGCGAAATTCGGCCATGCCAAGGGCCCAGTGAAACCAGCGCAGATACCCGCTGTTTTTCCCGAGTTCCACTCCTCTGCGGGCCAGGGCGAGGATGGATTCGCGCTGCGGCGCATCAGACGCCGGGCGGAGACAGGCCAATTTGGCCACGCGCTCGGCCGCCTGGGGATTCGCGGTGTCGGCCGCCCAGGCGAGCATGCGCTCTCGGGTGGCGGCATACTCGGCGTCCTGGCCGAACCACGCCTGCAAGGCCGCGACTTTCACGGCCACTTCGGTGGTCTCCTTGAAATCGTCGGGACGGAGCTCCGTCGTGGGAGTCAAGCCCTCCGCTTCCTCCTTCGCTTCGGCGGCGGCGATTTCCTCCCATGACGGCGCGCGCCAGATGTCCAGCGTTCCCGTATCGTGCTGAATGATGAGGGTGCTCTCGTCCGACGAGAACACCGTCCTCCAGCACCGCCCGACTTCGCCGGGCAACGTGACCATCAACTGTTCGCTCTCCAGATCCCAAATCTTCAGGGACTCGTCCGCCGCGCCGCCCACGGCAAGGCGGCGTCCGTCCGCCGAAAAGGCGGCCGAATCCGTGCCGCGCAGGTTGCCTCGAATCGACTTGAGGCCGGTGAGTGAGGGCAAGTCCCACCGCTCGACCACTCCAGAACGCAAGGTGCCAACCAACTGTCGGCCGTCCGCAGAGAAGGCCACGCCCGCCCGGTCGCCAATGAATGCCGTGCCCACGCCCCGGCCATTGGAGAGTTGACGGACACGCCACCCGGTCGCGTTTCTGCCCCCGGTGAGGCACCACTGTCCACCCGGAGCGATTTCCACCCGTCCCCCGGCGAGGTCCGGGTCAGACCACGACGAAAGCTGTTTCCCGCTGACCACGTCATGAACGGCCAGCGTCTGGGCATTCGTATTCCAGACCACCAACCGGGTGGTGCCAGCCAGGAAGGTGACGGGCGAGTGCGCCCCGGTGGAGGCGGGAAGTTCCCGATGCAAGGTCCGCGCGGGCACGTCCCAGATTTGGATCGCCCCGCTCCCAGTGCCGGTCGCCAGCCAGCGGTGATCGGTCGAGACGCAGGCGTCCGTCGGAGGAGGAGTGATCTGAAGCAGGCGTTCGGTTTGCTGAAAGGCCGGCCCGTGCCATCGGGTCAGCCAGCCTTCCGGCTCCAGGTTAAGAATCGCCTCGCCCCCGCTGGACACACTCCAGAAAGATCCCTTGGACAACTTCAACGGCAAGGTGACAACGGCCCGTTGCTGGCGGACGACCCGAGTATCCCAGATCACGACCGACCCATCCCGGCCGCCGCTGATGAGCGTCGCTTTGTCGGGCAGCAAGGCCAGCCGAGAAATCTCGTCCCGGTGTCCATTCAGGGTCACCAGCGAGAGTTTCTTTTCCACATCCCAGATGCGGATGGTGTTATCGGCTCCCCCCGAAGCCAGAGTTTTGCCGTCCGGCCAGAAGAGCAACGAGGTTACATAGTTGCGATGGCCCTCAAGGACGCCGAGTTCCCGACCGCTGGAGACATCCCAAAGACGGATGCCGGTCTCACCCACGGTGCCGCCCGCCGCCAGAATCCTGCCGTCGGCCGACAGGGCCACAGAGGCGAGATCGCCGCCGCCCGGGACGGTGGTCTTGAAGATTTCGCGTCCGTTGGTCACATCAATGACCCGGATTTGACGGCTGGCTTCTGCCACCGCCAGCAGGTTGGTTCCCTGAGCCAGGTGCACGGGATGTCCCACTTGATGTTGCAAGAAATGGTATGCTCCATCACGGATTCCAATTGGGTAAGTCGCCAGCTCCATTCCATCGGAGCTTCGGCGCAGGCTGAGATTGCTGCGGGTGGCGGTGACCATGGATTGGCCATCCGCGAGAAAGGCCAGGCTGAGCAATCCCCCGGCGTCCAAAGTCCCGGGTGGAGGCGGATCGGGAAGGAATTTCCCAGCCTCCGCATCCCAAAAGCGGAGCCTGGATTCCGTGCCGGGCGATTCACTACCGCACATCGCGAGCACTGGTCTCGTGGGTGAAAACGCGACGGCGGCCCACACGCCATCCGTGCGCATCACTTGCCGACGGGTGGCCAGATCCCAAACCGAGACAGCATCTTTGGCCCGAACGGCCAGCCATTTCCCGTCATGTGAAACCGACAGTCCCACAATCGATCTAGATTCCCGATTCAGAGCGTCGAGCGCGTCGGAGCGGCTCTGCTGCCAGAGATAGCGCCACTCCCAACCGCGTCGGTCCGGCTGGCCCGGCAGGGGCCGATGACGAGCGAGCAGTTGTTTCGCCCATCCCGCATTGTTTGCCGTCAGGGCTTGCTGGGCGAAGTTCATGTCCGAGGCATAAGCCCGGGCCTCGGCCATGCGACGTTGCGCTGCTTCGCTTTCGCGGGCCGCCTCGGCCGACTTCTGCGCTGCTTCGGCCTCCGTCTGTTTTGCCAACGCTGTAGCCTCGGCTTTCTGGGCAGCGACGCGTTGATCCTGTTCCGCCTTCCTGGCCTTCGTCGCCTCGAACGCCTGCCAGGTGCTCACGCCGATGCCCACGACCAGCGCCAGCGCCACGGCGGTGGCGGCGGAGAAGGCCAGTTTGTTCCGCTGCCACGCCTTCTGAATCTTGTAGGCCGTGCTCGGCGGACGCGCGACGACCGGTTCGTTACTGAGATGCCGCTGGATGTCCAGCGCCAGGCCGTTGGCCGTGTCGTAACGGCGCGTGCGATCCTTCTCCAGCGCCTTCATCACGATCCAGTCCAGGTCGCCTTGGAGCAGATGAATGAGCTTGGGCGCGTCGGCGGAACGACGTTTGGCGGTGGTCGTCAGCTCCTCGCCTTGGAGCGACGCCAGCCGCGTGCTCGGGCGCATCGGCTCCTTCTCGCGGATCGTCTTGCGCATCGCATCGAGGCCCATCGAAAGCAGTTCCTTCCCGTCGAAGGGCGTCTTGCTCGTCAGCAATTGGTAGAGCAACACGCCGAGGCTGTAGATGTCCGAGCGCGTGTCCACGTCCAGCCCGCTCATCTCCGCCTGCTCCGGGCTCATGTAAGCTGGTGTGCCCATGAACTGGTGGAGTTGCGTGTACACCGTCGCATCGACCAATCGCCCTTCGGTCGCCTTGGCGATGCCGAAGTCGATCACCTTCGGCACCGGCACGCCATCGTGCAGCGTGACGAGGATATTCCCCGGCTTGATGTCGCGATGGATGATGCCCTTCTGATGCGCGTGCTGGATGGCCTGGCAAACCTTGATGAACAGATCGAGCCGCTCCTTGGTGCTGAGATTGGCCTGGTCGCAGTAGTCGGTGATGCGGATGCCGCGCACCAGTTCCATGACGAAGTAGGGCCGGCCGGCATCGGTGGTGCCCGCATCCAGCACCTTGGCGATGTTCGGATGATCCATCATGGCCAGCGCCTGCCGCTCGGCCTCGAAGCGCGCGATGACTTCGCGCGTGTCCATGCCCAGCTTGATGACCTTGAGCGCGACCTTGCGCCGCACCGGCTCGGTCTGCTCGGCGACATAGACCGTGCCGCAACCGCCTTCGCCGAGTCTCTCGCGCAGCTTGTAGCGCCCCAGCGTCATGCCCACGGCTTCGTCCGGGGCGGGTTCAGGCAGGTCGAGCGTGGGGGCGAGAACCTCCCGGGCCGGTTCGTCGGCGAGAACGCCGACGGACGCCTCATGCGCCGCGAGCAGGGCTTCGAGGCGTTGGCGCAGGGCGGCGTCACTGGCGCAGGCCTGGTCGAGGAACGCGGCGCGACTGGAGCCGGTCAACTGGGCGGCGGCCTGGAACAGGGCTTCTTCGCGGGGCGGTTCAGATTTCATATCGGGCGTTCGGTGCTTCTACCGGATCAAGCGCAGTCTGGCGGCAAAAAGTATGGGGAAATGTTTCGATATCTTTTTGGTTGTGCGCATCCAGGTGGTCATGACGGCAGGTGAATCCGCCAGGCTGCTTCGCGACGACCGGGCCGCTTTCATTTCCCGCCCCACAACCACCAAAGCAGAACGATCAAACCCAGGGCAAGGGCCGTCACGATCACGATCACGACGACGGCTTTCGTTGAAGATTTGTCCGGCTGGCTCGCCACGGGACCAAGCGAGGCCGGGGCCGGGCTTTCCTTTGGGCCGGGCACGTCGTGCGCCGTGACCGTGAGATCGTCGCTTGTACTCGAATCCGAGGAACCGAGTTTCATCGAGGGGTTTGCCGGCCGGGGTTTCTCCCGCTCGCGCCGCTGTTCACGCATGATGCGCCCCCATGGTATGGATGGCCGTGATGTCCGACGCCGTGTCTTCGGCGGGCGGGCTGTCCAGTTCGAGGCGGGCCTCGACGGCGCCAAACCGCACGGTCTGCCCGGACTTGAGCTGCGACTGCTGGTTGACGAGCTTCGCGCCGTTCACGAACGTGCCGTTGCGCGAGCCGAGGTCGCGGACGATGACCTCCGGGCCGTTGACGAGAATCTCGCAGTGGACCGCCGAAAGGGAGCCGTCGGCGATGGCCAGGGTATTTTGGTCGCCGCGGCCCACGGTGGTTTTTTCGAGCGTCAACTCGTAGGCCCGGCCGGCGTGGTCCTGGTTGGTGAAGATTAGTTTTGCCATGGGATGTTTCTTTGGTTCACGGGTGCAGGCTGCTTTTACCGAAGCTCGGACAGCCACGACGGCGATTCCGCCTGGGCTGGTGGCGGGCAGGTTGGAACATGGCTTTCATCTGGTGCGTTGCGGTCTTCAGGTTGTGACTGGTTGCATGCTGCTACCGGATCAAGCGCAGTCTGGCGGCAAAAAGTATGCGGAAAAGTTTTCGCGTCATCCGCTGCGCTACACTCCGGGTGGGGGGCCGGCCCCTGAATTGGTCATCTCCACCCGCAACCACGCCCGCGCGTAGGCCCACCATTGCTTGGCCGTGGGCACGGCGATGCCCAGAACCTCGGACGCCTCCTCAAAGGAAAGGCCGACGAAGTAACGCAGCTTCACCAGCTCGCCTTTGCGCGCATCCAGCGCCGCGAATTTCTCCAGCGCGTCATTGACCGCGAGCAACTGGTCGTCGGGCGCGGGCGCGGGGATGTCCAACTCCTCCGTGTCCACGCGCTCCGCGCCCGCCCCGCGTTTGGCGGCGAGCCGGCGGCGGGCGCGGTCCACGAGGATGCGCCGCATCGCCTCGGCAGCGGTGGCGAAGAAGTGTTGCCGCCCCTGCCAGGTGCGCTCGTCCGTGCCGGCGATCTTGAGCCACGCTTCGTGGACGAGTGCGGTGGGCTGGAGGGTGTGTTCGTGTGGTTCGCCCGCGAGCCGGTGCGCCGCCAGCCGGCGCAGTTCGTCATACACCAGCGGCAGCAATTCATCGGCGGCCCGCGGGTCGCCTTGCTCGACACGGTTCAGAATGCGGGTGACGGCGCTCACGGGCGGGATGAATACCCGAGGTTGAAGGGCGAAAGAAGTCCGAAACCCGAAGTTACGAATCGCTTGACCACGCTTTCAGCGGACCAGGCGGCGTTGCGGCGAAGCCACGCGGCGTGAAGGCCAGCAAGCGCGCAACGGCGGGAATGGCTCTCGCCTTCATTGCGTGCCGTGGCTGAAATCGTCGAACAGGGTCACGCTATCGGCCTTGGTCCATACGCCGACTTGGCCGGCGTCCTTGAGGGTGTCGTCTTCGGCGGTAAACAGCTCCTTGCCGTTGAAGACGACGGTGAAGCGGTTACCCGTGAAATTGACACGCAGCGTGTGCCACTGGTTTTCGGCCACGGTCAGGTTCACGCCCTTGAACTGCGTCCGCTTGCCGTTCACGAAGTGGTAGATGCGCACGTTGCCCTCCAGCGCGTTGGCGCGGGCGATGTAGTAATTGTCCGCGTCCTTCGCGCGCCAGACCACGCCGCCGGCCTGGTCTTCCTTGCCGGCCACGGGCTTGAACTTCACTTCCACGAAGCCGTCCTTGAGGCGCGTGTCGCTTTTGAGGGCGACGGGGTAGGCCGCCTCGCCGGATTGCCTCAGGACGTTGGGTTTGCTCGGCGCGGTGTCGTCCTTCTCGACGGTCCACTTTGGTTCGCCCTTGCCCGTTTTGGTGGCCAGCCAACCGGGCGGGACTTTGCCCGTGGCAGTGGAATCAAAGTTGTTGGTGTCCGCCCGCGCCGAAACGGCGAGCGCGACCGCCATGATGAGGAGCAATGTTTTCATATTCGTGTCCCGCTTTGCAAAGCAGGCTTGGCCGAAGTTTATACCGCGTCCTCGCTGTTCAAAGAAGTGCTTTCTTTCCGGCCTGGCTGCCGCGCTCAACCGGCTTGCGCCGCCACGCTTGGCCGCTATGCTCCGCGCGTGTCCTGGAAAATTCTGATCACCGCCCGCACGCTGGACGAAGTGGGCAAGGGTGCCGTCGAACTGTTGCGCAAGGCCGGCGGCGAACTGGTCATCCCGCCCAAGTACGGCCCGCACACCGCCGAATCCCTGCTCACGCTGCTGCCCGGCAACGACGCCGTGTTCGCCAGCATGGACAAGTTCACCGCCGCCGTGCTCGGCTCGTCCGCCGCCACGCAACTCAAAGCCATCTCCCGCTGGGGCGTCGGCTATGACGCGATTGATGTGCCCGCCGCGACGAAGCAAGGCATCGTCATCGCCTACACGCCCGGCCTGCTCAACGAGACGGTCGCGGACTTCGCCTTCGCGCTGCTGTTGTCCAGCGCGCGCCGCGTCCACATTGGCCACGCGGACATGAGCGGCGGCACCTGGCGCGGCGTGTGGGGCAATGACGTTCACGGCAAAACACTCGGCATCCTCGGCTGCGGGCGCATCGGCCAGGCGATGGCGCGGCGCGCAAGCGGTTTCAACATGCGGCTGCTCGGTTACGACATCGCGCCCAACGCGGACGCGGAGAAGTTGGGCGTGCAGTTCGTTTCCCTCGATGAATTGCTGGCGCAAAGTGATTTCGTTTCGCTGCACGCCGCGCTCACACCGCAGAACCGCGGCCTGCTCGGCGAGGCGCAGTTGCGGAAGATGAAACCCACCGCGTATCTCATCAACACCGCGCGCGGCGCGTTGGTGGACGAGGCGGCGCTGGCCAAGGCGTTGCACGAAGGCTGGCTGGGCGGCGCCGCGCTCGACGCGTTCGTCACCGAACCACTGCCCGCTGATCATCCGCTGCGCAAAGCGCCGAACGCGTTGCTCACCCCGCACCTCGCGTCATTCGCCCGCGAGACGGGCGAGCGCGTGAGCCTCACCGCCGCGCAGGCGATCGTGGATTTGATGCAGGGGCGCAAACCGCAGTTCGTGGTGAACCCGGAGGTTTACCAATCGCCCAGCCTGCGGGTGGCGCTGAAGTGATTCGCGAGCAGCCAAACGATTTATGAAATCCAATTACGTCCGCGCCAAACTCAAACGCGGCGAGCCGAGCGTCGGCACCTGGCTCACGCTGCCCGACCCGCTCGCCGCGCAACTCATGGCCCGCGCGGGCTTTGATTGGCTCACCGTCGAGCTGGAGCACACGCCGGTCACCTTCGAGACGGCGGCGCAGAGCTTCGCGATCATTGCCGCGTCCGGCGGCGTGCCACTGGCGCGCGTGCCGTGGAACACCGGCGAGAACATCAAGCGCGTGCTCGACACCGGCGCGTGGGGCATCGTGGTGCCGATGGTCAACTCCCGCGCCGAGGCCGAGGCCGCCGTCGCCGCCGCGCGTTACCAACCGCTGGGCCAGCGGTCCATCGGCGGACAGATGCACGCGGCGAATTTCGACACCGACCCGGGCACTTACTACGCGAAGGCGAACGACGAAATCCTCGTCGTGCTCATGGCCGAGCACGTCAAGGCCATCGAGTCCGCCGATGAAATTCTCAGCGTGCCGGGCATGGACGTGGTGTTCATCGGTCCGAACGACCTGCTCAACTCGATGGGCAAGCCGCCTGCGTTCGACAGCGACGACCGGCAGTTTACCGACGCGGTCGCGCACATTTTGAAAACGGCGAAGCGCCACGGCGTCGCCGCCGGCATTCACGTCCTCGACGCCGCGCAAGCCCAGCGGCGCATCGCCGAGGGCTTTCAGTTCATCGCCATCACGAGCGAGGCCGGGATGATGCTGGGCAAAGCGCAGGAGATCACCAAGGCGCTTGGCCTGGGCGCGGGCAAGACGGTGGCGAAGTATTGAGCCGATGAAAATCGTCGTCCTCGACGGCCACACGCTGAACCCCGGCGACCTGAGTTGGGATGACCTCCGGGCGCTCGGTGAAGTCGAACTGTTCCCGCGCAGCGCGCCCGCCGAGGTCGTCCCGCGCGCGGCGGACGCGGACGTCATCCTCACCAACAAAGTCGTCCTGAGCCGCGAGCAGATTTTCCAGTTGCCCAAGCTCCGCTACATTGGCGTAACGGCGACCGGCTACAACATCGTGGACGTGGCCGCCGCGCGGGAACGGGGCATCGCCGTCGCCAACGTGCCGACCTACGGCACGCGCTCCGTCGCGCAGCACACGTTCGCGCTGCTGCTGGAATTGACGCAGCGCGCCGGCCACCACGCGCAGACGGTGCGCGACGGCAAGTGGACGGCGTGCCCGGACTTCTGTTATGCGGACCACCCGCTCGTGGAACTGGACGGGCTGACGATGGGCGTCGTCGGCTTTGGCCGCATCGGCCGGGCGGTGGCGGAACTGGCGCTGGCGTTCGGTATGAACGTGCTGGCCCACAGCCGCAGCGCGCCGAAGGAAACTTCGCCGCGTATCCAGTTCGTCGATCTCGAAACGCTGTTCGCCCGCAGCGACGTGATCAGCCTGCACTGCCCGCTGACGCCGGAGACGAAGGAGATGGTCAATGCAAAGCGCCTGGCGCAAATGAAGCCCACTGCCTTCCTGCTCAACACCAGTCGCGGGCCGTTGATTGACGAGGCCGCGTTGGCGGAAGCGCTGAACGCGGGCCGTCTCGCCGGGGCCGGACTGGACGTGCTGGCCGTGGAACCGCCGCGCGCGGACAATCCCTTGTTGCGCGCGAAGAACTGCCTCATCACGCCGCACCACGCCTGGGCCACGCGCGCCGCGCGTTCGCGCCTGATGCACACCGCCGTCGCCAACGTCCGCGCCTTCCTCGCCGGCCAGCCGCAAAACGTGGTGAATTGACCGGCGGCATGGCGACGGCGTTCGTTCAGCAAGACGGGCCTCGGCCGGAACCCCTGTGGGATTCAACGCGAGTTGACTCAGGATAAACCAATTCATGCAGTAGGGGCGCGACCGGTCGCCGGGACGCGGGACAACGGCAAGGCCAGTCGGGAAAGGGTTCACCGCGTCCGCAAGGGCTTGGCACTTAACAATAAATGCCAAGGCTTGAACAAAAATGGTGGAGCAACGATTGGCCGGTGGCGGTTAATCTCCAACCAAAGTTAAGGCCAAATGAAACAGACCGCAGCAGCAGAAAATCGGCGGGAAGCAACAGGGCGGGGTTGCTTTTGGGTGAGCCTTCCGGCCCCAAACGCGCGCGGGATTATGGGGCATTGGGCCGCTGATGCTGCCAAGCAATCAACCGACACAAGGAACAAGCTATGAAAGGGAGAATCGTCATCCTCGCATCGTCGTCGGCGTTGTCTCTGATAGTAATCTCCTGCGTCACAATTAATCGTGTCGTCTTCGCGCCGCCGGAGATTCCCGGGGCCACTTTCGTCGGCTCGGCGAGTTGCAAGGAGTGTCACGCGGAAATCGTGCGCGACTTCAAGACGGCGGACCACGCGCGGTTGCAGGCGAAGGGTGACAACGCAACGGACATGGGTTGCGAGTCGTGCCACGGGCCGGGCAGCATTCACAACCAATCTGGCGGGGCCTATCACACAATCGTCAATCCGGGAAAATCACCGGAAGCCTGCTTCCAATGCCACCTGGACAAGCGGTCGCAGTTCAACCTGCCATCGCATCATCCGGTGCTGGAAGGCAAGATGAGCTGCTCGGATTGCCACAATCCGCACAAAGGCCGGGCGACCAAGGGCGGCGGACACCAACTGGCATCGGAGCACGAGACGTGCGCCAAGTGTCATCAGGCCCAGGGAGGGTCATTCGTGTTCGAGCACGAAGCGGTGCGCGAGGGCTGCACGACGTGCCACGAACCGCACGGCACGGTGAACGCGAAGATGCTGGTGTCGCGCAACGCCAATCTTTGCCTTAAGTGTCATTTTCAGCAGCAGACTGCCGGGGGAGGGGTTGTCATCGGCGGGCGCGAACACGCGGGTTTGACGGGTTTTTTGAGCCGCGGCACTTGCTGGTCGGCGGGTTGCCACGAAGCGGTGCATGGTTCGCAGATTGGTACGTCGTTGCGCTATTAACCCACAACTTTCTGACCTATGAAGACAAGATCGCAGGCGAAGATTGGAAGCCGGAAAGTCCTGAACGCGGGCATGCTGGCCGGCGCCTGGGTGGCCTGCGTAGTGTCAGTGGGAGCCGCTGAAACGGCCCCGGCGAAGGTGTCCGACTCAAAAAATGCCAGCCCCGACGATGCTGCCATAGGCGACAGGCTCGAATACAACAACTGGCTGGAAATGTCGGCTGGCGGCTATTTCCAAAGCGGGGACCGGGCGCAGTTCCAGCGAGGGCGGAACACCCGGCGGGGCGCATTTGGCGGGGTGGAGGATTTTCATTGGGAGACACCCATCAAGAAGCGGGGGCTGTTCAAAGTGGATGGCCGCGCCATTTTCGACAACCATGACTACTCGTTGAAGCTGGAAGTGGCGCATCCGGAAACTGGCTATCTGCGTTTCGGCTACCGGGAGTTCCGCTCCTACTACGATGGCAGCGGCGGGTTTTTTCCGCGAAACCGGCAGTGGATTTCGCTCTATGATGAGAGCCTGCAGGTGGATCGCGGCGAATTCTGGTTCGAGGGCGGACTGACGCTACCGGAGCGGCCGCAGTTCACCTTCCGCTATAGCCATCAATTCCGCGACGGGAAGAAGGATTCAACGAGCTGGGGTGACAGTGGCCTAATCGGAATCGCGGGCCAGCGGGGCATCGTGCCGACTTTTCTCCGGCTGGACGAGAAGCGCGACATTTTCGAGGCGGATGGCAAACACACCTTGGGCAACACGGATCTCGGATTGGGAATCCGGCTGGACTGGTCGGACATCAACAACTCGCGCAACATCCGCCGCCGTCCGGGCGAGGCTCTGGTTCCCCCTGTGGATCATTTCGTGACCCAACGTGACGTGGTCGAAACTGACCTGTTCAATGTCCATGCTTCCACGGAGACGAGGTTGAACGATCAGTTGCTGCTTACCTCCGGCTACTCCTACACGCGGATTGACACGGCGGTTTCCGGGAGTCGCATTTACGGGGCGGATTACGACGGGGTTTTCGATCCCGGCAGGACAGGAGCGGGTAGTGGCTTCATCGGCCTGCTGGGTGATTCTGAGACGGACCAATACGTGATGAACCTCAATTTGATGTTCACTCCGTGGGATGATTTCACGATTGTCCCTTCACTGCGGGTGGAGAGACAGGATCAGGACGCCCGCGACAGCTTCAGAGAAACGGCTGGTGCCTTGGGCAACTTTGTGTCGAACACCAGGGAACGCGGCCTGTTGGATGTGATGCAGGGCTTGGAAGCCCGCTACACCGGCTGGCGCAACTGGTCGCTCTACGCGCGCAGTGAATGGCTGGAAGGGCAGGGTACGCTCCGGGAACTCCGAGTTGCCACCGCCCCCATCCCCCCATCCCCATTGCCGATTTTCCGCGACACAGACTCGAGCCGTTTCACGCAAAAATACGCCGTCGGTGCCAACTGGTATCCCCTTAAGCGCGCCAACTTCGCCTGGCAGTATTACTACAAGAGCCGCGAGAACGATTACACACACAACACCGACTCCACCTTCGCCGGCAACGACCGTTACCCCGCGTTCCTCCGGGCGCAGGATTTTGACACACATGACGTGAATTTGCGCGTCACGCTGCGCCCGTGCAGCCGCGTTACGCTGGTCAGCCGCTACGATTTTCAGTTGTCCACCGTGGACACCCAGGGTGGGATCGGACCTGCAGGAATTGCTCTCGGCAAGGTGCAGAGCGCGGAGATGACCAGCCACATTCTCAGCCAGAGCGCCACCTGGTCGCCGCTGGGGTGGCTCTACTTCCAAGGCAACATTACCTACGCGCTTGATCAGACGGACACCCCGGCGGTGGATTTGAAGTCCGCCGGCACCTATCTGGTGCTGCCCGCCCAGAACGATTACTGGAACGGCAGCCTGGCCGCCGGATTCGCGCTCGATGACAAGACGGATCTTCAGGCGCAGTACAATTACTACCGGGCGGATAACTTCTGGGACAACTCGGCGGCGAGCCAGCCTTACGGTGCCGGTGCCGAGTCGCACGGAGTCACGCTGGCCTTGATCCGGCAGATCACGAAGAGCCTCCGGTGGACCTGGAAATACGGCTTCTTTGACAGCCGCGACCAAACTTCGGGCGGCAATAACAATTATCAGGCACATCTGGTTTACTCGAGTGTCCAGTATCGCTTTTAACCTCCGCGTCCACATTTGGGAGATGGAAGCGTCATTGAGTTTCAACCGGTCGATCAGTTAAAAATGTCTATGAAGATGAAACAAATACTAAAACTTGTGTCCCTTCTGGCTTGGCCCTCGCCCGCAGCGGAGGTCAAGGAGCTGTGGGAGAAACACTGCGTCTCCTGCCACGCCAAGGATGGCAGCGGTAACACCAAGATGGGACGCAAGTCAGGCGTCAAGGACTACCGCGACGCCAAGGTCCAGGCCGAACTCAAGGACGACAAGGGACTCCAGATCGTCAAAGCCGGCATCACGGAAAAAGGCCAGGAACGCATGAAGCCCTACGCTGACAAACTGACCGACGACGAGATCAAATCGTTAATCACTTACATGCGGACCTTCAAGGCGGGCCAATAGTACGTTGTCGCATACGTGGCCGCTGCACTTCTGCTTCCGATGCGGGAGAGTGTGGTCGTGATGCCGGGCATTTATGAACGCCGAACCATCTTCGCCTCGTCCCCGGTTTCGGCTGCTCCGCAATTGGATCAGTCTGGCCGGAGTGGTGGTCGCGCTGGGCAGCTTCTTCGCCTTCCTGCTGCTCTTCGGGATCGATCTCTTCGCGCACGCGGCCAATCCGTACATGGGCATCCTGGCGTACGTGGTTGCGCCGGGATTCACCTTCCTGGGGTTGACGCTCATCGTGTGCGGCGCATGGCTGCAACGGCGTCAACTCCGCCAGCCTGCGGCCGGCCCGCCGCCCTCACTCACGATTGATCTGTCCCGCCCGCGCGACAAGAAGGCGCTGGTTGGTTTCATCGCCGGCACGGCGTTGTTCCTCCTGGCCACGGCGTTTGGGAGCTATCGCACGTATCACTTCACCGAGTCCGTTCAATTCTGCGGACAGGTCTGCCACGAGCCGATGAAGCCGGAGTTCACCACCTACCTGCATTCCCCCCACGCTCGTGTCGCCTGTGCCGAATGCCACATTGGCGGCGGCGCGACTTGGTACGTGAAATCCAAAATCAACGGCGTTCATCAACTCCTCGGCGTCATCACCGGCGACTACGAACGCCCGATCAAGACGCCGCTCAAAAATCTCCGCATCGCTCAGGAAACCTGCGAGCAATGCCACTGGCCGCAACGCTTCGCCGGCAACCTGGACCGCACCTACGCGCATTTTCTTGCCGACGAAACCAACACGCCCTTCACCGTCCGCCTCAGCCTCAAAGTTGGCGGCGGCGAGGCCGCGCACGGCGGGGCGCAGGGCATCCACTGGCACATGAACCTCGCCAACAAGATCGAATACATCGCCGCCGACGAGAAGCGCCTGTCCATCCCCTGGGTGCGCGTGACGGACGCGAGCGGCCAGGTCACCGAATTCAAAACTCCGCAATTCACGAACGCGCCAGCCCCCGGCGCCATCCGCACGATGGACTGCATGGACTGCCACAACCGTCCTGCGCACCACTTTCGCTCCCCCAACGACGCCACCGACCAGGCCATGAGCCAGGGACGGATTGACCCCGCCCTGCCGTGGGTGAAGTCCAACGTCGTCGCCGCGTTGATCCAGCCTTACTCCACGGAAACCGAAGCGGTTCAGAAAATCGCGGCCCAACTCCGCGCCCAATATCCCGGCTCAGGGAAGCTGGACTCGCTCATTGCCGAGACGCACCGCATCTATACCAACAATTTCTTTCCGGAAATGAAGGCCGACTGGCGCGCCTATCCCGACCACCGCAGCCACAAGGACTGGGCCGGGTGCTTCCGCTGTCACGACGGCAAACACAAGACCGCCGACGGCAAACGCTCGATCAAGGCCAGCGACTGCAACTCGTGCCACACGATTCTAGCCCAGGGCAGTGGCGTGCAACTCGACCAGTTGAACGCGCGCGGCCACGACTTCTTCCATGTGGACGCCAGCTACTCAGACTTCTCCTGCACCGAGTGCCACACCGGCGCGTTTCCCAAGCCGTAACGGTGTCCGGCGGCGATGAATGCCTTGCCGTTCTGGCGGGTTTCCGTAGCCTAGTCCCAATGACAAACCGCCAGCGTTTCCTCGACGCCTGCCACTGCCGCCCGGTGGACCGCCCGCCCGTCTGGCTCATGCGCCAGGCCGGGCGCGCGTTGCCGGAATACATGGAGTTGCGGAAGAAACATTCCTTCCTCGAACTGGTGCAAACGCCGGAGCTGGCCGCCGAAGTCACCTTGCAGCCGGTGCGCCGCTTCGGTTTCGATGCCGCGATCCTGTTCAGCGACATCCTCATCGTGCCCGAAGCGATGGGGCAGCCGTACCGCTTCCGCGACGGCGGCGGCATCGAGATGGACTTCACGCTCAACTCGGCGGAGGACATCGAGCGGCTGGACGCCGGCGCGGTGCGGGAGCGGTTGCAATACACGGCGGGCGCGTTGCGCTTGATCAAATCAGAATTGGGCGACCGCACTGCGCTGCTAGGCTTCGCCGGTTCGCCGTGGACGCTCGCCAACTTCATGCTCGAAGGCGGCAGCGCCAAGGAGTTCACCAAGGCCCGGGCGATGTTTTATTCGCAGCCGAAACTGTTCGCGCGGCTGTGCGAAAAACTGGCCGACGCGGTCACCGCGCTGCTGCAACTGCAAATTGATGCCGGTGCTGACGCCGTGCAAATTTTCGACAGCCTCGGCGGGTTGCTCGCGGGGAATATTTACGAGGCTGCTTCCGCGCGCTGGATCGCGCGCATCGTTGCGGCGCTGAAAGACCAGGTGCCGGTAATCGTTTTCGGTCGCGGCGTGCATGGCAACTGGGACGCGCTCCTCCAAACCGGCGCGCACGCCCTCAGCGTGGACTGGACGCTCCGCCTGGCCGACGTGCGCGCCCGCCTGCCGGACGGCGTCGCGGTGCAGGGCAATCTTGATCCCGTCCTGCTCACCACCACGCCCGACGTCGTCGCGGCGGAGACCGCCGCCATCCTTGAATCCATGCGCGGGCGGCGCGGCCACATCTTCAACCTCGGCCACGGCGTGACGCCCAACGCGAAGCTGGAAAACATCGAGAGCCTGGTGAACACTGTCCGCGGTTTCAAATGACGCCGACGCTCAAAGTGGATCTCGAACTGGTGCGCAAATACAACGTGCCCGGCCCGCGCTACACATCGTATCCGCCCGCGACGCAGTTCACCGACCAGGTTTCCGCCGGGCAACTGGCTGAAAGCATTCGCGAGAACAACCAGACCGCGCGCGACCTGTCGCTCTATTTTCACCTGCCCTTCTGCGAGACGCTCTGCTGGTTCTGCGGTTGCACGACTGTCATCACCACCGACCATAAAGCCAGCGCGCCGTACCTGGATTATCTCGACAGGGAAATGGCGCTCATGGCGCCACGCCTGCATCCCGACCGGAAGGTGGTGCAACTCCATTTCGGCGGTGGCACACCCACGTTTCTGCCGCCGGACGAAATCCGCGCGCTGGGCGAGAAGATTCACTCGCGGTTCCAGTTCGCGCCCGACGCGGAAGCTGGCGTGGAAATTGATCCGCGCCGGCTCACGCGCGACCACCTGGTGGCGCTGCGCGAAGCCGGCTTCAACCGCGCGTCCATCGGCGTGCAGGACCACAACGCCACGGTGCAGAAGGCCATTCACCGCATCCAGCCCTACGACCAGACGCGGCAAGTGGTGGACTGGATTCGCGACACCGGCTTCACGTCGCTCAATCTGGATTTGATCTACGGCCTGCCGTTCCAGACACCGGCGTCCTTCGAGCAAACGCTGGAGGAAATCCTCACGCTCCAGCCCGACCGCCTCGCCATCTTCAGCTACGCGCACGTCCCGTGGATCAAGCCGGCGCAAAAAATCCTCGAAGACAAAATCCTGCCCAGCGCCGAAACCAAACTCGAACTGCTCAAGCTCACCATCGAGAAGCTCACGGCGGAAGGCTACGCCTACATCGGCATGGACCACTTCGCGCGCGAGAACGACGAACTGGCCGTGGCGCAACGGCAGAAGACGCTTCAGCGGAATTTCCAGGGCTACAGCACGCGCGGCGGAGCGGACATCTACTCCTTCGGCATGTCGGCGATTTCCCAAATTTCCGGCGCCTACTGGCAGAACGAGAAAGAGCTGCCGAAATATCACGCCGCGCTCGACGCGGGCAGGCACCCGGTTCATCGCGGGTATCTTGTGACCGACGAGGACAAGGCCCGCCGTGAAACCATCATGCGCGTGATGTGCGACCTCTCGCTGGACTACGCCGCAATGTCGCAACGGCTGGGCTTCAACTTCGCATCGCACTTCGCGCGCGAGATTGAATCGCTCGCCGCACTCGAAGCCGACGGCCTGGTGCGCCGCTCGCCGACGGGTCTCGAAGTCACCGACACCGGCCGCCTCCTCATCCGCAACATCGCGATGCGGTTCGACAACACGCTCGCTCTGGCGGGCGAACGCAGGCACTCGAAGACGATTTGACCAATGGGCAAAATTCGTCGTGGCGGCTACATGTTTATCTGGTGGATCGGCGACCATGCGCCGCGTCATGTTCACGTCTTCGACAAGAACGGCAAGCTGATCACCCGTGTAAATCTGGAAACGATGCAGTCAATGGACATTCCCAAAGTTGAGCGTAAGATTCTCGCGTTGATACGCGGTTTGCAGAGCGAAGGCCGACTATGAAAGACACCGTCAAAAGCGCGAAAATGCCCTTTGGCACCGCGAAATTCTCGAAGATCAAGAATGTCCGCTACCTCAGTTGGGAGGACGCCTTTGACGTGGAGTTCGAGGACGGTCTCTGCATCCTCGAACCACACGTCACCATCCGAAAGTCCAACAAGATTTCTCCCCGGGCCAGATTCGACCGGCTGGAGATTGAGGACTGGTGCCAGTCCGGCTTTCTCGTCCGTTACAATAACGGACAGACTGCCGAAGTCTCCTGGTCGTTTGTCCGCGAACTGGCACCCGCCAAGTAAGCAACTATTCACAGCACGGTGATGCGCTTCGACGCCTACCTGCCCGCCAATCCCGAGGGCCGTTTTTCACGGATGATATGAAATCCGTCGCCATCATCGGCGGCGGCATCACCGGACTCACCGCCGCTTTCCGACTGCGCCAGAAAAACATTCCCGTGACGCTCTACGAAGCGGGCGGGCGCGTCGGTGGCGCGATCCAAACCATCCGCCAGGACGGCTACCTGGCCGAGTTTGGACCGAACACCATCCTCGAAACCTCGCCGAAGATTTCCGCGCTCGTCCGCGACCTCGGCCTGGAGGCCCGCCGGCTTTACTCGGACTCGCGCGCGGAGAAACGCTTCCTCGTGCGCGACGGAAAACCGATTCCGCTGCCCGGATCGCCGCCGGCTTTCTTCACCACGCCACTTTTCTCGGCGGGCGCCAAGCTGCGTTTGCTGGCCGAGCCGTTCATCCGTCGCGGTCCGCCGGAGCGGGAAGAAAGCGTCGGCGAGTTCGTGCTGCGGCGCATTGGCCGGGAGTTTCTCGACTACGCGATCAACCCGTTCGTCGCGGGCGTCTATGCGGGCGACCCGATGCGGCTGTCGGTGAAGCACGCCTTCCCAAAACTGCTCGCGGTGGAACAGCAGTATGGCTCGCTCATCCTCGGGCAGTTCCTGGGTGCGCGTGAACGCAAGCGCCGCGCGGAGGTGTCGAAGCAGAACGCGCCGAAGTTTTCGTTTGACGAGGGGCTGCAAGTGCTCATCGAGGCGCTCGACGCAAGACTGGCGGGCAGCGTGCGGTTGAACTCGTCAGTGAGCTGCCTCGAACAAGCTCCCGGCGGCTGGACGGTGACAACAAGCGAAGGAACGCACGAACACGCCGCGGTTCTGTTCGCCGGCACCGCTCACAAGCTGGCGGAACTCCAGATCCGAACGCCGCGCCCGCTCGACCTGTCACCGCTCTCGCAGATCAACTATCCGCCCGTGGCCAGTGTGGTCCTCGGCTTCCGCCGGGAGGACGTGGCGCATCCGCTCGACGGCTTCGGCGCGCTCATTCCGCAAGTCGAGGGCTTCAACATTCTCGGCACCATTTTTTCCTCGTCACTCTTTCCCAACCGCGCGCCCGCCGGCCACGTCACGCTCACCAGTTACCTCGGCGGCACGCGCAATCCGGACCTGGCCACGCGCGGCTCCGATGCGCTGGTGGACTTGACCTGCCGCGATCTGCGCCGTCTGCTCGGCGTCACCGGCGAGCCGACGTTCCGGCATCACGTCCGCTACCCGCGCGCGATACCGCAATACGAAGTGGGTTACGGGCGCTTCAAGGATTTGATGGACGACGCCGAGGCCAAGGCGCCGGGCTTCTTCCTCGCCGGCCATTATCGCAACGGCGTTTCACTCGGTGACTCGCTGGTGTCCGGCCACGATGTCGCGGAGCGGATCGAACATTTCCTGGCCGCCGCCCAACCCGCAATCAAACCGCCCGAACCTCACACCACCGCCGCATGACCAAACAAGGAGTGTTACTCGTCAATCTCGGCTCGCCCGATTCGCCGTCCGTTCCCGACGTGCGGAAATATCTCCGCGAATTTCTGATGGATGGCCGCGTGCTGGACGCGCCGTATCCCGTCCGCTTCTGCGTGGTGAATTTCGCCATTCTGCCGTCGCGTCCGAAGCAATCCGCCGAGGCGTATCAGAAGGTCTGGCTGCCGGAAGGATCGCCGCTCGTCGTCACCAGCAAGCATGTTCAGGCGGCGCTGCAAAAGCGCGTGAACGTCCCCGTCGAACTGGCGATGCGCTACCAGAATCCTTCCATCCGCAGCGCGGTCGAGAGTCTGCACCGGCATGGCGTGACCGAGGTGCTGCTCATTCCGCTCTTCCCGCACTACGCGATGTCCAGTTTTGAAACGGCGGTCGAGCGCGTGAGGGAAGTTTTGCAGAAGATCGCCCCCGCGACATCGCTCAAGGTGGCCCCGCCGTTTTACGATGACCCGGACTTCATCGCCGCGCTCGCCGCCAGCGCCAGCGAATACCTCAAGAAGGATTACGACCATCTCCTGTTCAGCTTCCACGGTCTGCCAGAGCGGCACTTGCGCAAGAGCGACCCGACGGGCGCGCATTGCCTGGCCAAGGAGAACTGTTGCGAAACGGACAGCCCGGCGCACGCGACCTGTTACCGCGCGCAATGCTACAAGACCGTCGCGGCGTTTGTGCGGGAGGCGGGCGTGGCGAAATACTCCGTCGCCTTTCAGTCACGGCTGGGCCGGGATCCGTGGCTGAAACCTTACACCGACTTTGAACTGCCGCGCCTGGCGAAGGACGGCGTGAAGAAACTTTTGGTGATGTGTCCCGCGTTTGTCTCTGATTGCCTGGAAACCATCGAGGAGATTGGGATGCGCGGAAAGGAAATCTTCCGCGAAGCCGGCGGCGAGGAACTGACGCTCATCCCCTGCGTGAACGAGCATCCACGCTGGATCGCCGCGCTTGAGAAAATGATCGCGCGCGGGCTGGCGGGCCGTTGACGAAGCGCGATCCGGTTCACGGATTGACGCGCGTGGCGTTGATCTCCACTTGGTTCGCCGGGCCGATGCGGACCTGGAGACGGGCGGCGTTGAACTGCGGCCCGGTTTGCGTCCCTTTCACGGCAAGACCGCGCGTGGCTTCTGTCGCCGACATCAAGACCCCGTCAATGACCACAAGTTGATTAAGGCTGCGGTTGGTGCCGCTGGCGCGGAAGGAAACGGATTGTTGTGCTGGAGCGGCGGTGGGCGCGGACTGTTTTTGTTGGATGGCTTGTGCTTTCAAAGCGTCGGCCTTTTCCGGTTCCTGCTTCAAGCCGGCCTGGCCTGCGATGCGGTTCAAATCGCTCGCGCCTGCGATGAGTTGCCCTTCGTAAACGGAACCGTCGGCGTCGGTGAGGCGGATGCGGTCGCCGGCTTGCTCGACTTCAAAAGCGGCGAGCAGGGCCGGGCCGGCGACGCCGGCTTTTCCACTCGCGTCGTTCACGCGATTGAAACGCGCCCCACCTCCACCCGCGACGGTGCCGCTCTGCGCCGGCTTTTCGCTGACAGCGGCGGACCTGAACCGGGTGGCCAGGCGCATTTCTTCTTTGCCCGCTTGTAGCTGGCTGCTCTGGTCGCGCAACGCGGACTGGCGATCCACATTTTTGCCCGCGCTTGTCTCAGCGGCGGCCACCTCGCGCCGGGCCAACGGTTCCTTGGATTTCGACAGCGCGAGTTGGTCTTCCGCCTGCGCGGTCTGGAGTTTCTTCTCCGTAGCGGCGGACTGGACGAAGGGGGAATTGTCCGTGCGGTAAAAATATTTGTCCGCCCCGGCGAGGCCCAAGGCGGGCGACTGGTTCGTAACTCCCAAAGACGTGATCGAAGCGCCGGGCGTCAGGCCGTAGCGGATTTCGCCGGATGCAACAGTTGTTGCCGAGTCGTTGAACACCGTGCCCGTGTTGTCGCTGATGGCAAGCTGAACCGACTTCGCTTCGTTCTGCATTGCCGCCGGACGGTTCTCGGCTTTGCGCTTCAAATCCGCCGTGGGCTGGCCGGCATCGGTGCTGACCAACCCTCCGCCGAAGGCGCGCGGCGTCGCGCTGAGGCTGGGGGCCGTCGTCGCCAGCGGCGGCGGTTGCGCGGCCGGAGGCGCGGGAGCGGCGGGCGGCGCTTGCGCCAGCCGGGATCGTTCGACTGGTTTGGACGCGGCGTCCATTGCGACTCCCGCCAATTCGGTGACCGGAAGTTTCGACCGCTCATCACGGTCGCTTTCCAACAAAATATTCCGCCCGGCGCGGAGGGCTTCCTTGTCCCCCAACGCGGAATCTTCCAATGCGGCGGTTTTCGACTGAGGGCCGGATGCCGGCACATTGTTTGCGAGTTGGCGGGTCGGTTCCATGCGCGGGTTCAACAGCCACACGGCCACACCCGCAACGACCAGCATCGAGGCGGCCCACGCCACGCGCGGCCAGAAACCAAACAGCGCGTTGAGCCACGATGCGCGTTCCGCCGCCGGCGCGGGCCGCAGCCGCGCGACCTCGGCCTGAAGCAGGTTGCGCGTGGCCGGGTGCAATTCGAGCGGCGCGCCCGCGTCCTCACGGCGCTTTTTCGCGTAAACCTTCAGCAGCTCTTCAATTTTTTTGTCCGGGTCCGACGGCATGTTGGTTAGACGGAGGAAGTGGTTTTTTTCTCCCGCGAAAAGGCCGGGCGGGCGACGGCCTCGAGTTTGTCGAGGCATTTGCTCAGGCGCGAGCTGACGGTCTTGGGATTCAACTCCAGGCTGGCGGCGATTTCCTCGTAGCTCAGGTCGGCGAAGTAGCGCAGTTCGATGATTTCCTGGCAGGGTCCGCCGAGTTGCGCGAGCGCCCGGCCGATGAGCGCGGCGTTCTCCGCGTTGATGAGCAGCGCGTCCGGCCCGGGCAGGTGGCTGGGCGGGTCGAGGACGAAACCATTCTCCGGGTCGTCCTGGTGCAGCGAGAGCGTCACCTGGCCGCCGCCGCGCTTGGCTGCGTGCAGGCGCTGGCGATAGTCGCGCGCCTTGTTCGCCGCGATGCGGAACAGCCACGTCTGAAACTGCGACTGGCCCTGGAAAGTGTGGAGGCTCTTGATGACCGTGAGGAATACTTCCTGCGCGATCTCCTCGACGTCCTCACGCGTGAAGTCCGAGCCAAGCTGGAAGATGAACCGCCCCGCCGCCGCGTAGTGGCGGTCGAACAGTTCGTCCCACGCCCCGGCGTCGCCGCGGCGGCAGCGGACGAGCAATTCAGCTTCAGCGGTGGCGCTCATCGGTTTGAACTTAGGATAATGGACCGCGTTTGGCCAGCGGTTGCTCAATCCCCGATTGGCGTGGCCGTGGCCGTCACAGAATCTACGTGGCCGACGAGCCAGCGGGCCTGCTGTTACTGCCCACGCTGCCTAACGTGCAGTTCACCGTACGAGTTGGACGCGGCTCCCGACCACCAACGTCCCCGCCACGTCCTTCGACAATGTGGACTTCGACGTAAAGCATTCCGAGAAACCTCAGCAGTTCCACCACGTCCGCCAGCCGTAGTGGGGAAGTGGGTAGCATGAAGTTCTTGGCAAACAGTTCATTTCCGGAGGCAGCGGCGCGCAGGAGAGCCGAGCCGCGCGCAACTGCTGGTTGCGCCCGCCAGCACGGGCGGGTTATCCTGCGCGCATGATTCATGGCCAACTCCGGCTCGCTCGGCGCGCGGCCCATGTCCTGTTGCTCCTGTCGGCGCTGGGCGCGGGGCGCGGCTTCGCCCAGGGCGCGAGGGACGGCTTTAATCCCAACGCCAACGGCAACGTGCGCGCCATCGTGGTACAGGCCGACGGCAAAATCGTCATCGGCGGCGATTTCAACAAGGTGGGCGGGCAGCCGCGCAACGGCATCGCGCGTCTGCACCGCGACGGTTCGCTGGACGTCACCTACAATCCGCAGCCGGATCGGATGGTGGAATGTCTGGCCCTCCAGCCCGACGGAAAGATTCTGGTCGGCGGCCCGTGCCGGGAACCGGGCGGGACCATGCGCCCGTCGCTGGCCCGCTTGAACCCGGACGGCTCGACGGACGTCCTCTGGGAGACGGGCGAGAACGCGAGCCCGCGCTGTCTGTTCGTGCAGCGGGATGGCCGGATTCTGGTCGGCGGCTTCTTCGATTCGCTGGGCGGACTGGCGATTACGAATTTAGGTCGGCTCAACGCGGATGGCACCGTGGATGCCGCGTTCCAACCACAGGCAAGCAGCTCCGTGCAGAGCCTGGCCGTGCAGGCGGACGGTAAAATTCTGGCGGGCGGTATTTTCACCACGCTGGGCGGCGCGGCGCGCGAGCATCTGGCCCGGCTCAACGCGGATGGCACTCTGGACGGCGCGTTCAATCCGGCGACGGGCGGCATCGTGCTGGCGATGGCGGTGCAGCGGGACGGCAGGATTATTGCCGGGGGCGATTTCCCCAGTCTAGTGTAGTGTCTCTAAAGTGTCTTTCGGAACCGGTTGTTGACGGGCCAGCACCTCCCGGGCGCGGCGAATCTTCTCCAGGATCGTTTTCCCTTCCGCACGCCATTCGTATCGCTGCGGCTTGAGGTTGCGTTCGGCC
>JANNEF010000011.1:0-5069 GCA_031378375.1 Verrucomicrobiota bacterium | reverse complement strand
CGTTCCGCGCCTGGCGGCGCGGGGACGGCGCAGCGCGCCGTCCCTACCGGATCACGGAAGTGCGTTCCGCATTGACGGCGCGGTGGGTAGGGACAGCGCGCCGCGCTGTCCCCGCCCGCGTTCAGCGGGCGGAACGAACGGTGGCGGGATTCAGCCTGATGGAGCGTTCGTTCCGCGCCTGGCGGCGCGGGGACGGCGCAGCGCGCCGTCCCTACCGGACCACGGAGGTTGCGTTCCGCATCGCCGGCGCGGCTTAACCGCCGACTTCCGCCTTCGCCTCGGCGGCCAGCGCGGTGCTCAGGTAACGCTCACCCGTCGAACACGCGACCGTCACGATCATCTTCCCCTTGTTCTCCGGGCGCTTGGCGATCTCGATGGCCGCGACCACATTGGCGCCCGTGGAAATGCCCACGAGGAGACCTTCCTCCTTGGCCAGCCGCCGCGCCATCGCGAAGGCGTCGTCGTTGCTCACCTGCACGCACTCGGCGATTTGCGTCGCGCCCTTGGCGTCCTTCAAGTGCAGGTTCTTGGGCACGAAGCCCGCGCCCGTGCCTTGAATCTTGTGCGGTCCCGGCTTGACCGGCTGCCCGGCCAGCGTTTGCGAGATGACGGGCGAATCCTTCGGCTCGACGGCGATCGCGGTGAAGCTCGCCTTGCGCGGCTTGATCACTTCGTAACAGCCCGTGATGGTGCCGCCGGTGCCGACGGCCGCCACGAAAATGTCCACCGCCCCGGCGGTGTCGTCCCAGATTTCCTCGGCGGTGGTGCGGCGGTGAATCTCCGGGTTGGCGGGATTTTCAAACTGCTGCGGGATCCACGAGTTGGGCGTTTCCTTGGCCAGTTGTTCCGCGCGGGCGATGGCGCCCTTCATGCCCTCGGTGCCGGGCGTGAGCACCAGCTTGGCGCCGAGCATGGCCAGCAGGGTGCGCCGTTCGAGCGACATCGTCTCGGGCATGGTGAGGATGATTTTGTAGCCGCGCGCCGCTGCGACGAACGCCAGCGCGATGCCGGTGTTGCCGCTGGTCGGCTCGATGATGGTGGTGTCCGGCTTGAGCACGCCGCGCTTGACGGCGTCGTCAATCATGGCCATGCCGATGCGGTCCTTGACGCTGCCGAGCGGATTGAAGAATTCGCACTTGAGCAGGATGGTGGCGGGCAGGCCCGCGGTGACGCGATTGAGGCGGACGAGCGGTGTGCGCCCGACAGTTTCCACGATGTCTTTATAGATGCGGCCCATAAGAGTATTGCGTTTGAATGTGTTGTGATCTGCGTTTGTGTTACGGCGGCGCATGATGCGGACGGGGCGGGGGTGGCGCAAGAATTTTGTTGGGCGGGAAACCGTCGCGGGCGCATTTCAACCTGTCGCAAGTGTGATCCAGTGACGGGCAAGGCGAGTGGGTCAGGCTTCCAGCCTGACGGTTCACGGGGCATCCGTGCCCCGTGTGGCGAAGGGCGCGCGTGCTTGAAACTGGCAGCAGGATGCTGCCAGAACCGGCAGACAGGATGTCTGCCCCACCTCCCGCGCGGCAATCAACGGAGATGCGCCCGCCCGCCGCCGTCGCCGCCGCGCCACCTCGGTCGTGCTTCCGGCCGCTGCGGTTGTGGGCGGAGCGGCGCCCCGCGCGCTTTCTCCCGCCGTGGTTGGCCTGGCTCGTGCCGGGAGAAAGCGTGCTCTCGCCGGGATCAAGCTTCCGCGCGCACCGGGAATATTTCTGCCTGCGCCGGGAAGGTTTCCGCGCGCGGGGTTGTCCGCGCGGCGGCCGGGGTGGGGGTGGAATTTCCCCCGCGCCACGCCGCGCAGACGGCGGTTTACCCCAATGTTCACGGCCTCCTGCCCGACCCTGCCCGCGGCCAGCCCAACGGAGTGAAAATAGTGATTAAAGTTTCCGCGCGCCCTGCCGATTTAATTTTCAACGCCGGTTGACGGCGCCAACGAAAGAAAAAAAACAAACCAAGAAAGGACAACGTAAACAGTATGGCTAAGAAAACTATTGATTGGATGAAGAAAGCCCTCGACGGCAAGATTCAGCAGTTCGACCAGTTCACTCTCAAGCTGGGGAGTTACAAGACACTCTTCGGTCTCACCGACGCGCAAGTCACCGAAGCCCGCAATGATTATTTGTGGGCCAATTACTCCGTCATCTGCGCGGCGCAATTTGAACAGGAACTCAAGAACCGCTTCGAATGGCGCGACGGCCTGCTCGACGGCCCCGTCACCGCCGTCGCCGCCCAGGTCCCCAGCATCGGCACCGAATTCAACCCACCGCAGCCCCCCGCCGTCCCGGACGGCATCCTCCCGCGCTGGCGCGCGCTGGTGGAACAACTCAAGGGCCACAAGCAATACACCAAGGCCATCGGTGCCGACCTCGGCATCGAAGCCCCCGCCGCCCCCGCCCAACGCACCAAGCCGCTCATCCGCCTGAACACCCAGCCGGGCGGCGCGGTGAAATTAAACGTGGTCAAGGACGGCCATGACGCGGTGGCCATTTACACCCGCCGCAACGGCGAGACGCAGATGACCCTGCTGGGCGTCTTCACCCGCAGCCGCATCACGGACGCGCGGGAAAATGTCATCGCCGGCCAGCCCGAGCTGCGCCAGTACGAGGCGCAGTATCAGGACGGCGACGTGGCGGTGGGCGAACGCTCGGACCGTTGCAGCGCGTCCACGCAACCGTAGGCGCGGAGTTTGGTCAGTGATGACGGGCATCCGGCCGGTGCGTGCCGGATGCCCGTTTTGCTTTTGGCGGGAGCGCTTCAGCCGGCGCGCGGGATGACGCCGGGCTTGGCAGGCTGCGGCCGGGCTGCTTTAATCAGCGCAATGGCCGAATCCGCCCCCACCATCCTCACCGCCGCCGACCTCGTCGTGCGTTACACTGACCAGGTCGTGCTTGACGGCGCGTGCCTCACCATCCGCGAGGGCGAACACGCCGGCCTCGTCGGGCGCAACGGTTCCGGCAAATCCACCTTCCTCAAAATCCTCGCCGGCCACCAGACGCCCGACAGCGGCGGCGTCAACAGCCGGCGCGGGCTGGTCATCAGTTATCTCTCGCAGGATTTCACGCTCGATCCCGCGCTGACGGTTTACGAGAACATCCGCGGCGGCGCGCAGCACGTGCTCGACCTGATCGCGGAGTTCGAGGCGCTGCCGGCGGATTCCAAGAAGCACGCCGAGCTGGAGGAGCGCATCGCCGTGCTCGATGGCTGGGGACTGGACCACCGGATTCCCACGGCCATGTCGCACCTCAACACGCCCGCCGGCGAGCGCGACGTGGCCACGCTCTCCGGCGGCGAGAAGCGCCGCGTGGCGATGTGCCGCGCGATTGTGTCGCGGCCGGACCTGCTCATCCTCGACGAGCCGACGAATCATCTGGACCCGGAATCCATCGAGTGGGTCGCGGATTTCCTCGAGCATTTTCCCGGCACGTTCCTGGTGGTCACGCATGACCGTTACTTTCTGGACCGCGTGACCAGCCTGACCATCGAGCTGGCGAACGGGCGGTTCTTTTCCTACGAGGGCGGCTACACGGATTATCTGCTGGCCAAGGCCGAGCGGCAGGCCGCCGAGGAAATCGTCGAGCACAAGCGGCAGATGTTTCTGCGCAAGGAATTGGAGTGGGTGCGGCGCGGCCCCTGCGCGCAGCGCACCAAGGCGAAGGACCGGATCGAGCGTTACTTCGACGTGGCCGCGCAGGCCGGGCCGGTCATCGAGGAGGCGGTGGAACTGGTCATCCCGCCGCCGCCGCAACTGGGCAACCGCGTGGTCGAGTTGACGAACCTGGGCATGGAGCTCGGCGGACGCACGCTCTTCCATGGCTTTGACTTCACCTTCGCCAACGGCCAGCGCATCGGCGTGGCGGGCCGCAACGGCCTGGGCAAAACCACGCTGCTCAAGCTGATCATCGGTGATTTCGCGCCGACCGCCGGCACGGTGAAGACCGGCCCGCTGACGAAATTCAATTACGTGGATCAGGGCCGGCTGCAATTGCGCGAGGACCGCACGGTGTATGACGAGGTCGGGGACGGCACGGAGTTCGTCATCTTCGGCGAGGGCACGCTCTCGCTGCGCGCGTATTTGAAAAGGTTTCTTTTCACCGACGACCGGATCAACACGCTGGTGAAACATCTTTCCGGCGGCGAGCGCAGCCGTCTGCTGCTCGCGCGCATCCTGAAGAACGGCGGGAATTTCCTCATCCTGGACGAGCCGACGAACGACCTGGATCTGCCCACGCTGCGCGTGCTGGAGGAGGCGCTCACCGCCTTCCCCGGCGTGGTGCTCGTGGTGAGCCACGATCGTTATTTCCTGAATCGCGTCTGCACGGACATCCTGGCCTTCGAGGGCGACGGTCGGATCGCCCACAGCGTGGGCACGTACGACTATTACCTGGAGAAGCGCGCCCGCGAGTCCGCCGCAAGGGCGCTTGCCGCGACCGCGAAAAAAACTTCCGCCGCCCCCGCCGCGAAGGCGGCGCCCTCCGGCGGCCCGCGCAAGCTGACGTGGAAGGAGGCGCGGGAATTGGAGGGCATGGAGGCGCAAATCCTCGCGGCCGAGACGGACATCGCCCGTGTCGAGAGCCTGTTCGCCACGCCCGATTTTCACCGCACGCACGGCGCGCAGACCAATCAACTGGTCGCCCAACTCGCCAGCGCGAAGGAAAACGTCACGCGCCTCTACGCGCGGTGGGAGGAACTGGAGGCCGTCCGCGCGGCGGTGGTTTGACGGCAAAAGAAAAGGCCCGACTTTCGTCGGGCCAGTGTCGCGGAAAAGCGGTTTCGATCCGTCAGCGCCTCACGGCAAGTTGCCCGTGACGACCGTCAGCGTGGCGGTCGCGCTGGTGGCCACGCCCACGGCGTTGCTCACCACGCAATCGTACGCGCCCGCGTGGGCCGTGGTGACGTGCTCGATAAACAGCGTGGGGCCGCTCAGGGAATTAATTCTAGTTCGCGTTCAAGGTGAGACTAACTATCCAGGGCCAGGCGCAGATGCTCCGGACGCGATCTCGATCCGAAGCCAGCCGTGGCAGGCCAGCCTCCAAAGTGCGCACCACTCCGGCCATGTCTGAAAACACCCG
>JANNEF010000447.1:0-6523 GCA_031378375.1 Verrucomicrobiota bacterium | reverse complement strand
AACAGCGTATTCAGCGCGGTCAAACGCAAAGCCCGAGGCTATCGCAGCCGCGAGTATATGACCGCCATGCTCTACTTCGTCGCTGGCAAACTCAACATACCTTCGCTATGCAGCCACTGAAAGTAGCGAGGAACCACTTTTTCCGGCTTAAGGTTCTTGGCCGGTAAACGACCCGTTCCGGCAAAAAGCGCGTCCGGATGCCGCGAAGCCAGAGTGACGTAACCGCCCGGAACTTCCCACAGATTCACCGGCAGGGCCACGAAGACATCAAGTCACGAAGACCGAGGCGACTGCCGACGCCTCTGCCAGCCCCATCCGTTCCTCCACAAAGTGAACGAGCCAACGAGCGTCCTGGCCCCTCGGTGCTGCCACTTTCCCCCTTGGTGCCTTCGTGCCTTGGTGGCTCAACCGCCTGTTCCAGGCTGAAACCAGCGAGGAACCTTCACGCAGTGGGCGAACGGATGTGTACCAGCCGCATCCGGGTCCATCGGTGGTTTGCGGGCCGCTCCTCCACCGGCGGAAGCGGCGCGCGCCGGCGCGGTCGGCGTCGTCAGCGGCACATTCTCGCCAGGAAAATATTTCCACGCGGCAGGAATGGCTCCTGGCCCGCGCGGCGGAGTTGCTTCGCCGCAGGGATTTTCAAGGGGTTTTCAGGGAGTTTTCGTGAAACTGCCGGGCGGGCCGGCGGGCGGGCCGGCGGGCGGGCGGGTTGGCACGGAATTTTCTACCCTACCTCGCAGTAACCGGTGCGCGGGCTGATCCGCGGGCCGGTCGAAAAACAAAAACGAACATAAAAAAATAAACCATTAACGAACCAAACCTATGGCCATCACAGGTCCAGCCTCCTACATCCCCACCATCGTCGACTTCCTGGCGCACTGGGCGCAGTGCAACGCCGCGCAACCGCCGCATCCGCCGCTCCTCGTCCGCCTGCCGGCGGAAAACGTGGCCGTGGCGCGCGCGCAGTTGCTCGCGCTGCGCGAGGCGCTGCAAGTCCAGCAAATCACCGTGCAGTCGCGCCTGACCGATCAGGGCATCGCCCGCGGCGTCATCAACCTCAAGAAAACCGAGCTGCTGGAGCAGTTCAACCAGTTCACCGCCCGCCTGGACTCGTCGTACCGCAACACGAGTTACTATGCGATGCGGCCGTACGCGCCGAACATCTCGGACGGGCAGGAGAATTTCTCGCGCCCACTGGTGGACGCGATGACGTTGTGGGAGAAGTTGAACACCGGCACGGCGCCGGCCGGGGTGACGCTGCCGTTGTTGCTGCCGGACAACACGACTCAGGGCGCGTTCGCCAGCGGGATCGCGGCGCTGCAATTCGCCTACGGCGACGAGCGCACGAAGGCCCAGGACACGGGCCTGGCACGCGCCGACCGGAACCGCATCCAGGACGAGACCTACGCCATCATGCGGGCGTATCGCGAAACAGTGCCGGACAAGATGCGGGAGTTCCCCACGCTGGTGGAGACCATGCCGCGCCTGACACCCCTGCCCGGCCACACGCCCGCCGCCGTGAACGCGAGCGCGATCTTTGAAGCGCCCAATTCGTCGAAGGTGGTTTACGACGCCTCGTCGGACACGATGTTGCAAGGTTATCAACTGCGCGGCAACGTGGGCGAGGACTACAGCGACGAGGATGCGATCGTGATCGACACGCGCGGCCCGAATGATCCTCGCGAGTTCCTGACGCCCTTCGGCCTGAACCAGCCCGGTGCCCGCGTGGCGTTCAAGGTGTATGTGATTCTCACCACGGGCAACGAGGCGGGCAGCGCCGCGATGCTGGTGCACCGACCGGCCAGCTCGCTGCCGCTGGCAGCGTAGGCCGGCGAAGTAACCAGTCGGTCAGTAATCAGCGAATCAGTGGGGACGCTGGCGCAACGGGTGCCGGCGCTGGTTCACTGACTTGCTGACCGACTGGTTCAATGAACTACTGATGACTGGCAGCCGTTGCGCGGGTTGGATTTTTTCGCTTGCGCCAAAACTGCAAAGCGGTCATTTCGTTGCGCGTGAATTTCGTTGTTGTTGGCCGCGCCTCCCACATGGCGTCAGGCGGAGCGAGCGAGGATCGCTTGGATCGCCGGCGCGAGCACGGTTCAAGGCCGCCCGTTGCGCTGCAACGCCGCTTCCACTTCCCGCCTGCGCGGGTGGTTCCCAGTCCGCCGCTCGTCACCTGAATTAAGAATTTACTTTCGGGACGCTCCGCGCTTCCAGCGACAATGACTCTTGCGTCGAATTAATTAACAGTGACTTTGTGCCTTCAAGCGCGGTTGGCAAGTCTTTTTATCCGTAACGATTCGTTCGGAGTGCGACCGGTCCCCGGCCGTAGCACCGATGGGCGAACGGGCGATTCGCTTTACAGACTCTTTACAGCATCCAAATCGACTTCACTCGAAACGCGGCGACACTGGTCGTAGGCGATGCACGCGGACAGCAGTTACGCCAGTCGAGTTCGGCGCATCCCATAACCGACCGCCACCGAAATCAAAAAATGAAAACGACCCTCGAAGAATCCCCCAACTCCGTTCAGTGTGCCCCAGTGAATCCACTGCGGAGAATGGGGGTGAACGCGATCAATGTGATGAAAATCGTGCGCCGGACCCATCTGTATGCGGGCCTCTTCCTAGCGCCGTGGGTGGCGATGTATGGCTTCTCCGGACTGATCTTCAATCACGGCAATTGGTTTGCCCCGGGCGGCGCGGCAGCCCCCAAACCCATCGAGTGGACGGTGGACGGCACCGCGCTGCCGCAGTGGCCCGAGCCGGACGCGCTGGCGCGTCAAGTCGTGGCCGCGATGAATGCGACCGGGAAGGACACGGCGGGCGCGGCGGAATACCGATTGTCTGCGGAAAGAGCGCCCCAGCTTCAAGGCGGCGTGAGCTTGCAAGGCCAGGACGACGCGGGCGGTTCCGTCTCCCTCTCGTTCGACCGGCAGGCACGCAAGGGCACGACCTCGCATTCGCCGCCCGGACCGCCGGAGGAAAAAGTCACGCTGGCCACCAACGACGCGGCCCTGCTGAACGCGACCAAAGACGCCCTGCTGGCCGCGGCCGGCCAGGCCGACCAGAAATTATCCGCGACCAAGTGGACGGGCGACGGCGATTTTCCGCGCCTGACCTTTCCCGTCGAACACGGCCAGGAACGTCGCGTGGCCACCTATGACCTGCGCAGCGGCGTGGTGAACCTCAATCCCGAGCCGCGACCCATGCGGGTGCCCGATTATCTGACTACTCTGCACATGTCCCGTGGTTATCCGTCGGATAAAAAATCCGAGCGGATGAAGACCGTGCATGCCGCGTTCGTGGACGCGATGGCGATCCTGATGTGCTTCTGGGCTTTGTCGGGCATTGCCATGTGGCTGCAACTAAAACAACTGCGACGTCCGGGGGTGATGGTGGCCATCGCCTCGCTGGTCGCCACCGTGTTTGTTTGGAGCGCGATGTACCGGTTCTTCACGGAGAGGTGAGGAAACGCGATCATCCGACGCCTGCGGAATTTCGCAGCGAAGCTCAAGCGCTCATCCGTGAACTGCGGAGCGTCAAAAAACAACGGGCCATCCAACTAATCCGAATCCATGCAGAAGGACCACGGATGGACGCAGCGCGGCGGAGCCGCAACCCAAGATGTGGGTAGGAGGCGGGTGAAAGGCTTTGGTTTCATCATTGGGCTGTCCGCCAACCATGCGCTGCCCACGGGCAACGAGGTGGGCAGCGGCGCGATGTTCGTGCAACGACCGGCCCAGGCGCTGCCGCTGGCGGCGTAGCGGGGGACCGGGGAAGTCATCCAGTGGGCCAGTAATCGGTGAATCAGTGGGGATGGCGGCGCAACGGGCGTCGGCGCTGGTTCACTGAGGACTGGCCCGCCGCGCGCGGGGGATTTTTTCGCTTGCGCGAAAACGGCAAAGCGGTCATTTCGTTGCGTGTGAATTTCGTTGTTGTTGGCCGCGCCTCCCACATGGCGTCAGGCGGAGCGAGTAATGATCGCTTTGGTCGCCTGGGCCAGACGGGATCAACGGCGCCGCCCCTTTCGTTGCAACGGCGCTTCCGCTTCCCGCCCGCGCGGGTTTTTCCCAGTCCACCGCTCGTCACCTGATTTCACTTTTTGTTGTGCTGCATACCATGGATGAGATGCCAGCTCCCGCCACCCAGGACGCAAGGATGCCCGTCCCGCCCCTTCCTCATTGCCATGAAAAAGCTGCTGCCCCTCCTCTGTACACTCATCGCGCTGACCGCCGCTTCCGGCGCGCACGCGGCCAACATCACCACCGCCGCGGATAGCGGCCCCGGTTCGCTGCGCGCCGCGCTCGCCGCCGCCGTGCCCGGGGAAACCATCACTTTCTCCGTCGCCGGCCCCATCGTGCTGACCAGCGGCGAGCTGGTGCTCGGCCAGAACGGCCTCACGCTGGCCGGCCCGGGCGCCGCCAGCCTCACCGTCCAGCGCAGCACGGCGGTGGGCACGCCGGAGTTCCGCATCTTCAACGTCCTTTCCAGCGACGTGGTGATCGCGGGCCTGACGGTGAACAACGGCCGCGACCTCACCGGCGGCGGCATTCGCAACGAAGGCACGCTCATCCTCAGCAACGTGGTCATCACCGGCAACGTGGCCACGAATCGCACCGGCATCCACGGCCTGGGCGGCGGCATCTTCAACACCAATGGCAGCGTGATCCTGTTCCATACCACGGTCAGCACCAACGCGGCGGACGGTGGCGACTTCGGGGGTTTCGGCGGCGGCATTTACAACGTCGGCACGATGTCGAACTTCTTTGGCGTGATCACCGGCAACACCGCCACCGGCGCGGGCGGTGCCTTCGGCGGCGGCATCTTCAACGCGCAGACGCTGCGCCTCGATGAGGGCGTCGTGGACGGAAACCTCGCCACCGGGGCTAGCGGCGTGACCGGCGCGCCCAGCCAGGGCGGCGGCATTCACAACAACCGGGACGGTTCGGTGGTTCTGTTCGACAGCAGTGTCTCCCACAACTCCGCGCTGGCGGGCGCGAGCACGGCCGGCGCGGGCAGCGACAGTGCGGGCGGGGGCGTTTTCAACCTGGGCGATCTCCTCACGCAACGCAGCCGCCTCCGCGGCAACATCGCCGCCGCCGGGGCTGGCGCGGGCGGCAACGGCGGCAAGGCCGAGGGCGGCGGCGTCGCCACCACGTTCGGCGGGATTGATTTGCTCAACAGCACGCTCGACGCAAATTCCGCCATCGGCGGCGCGAGTGTCGGCGGTGACGGCGGCCTCGCTGAGGGCGGCGGCCTGGCCAGCGAATTTGGCGACATCGTCATGGTGGGCACCACTCTCAGTGGCAACGCAGCGCGCGGCGGCGCGGGAACCACCGGTGGACTGGGACAGGGCGGCGCGGTGGCCAATGATTCGGGCAGCGCCTACGCCACCAACAGCACCTTCAGCGGCAACTCCGTCGCGGGCGGTGGCGGCGCGACGGCGGGCGATAATCGCGGCGGAGCTTTCGCCAATGAGTTTGGCTTTGTCGGCTTGTTCCACTCCACGGTGGTCAGCAATTCAGTGGCGGTCGCTTCCGCGATGGATGGCGGTGGGATTTTTAGTTCCGACGGCGACAGTGAACTTTACGACTCCATCTTCACCGCCAACACGGCGACCGTTGACGCGGTTCACAGCGGGTTTTCGACACTCTACTCCGACGGGCACAACCTCGTCGGCAGCACGAGCGGCACGGTGCTGACGGGGCCTGGCGACCAGTATAACGTCCCCGGTGCAGCGCTCGCCCTCGGCCCACTCCAGAACAACGGCGGTTCCACGTTCACGCACGCGCTGCTCTGCGGCAGCATCGCCATCAACGCCGGCGACAACACCGACGCGCCTGCGACCGACCAGCGCGGCTTCGCGCGCATCGTGGGTGGCGTGATTGACATCGGCGCGTTTGAAGCAGCGGTCAGCGGTGGGACGCCCGCGCTGGCGGTCACCAAGTTTTGCCCCACGAACCCCGTTGCGCCCGGTGGTTTGCTGGTCTTCTCCGGCATCGTCAGCAACGCGGGCAACGTGGTGCTTACCGGCATTGTCATTGTCAACGACCAGCCCTCGGTAGGCACGCTGGTGACTAACTTTGGTTCGCTGGACCCCGGTCAATCCACGAACTTCTCCGGCAGCTACACCGTTCCCGCCGGCTACACCAACTGTTCGATCACCGACACGCTGATCGCCAGCGCGGTGGAAGGCTGCGCGAATACCACCATCACCGCCACGAACTCCGCCACCTGCCCGGTCGCGCACACACTGACAATCGCCTGCCCCGCTGGAACGAACTTCCAGTGCTTCGGCGAAGCGCCCGCGCCGGACACCAATTCCGTCAGCTCCTCCAGCACCGCCGGCGGCGTGGTGGTGATTCATCTGGGCGACACGTTTGTCACCAACGGCTGTGCAATCCAAATCATCCGCGCCTATCAAGCCGCCGATGCGTGCGGCAACCTCGCGCTTTGCCAACAGACCAACACGGTGCTCGACACGATGCCGCCAACACTCGTCGGCGTGCCGACCAACGCGA